>DAIOGQ010000019.1:9095-24366 GCA_036745175.1 Kineosporiaceae bacterium
TCGTGGCCCGGTACAGCGTCACGCAGCCGCACGACGTGGCGCTCGTGCTCGCCCGGGCCAAGGCCGAGGACGTCGCAGCACGCGACGGCCTCGACCCGCAGGCCGTCGTGCTCGGCTGCGACTCGGTGCTCGAGCTCGACGGCGAGGTGCACGGCAAGCCGGCCTCGGCGCAGGAGGCCGTCAGCCGATGGCGGCGGATGCGCGGCAGCAGCGGCGTGCTGCACACCGGCCACTGGGTCGTCGACCTGCGCCGCGAGGTCGACGCCGGCACGGGCGTGCCCGCCGGCGGGACGCTCGGCGCGGTCGCCTCGACGACGGTCCACTTCGCCGACCTGTCGGACGCCGAGATCGACGCCTACGTCGCGACCGGGGAACCGCTCGCCGTCGCGGGCGCCTTCACGACCGACGGGCTCGGCGGGGCGTACGTGCGCGGCATCGAGGGAGACCACCACACCGTCGTGGGGGTCAGCCTGCCGGTGCTCCGCGACCTGCTCGCCGAGCTGGGCATCGCCTGGCACGAGCTCTGGCGGCGCTGACCGGCCGGACGCCGGACGGACCCACGGCGGCCGGCGTGCGCGACGCGTGTCAGCCCGTCGTCGTCATCAGCCCGTCGTCATCATTGGCCCGTCGTCATCATCAGCTCGTCGTCATCATCAGCCCGTGACCGTGATCGGCGTCGAGATGCCGTCGCCCTTCTGCCCGGGCTTGCACTGGAGCGTGTAGCTGCCCGCGGCGACCTCGACGACCAGCTCGGCCGTCGCGCCCGGCGCGACGTCCTCGCGCTCGCCGACGACGTCGCCGTTCTCGCGCAGGACGTAGAGCTCGCTCGTCTCCTTCCCGGAGTTCGAGAACGCGAAGGCGATGACCCCGGCCTGGACGCTCGCCTGAGCGGGCGTGCACGCACTGTCGGTGCCCTGGACGGCGACGGTCCGGTCCACCGGCTTGCTGGAGCACCCCGCCAGCGCACCGACGGCGAGGACGGCGCCGAGAAGGGCGGTCGTCCGGGTCAGGCCGGTACGGCGCGCAGGACGGAGGTCAGGGGACGTGAACGGGGTCGACGCGACGGCGTTCACGAGAAGGAGGTCATTGGACACAAAGGTAAGGCTTACCTAACTGGCGAGGGTTCCGTCAAGTCATCCGTCCGGGGCGCCGCCTCGTCGCCCGAGACGCCGCTCGTGCCGCCCGTGAGGCGAAGGGGTGGCGCGGGTCGGCGCGGCCTGCGTTCCGGGCCGGGGTCCGGCGCAGTCGAGCCGGGCGCCGTACCGTCCCCGAGGCGACGGCGAGCCGGGCGAGGTCGCCGATCGCAGGCACCGCGACCTGCGGGTGATCCGCGCACGGCGGGGCGGATGCCGGGTGGGTGCGAGTGAGAGCCTGAGCGGCGCCGGGTGGGCGCGAGGCCGAGGGGCGCCGATGGGGGCGAGCCGGAGGGACCCCCGGGTGGGGGCGAGCCGGAGGGACCCCGGGTGGGGGCGAGCCGGAGGGGGGCACCCTGTGGGTGCGAGCCGGAGGGGGGGCACCCTGTGGGTGCGAGCTGGACGGGCGGCCTGGTGGGCGCAAGCCGGAGGGACCCCGGGTGGGCGCAGCCGGAGGCGGCGCCCGGTGGGTGCGAGCTGGACGGGATGCCTGGCGGGTGCGAGCCGGAGGGGGCGCCGGGCAGGGGCAAGCAGGAGCCGGCCGGCGTGGCAGCAGGAAGGGTCCGGGTGCGTACGGTTGCGCGACGACTCCGCCGTCGACGCCGAGCCAGCCAGACCCCTCGCCAGCCATGCCCCCTCCACCCATGGGCTTCTCCCGATCCCATGGCCCTCTCCGCATCCCGAGTGTGCAGTCATGAGTGCATGGCTGAAGGGGTGCCAGCACCTGCAGCCACTCATTCATGGCTGCACCGATGCCCGAGCAGCCGCCCCTGCGGCTCGTGTCCCAGGCACGGCCTGGCTCTGCCCCCCGAAGTGAGAGCCCTGCCCCAGATGTGAGAGCCCTGCCCCAGATGTGAGAGCCCTGCCCCAGATGTCAGGGCCCCTGCCCTCAGATGTGAGGGCAGAGCAACGGCCGGGACAGCGAGCCCCCGCGGGCAGCGGCTGAGCGGTCGGCGAAGGGTCGGGTGACCGGGTCGAGCGGGTCGAGCGGGTCGAGGCGGGCAGATCACCACCCGATCGCCGCAGGGCACGTCCCAGCAGGTCAGGGGCGGCGCGGGGTCAGCCCGAGGGCGGCGAGCCGCGTCGCCCGCCAGGCGTCACCGGGCCCACCGGCGGCGCGCCGGGGCAGCCGGTGCAGGCCGGTCCCCCTCCGGGCGGCGGCAACGAGCGCCGCGACGGCGGCAACGAGCTCCTCGTGCGTCGGGTGCCCCTCGGACGCCGAGACCCCGGCGACCCGGGCGACCCCGCCGACCCCGCCGATCCCGCCGATCCCGCCGATCCCGCCGATCCCGCCGACCCCCGGGACGACGGCATCGTCGCCGGCGTCGCGGCCAGGCGGACGACCGCTCATACCGGCGGCACGCCGTGGCGGCGGTCGCTGAAGCGACGGTCGCGACCGACCGCGTACGACAGCCGTAGGACCACCTCGCGGCGCAGCTCGTCGGGCTCGATGACCGCGTCGACCACGAGGTCGCTCGCGAGGCGCATGAGGTCGACGTCCTCCTCGTACTCGGCGCGCCGCTCGGCGACGAACGCAGCCCGCTCGGCGTCGTCCCCGATGGCCGCGATCTTGTTGGCGTAGACGGCGTTCACCGCCGCCTCCGGGCCCATCACGGCGATCCGGGCGGTCGGCAGCGCCAGGGTGGCGTCCGGGCCGAACCCGGGGCCGGCCATCGCGTAGAGCCCGGCACCGTAGGCCTTGCGGAGCACCACGCAGACCTGCGGCACGGTCGCCTCGGACACCGCGGTGATCATCTTCGCACCGTGACGGATGATCCCTTGCCGCTCGACCTCGCTGCCGATCATGAACCCCGGCACGTCGGCGAGATAGACCAGCGGCACGTTGAACGCGTCGCACAGCCAGATGAACCGGGCCGCCTTGTCGGCGGAGTCGGTGAAGAGCACGCCGCCGCGCACGGCGCTGTTGTTGGCGACGATGCCGACCGGTCGGCCGTCCAGCCGGCCGAAGCCGATCACGAGCTCCGCGGCGAACAGCGGCTTGACCTCGAAGAACGACCCCTCGTCGACGAGCGCGTCGACGACCTCGTGGACGTCGAAGGGCACGGACTCCTTCTCCGGCACCGACTCCCGGGTCAGGAGCGCGACGGGCGGCTCGGCGGGGTACTCCGGCGGCGCCTCCCGCCAGCAGGTCGGCAGGTAGGAGAAGAACAGCCGCGCCTGCTCGATGGCGTCCGCGTCGTCGACGGCGAGGTTGTCGCCGCAGCCCGAGACGGTGCAGTGCATCCGGGCGCCGCCCATCTCCTCCAGCGTGACCGTCTCGCCGACGACCATCTCGGCCATCCGCGGGCTGCCGAGGTACATGCTCGCGTTTCCCTCGACCATGACGACGACGTCGCAGAACGCCGGGATGTACGCACCACCTGCGGCGGACGGCCCGAAGAGGCAGCAGATCTGCGGCACCCGGCCGGACAGCGCGACCTGGTTGTGGAAGATCCGGCCCGCGCCGCGACGGCCGGGGAAGAGCTCGACCTGGTCGGTGATCCGGGCACCCGCGGAGTCGACGAGCCAGAAGACCGGCAGCTCCTCGCGCAAAGCCGTCTCCGTGGCGCGGACCATCTTCTCGACCGTCCGGGCGCCCCACGAACCGGCCTTGACCGTCGGGTCGTTGGCGATGACGACGGCGGGCCGGCCGTCGACGAGCCCGCGCCCGGTGACGACGCCGTCCGCCGGCAGTCCGGTTCCTACGGCGTACCCGGACGCCGCCCCCGCCGCGGAGTTGGCGAGCTGGCCGTCCTCGACGAAGGACCCGTCGTCGACGAGCAGCGCGATCCGTTGCCGCACAGGCAGCTTGCCCTGACCGGCGAGCTTCGCGGCGCCGGCCTGCGAGGGCGTGAGGGTCGCCGCCCGGGCGGCGGCCACCTCGGCGTGATGGTCGTGCCGGGCAGCGCCGGACGGCGTTCCCGCGCCGGACGGCGTGCCGGCGCCCGACGCCGTCGTCTGCTCCACGACGTCAGTCAACCGGAAGTCCGAGCCCGCGTGCGATGACGAGCCGCTGGATCTCGCTCGTGCCCTCGCCGATCTCGAGGATCTTCGCGTCGCGGTAGAACCGCGCGACCGGGGAGTCCTCGATGAAACCGGCGCCGCCGAACACCTGCGTCGCGGTCCGGGTCGCGTCGACCGCGGCGGTCGACGAGTACAGCTTGGCGACGGCGGCGGCCTGCTTGACCTCGGCGAGCGTCCGGCGGCCTGCGCTGTGCTCGTCCTTGAGCCAGGCCGCCTTGTACGTGAGCAGCCGCGCGGCCTCGACGGCGACGGCGAGGTCGGCGACCGCGAACGAGACGCCCTGGTTGGCCCCGATCGGCCGGCCGAAGGCGACCCGGGTCGAGGCCTGGACACGGGTCGCGTCCAGGCACGCCTGGGCGAGCCCGACGGCGAGCGCGGAGATGGCGATCCGGCCGTCGTCGAGGATGGCGAGGAACTGGTGGACGCCGCGACCACGCTCGCCGAGCAGGTGGTCGGCGGGCACCCGGCAGCCCTCGAACGCGAGCCCGTGGGTGTCCGACGCATGCCAGCCGAGCTTGCGGTACGCGGGCTCGACGGTGAGGCCAGGCGTCCCGGACGGCACCATGACCGTGCTGATCTCCGGCCGGCCGTCGGGCCGCTCGCCGGTCCGCGCGGTGACGGTGACGACGCTCGTCAGGGCCGTCCCGGAGTTCGTGATGAACGCCTTGGCGCCGTCGACGACCCACTCCCCGGCACCGCCCGCAGCACCTGCGTCGAGGACCGCGCGGGTCCGGGTGGCAGCGGCGTCCGAGCCGGCCCCGGGCTCGGTGAGCCCGAACGCCGCGAGCGCGCGACCCGCGACGAGGTCGGGCAGCCAGCGCTCCTTCTGCTCCTGCGTGCCGAAGGTGAGGATCGGGTTGATCCCCAGCCCGACCCCGGCGGACAGCGTGATCCCGACGGACTGGTCGACCCGGCCGAGCTCCTCGATCGCGACGCACAGGCTCGTGAAGTCGCCGCCGGCGCCGCCGAACTCCTCGGGCGCGACGAGACCGAAGAGCCCGAGGTCACCCATCCGTGGCACAAGCTCGACGGGGAACCGCTGCTCGGCGTCCCACTGCGCGACGTGCGGGGCCACCTGCTCCGCAGCGAAGTCCCGGACGACCCTGCGGAAGTCCTCGTGCTCCTTGGACAGCTCGAAGCCCATGTCCCACCCTCGCTTCGGCGCCGACCGCCACCGCGGCGGACAGTCTGAGGCTACTGCTTTACGTTGACGTAAAGGTAAGATGTCTCGCCAGGTGATCGCAAGCGGCGGCTGAAGGAGTGCGCGATGCAGATGCGGGTGGCGGACCAGACCACGCGGACGACGCCGACGTGGTCGATCGGCCAGCTGGCCGACGAGTTCGGCGTGACGCACCGCGCGATCCGGTTCTACGAGGCGGAGGGCCTCATCACGCCGGAGCGGCGCGGCACCACCCGGGTGTTCCACCCGCGGGACCGGGTCCGGCTCGCACTCGTCCTGCGCGGCAAGCGGCTCGGCTTCGACCTCGCCCAGATCCGCCGCATCGTCGACATGTACGACCAGGAGCCCGGCGAGGAGGGCCAGCTGCGCTACCTCCTCGACCAGATCGCGGCCCGCCGGGCCGAGCTCGAGCAACGCCGGCGGGACATCGAGACGACGCTCGGCGAGCTCGACGACGTCGAGCGCCGCTGCCGGGACTCCCTCGCCGCACCCCCGGCACCGCCTGGGTAGCCTGGCGGCCGTGGCCAGGTCCCCGAGCGTCGCCGCGCCCGCCGTCCCGGAGCCGGTCGCGTGAGCGAGGCGGCCGGACGTCCCCCGCGGGTGCTGGTGGTCAACACCGGGTCGTCGTCGCTGAAGTACCGGCTCGTCGAGCCGGACGGCGGCGCCGGCGTCGCGCGCGGGCTCGTCGAGCGGATCGGCGCCGAGGGCGGCCGGCTCGAGCACCACCGCACGCACGGCGACGGCACGGACGACGTCCACGAGGGCGACGGGCCGTTCGCCGACCACGCGGCGGCCCTCGGGGCGGTCCTGGACGCGTTCGCGAAGGCCGGACCGGACCTCGCCGGCGGCGGCCTCGTCGCCGTCGGGCACCGGGTCGTCCACGGCGGTCGCCGCTTCCGAGACCCGGTCGTCGTCGACGACGACGTGCTCGCGGCGATCGACGACCTCGCCGTCCTCGCGCCGCTGCACAACCCGGCGAACGCGACCGGGATCCGGGTCGCCCGCGCGGCGCTCCCCCACGTCCCGCACGTGGCCGTGTTCGACACCGCCTTCCACGCGACGCTCCCGTCCCGCGCCGCGACCTACGCCGTCCCCCGGCAGTGGCGCGACGAGCTCGACGTGCGCCGGTACGGCTTCCACGGCACGTCGTACGCGCACGTGAGCCGCGAGGCCGCGCGGCTGCTCGGCCGCCGGCCGGAGGAGACGAACCTCGTCGTCCTGCACCTCGGCAACGGTGCGAGCGCGTGCGCCGTCCAGGGCGGCCGCAGCGTCGACACCTCGATGGGGATGACCCCCCTCGCCGGGCTCGTCATGGGCACCCGCAGCGGGGACGTCGACCCCGCGCTGCCGGCGCACCTCGGCCGGGTCGCCGGCCTGTCGGCACAGGACGTCGACGACGCGCTCAACGGCCGCAGCGGCCTGCTCGCCCTGGCCGGCGTCTCGGACGTCCGCGAGGTGACCGAGCGCGCGGACGCCGGCGACCCCGACGCGGTCGAGGCCCTCGACGTCTACTGCTACCGGATCCGCTGCTACGTCGGCGCCTACCTCGCGGTGCTCGGCCGGGTCGACGCCGTCGTCTTCACCGCGGGCGTCGGCGAGAACTCGGCCGTCGTCCGCGCCCGCAGCTTGGCCGGGCTCGAGCGGTTCGGCATCGTGGTCGACCCCGCGCGCAACGGGGCGTCCGGCCGCGGCGCCCGGACCGTCAGCCCGGACGACGCGCAGGTCGACGTGCTCGTCGTGCCGACGGACGAGGAGCGCGAGATCGCCCGGCAGGCGCTCGCGGTGGCCGGTGCCTGACGGCCCGGCGGAGCCGGCCGGCCGGCCGGCCGCGCCGACATCGCGACGCGCCGCCCGGGAGGCCGCGCGGAGCACGGAGGGCGGTGCGGCCTGGCCGCACAACGACCTCGGCGTCGACACCGGCGCGCTGTCCACCCAGCCCGACCGTGCCACCCAGCCCGACCGTGCCACTCGGCCCCACCGTGCCACTCGGCCCGACCGTGCCGCCCGGCCCGACCGTGCCACCCGGCCCGACCGGGACGACGCCGCGGGCTCGGACGGTCGGTGGCGCCGGCGGCGGGGCTGGCTGGTACCGATCTCGGCCGCGCTGCTGGTCGCCTGGGCGGCCACCTGCTTCAGCACAGCCGCGGGACTGCTCGGCGTGGTCCCCATCACGCTGGCGACCCTCGCGCCGTTCGTCTCGGTCGCGGCCGTGCCCGTCGCGACGGTGGCGCTGCGCCGGCGTCGCTGGGTCAGCGCGGCAGCCGCGCTCGTGGCCGCCGTCGTCCCGTGGACGTTCGTCCTCGGCTATGCCAGCGCCGACACCGGCCCGGCCCAGGAGGGCACCCGGCTCACCGTGCTCGTCGTCAACGCGCACGACGGTCGGGCCGACGCCGCCGACATCGTGTCGGCGGTCCGGGGCCACGACGTCGACCTGCTCGTCGTCACCGAGCTGTCGCGCACGCTGTCGCACGAGCTCACCGCCTCCCAGCTCGGGTCCTACCTCGCCCCGCAGTGGTTCGACATCGCGGACGAGCCCGAGGCGGGCCTGGGGATCTGGAGCGAGCTCGACGTCGGCGGCCAGGCGCTGCTCGAGGGCACGACGTGGCCCGCTGTCCGGGCCACCGTGCAGACCCGGGCCGGCGAGGTGACGCTCGTCGCCGGGCACGCCGTGCCGCCGGTACCGAGCGACGCCGACGCCTGGGCGGGCGACCTGCGCGCCTTCGCGGCGTCGACCCGCGGCACCGAACGGGTCCTGCTCGTCGGCAGCTTCAACGCTTCGCCCTGGCACGCGCAGTACCGCGCGCTCCTGGGTGACACGCTCGTCGACGCCGCCGACGTCCGCGGGCGTGGCCTGCGCCCGACGTGGCCGACGTGGACGCCGCTGCCGCTCGTGCCGATGGACGCCGCTCTCGTCACGCGCGACCTGCGGGTGGTCTCGGCGGACACGGTCGCGATCGACGGCACCGACCACCGAGCGCTGCTCGTGGCGCTCGTGGTGCCGGGCGAGCTGCTGCCGGGCAGGTGACCGGGCGCCCGCTCAGGTGGCAGGAACCCGACGCCCGACAGCGTGTCTCAGCCGCGACCCTGCTGGGCCAGCTGCTCGGCGTACCGCACGCGGACCTCGTCCATGTCGAGCGCGCGGACCTGCTCGATGAGGTCCTCGAGGACCGGCTGCGGCAGGGCGCCCGCCTGGGAGTGCACCGGGATCCCGTCGCGGTACGCCACGAGCGTCGGGATCGACCGGATGCCGTACATCTCGGCCAGCTCGCGCTGGTCCTCGGTGTCGACCTTGGCGAAGACGACGTCCGGGTTGGCCTCGGAGACCTGCTCGAAGACCGGCGCGAACCGCTTGCACGGACCGCACCAGTCGGCCCAGAAGTCGATGAGGACGATGCCCTCGCCGATCGTGGCCTCGTGCCGGTCCAGCGTCAGTGCGGTCGTGGGCACGCCCACTCCTTCGTGCTCGTCGTCCGGTGCGCGGTCGCACACCCTGTCAGACGGGTCAACGTCATCGCGCGGAGTCGCTGTTCCCGCCGGGCGCCGTGACGGCGGTCGCGTCCGCGCAACCCGCCGATGCCGCGGTTACTAGCGAGTCCTACCCATCTGATGGGTAGGACTCGCTAGTAACCGAGCCGTGCGGGGCGGCCGGGCGGGGCGCGCGACGTGGGCTGCGCCACTGCGAAGACCCTCCGGCAGCCCCGGCCGGCCCGGATAGGCTCGCCAGCGCCGGAAGGAGCACCATGACGACGTCGACGGGCGCGGGCGTGCCGCGGGCCAGCCAGCGCTTCACGAAGGTCCTCATCGCGAACCGGGGCGAGATCGCCGTCCGGATCGCGCGGGCGTGCCGTGACGCGGGACTCGGCTCGGTGGCCGTGTACGCCGACCCGGACCGCGACGCCGTCCACGTGCACGCCGCAGACGAGGCCTACGCGCTCGACGGCTCGACGCCGGGCGACAGCTACCTCGTGGTCGACAAGCTCCTCGACGTCGCCCGCCGGTCCGGCGCGGACGCCGTGCACCCCGGGTACGGCTTCCTCGCCGAGAACGCGGGGTTCGCCCGGTCGGTCATCGACGCGGGCCTGGTCTGGGTCGGGCCGCCGCCGTCGGCGATCGACGCGCTCGGCGACAAGGTCAGGGCCCGGCACATCGCGCAGAAGGCCGGCGCACCGCTCGTGCCGGGCACGAAGGAACCGGTCTCCGGTGCCGACGAGGTCGTCGAGTTCGCCCGCGAGAACGGGGTGCCGGTCGCCATCAAGGCGGCCTACGGCGGCGGCGGTCGCGGGCTCAAGGTGGCCCGCACGCTCGAGGAGATCCCCGAGCTCTACGACTCGGCGGTCCGTGAGGCCGTGTCGGCGTTCGGCCGCGGCGAGTGCTTCGTCGAGCGGTTCCTCGACCGTCCTCGGCACGTCGAGACCCAGTGCCTGGCCGACATGCACGGCGGGGTCGTCGTCGTCTCGACCCGGGACTGCTCGCTCCAGCGGCGCAACCAGAAGCTCGTCGAGGAGGCCCCGGCGCCGTTCCTCACCGACGCCCAGGTCGCCGAGCTGTACCGGGCCTCGAAGGCGATCCTGCTCGAGGCCGGCTACGTCGGTGCCGGGACCTGCGAGTTCCTCGTCGGGCCGGACGGCACGATCTCCTTCCTCGAGGTGAACACCCGGCTGCAGGTCGAGCACTGCGTCTCCGAGGAGGTCAGCGGCCTGGACCTGGTTCGCGAGCAGTTCCGGATCGCCGCGGGCGAGCCGCTCGGCTACGCCGACCCGCCGCTGCGCGGGCACTCCATCGAGTTCCGGGTCAACGGCGAGGACGCCGGCCGCAACTTCCTGCCCCAGCCCGGCACCGTGTCGGTCTGGCGGCCGCCGAGCGGGCCGGGCGTCCGGCTCGACTCCGGCGTCGTCGAGGGCTCGGTCGTCGGCGGTGCCTTCGACTCGATGCTGGCCAAGCTCGTGGTCACCGGCCACGACCGCACCCAAGCGATCGAGCGGGCCCGCCGCGCCCTGGCCGAGTTCGTCGTCGAGGGCATGCCCACGGTGCTGCCCTTCCACCGGGCCGTCGTCGCCGACCCGGCGTTCGCCCCGGACGACCCGAAGCAGCCGTTCAGCGTCCACACCCGCTGGATCGAGACCCAGTTCGTCAACGACATCCCGCCGTGGGACGGTCCCGCCGGCGAGGCCGGCGAGGTGGAGACACGGGAACGGGTCGTCGTCGAGGTCGGTGGCAAGCGCCTCGAGGTCTCGCTGCCCGCCGGCTTCGGGGGCGGCGGCGCGGCCCCCGCGGCGCGCAGGGCGCCCAAGCGCTCGGGCGGCGGCCGGGCCGGTGCAGCGGCGTCCGGCGACGCGCTGACGTCGCCCATGCAGGGCACGATCGTCAAGATCGCCGTCGAGGAGGGCCAGACTGTCGCCGCCGGCGACATGGTCGTCGTCCTCGAGGCGATGAAGATGGAGCAGCCGATCACCGCGCACAAGGCCGGCACGGTGACCGGGCTCGCGGCGTCCGTCGGCCAGACCGTGACGAGCGGCGCCGTCATCTGCGAGCTCGCGGACTGACCGGTGCGGACCACCCCGGACCACGTCGCGGACCTGCACGACCTGCGCCGCGACCTCGTCGCGGACTGCACGCGCTGCCGGGCGCTGTGCTGCGTGGCACCGGCGTTCGCCCGGTCGGCGGACTTCCCGATCACCAAGCCCGCCGGTCGGCCGTGCCCCAACCTGCAGCCGGACCAGCGGTGCGGCATCCACGACCGGTTGCGCGGCAACGGGTTCCGCGGCTGCGTCGGGTACGACTGCTTCGGTGCCGGCCAGCGTCTGTCGTCGGCCGAGCCGGCCGCGGACTGGCGCGCCGACCCGGCGGGCGCCGCGGACGTCTTCGCCGCCCTGCCCGTCCTGCGGTCGCTCCACGAGCTGCTCTGGTACCTCACCGAGGTGCTCGCGGCGCCGGCCGCGGGCGCCGTCCATGCCGAGGCGTCGGCCGCGGCCGACGTCACCCGGGCGCTCGCCGCCCGGCCGGCCGCCGACCTCGCCCGGGCGGACGCCGAAGGCCACCGGCGGTCCGTCGCCCCGCTGCTCCGCCGGGCGAGCGACCTCGTGCGGGCCGCGGACGGAGCGGCCGGACCGGACCATGCGGGGGCCGACCTCGCCGGACGCGACCTGCGCCGGGCCACCCTGAACCGGGCCTGCCTGCGCGGTGCGGTGCTGCTCGGCACGGACCTGTGGCAGGCCGACCTGCGGGGCGCCGACCTGCTCGGCGCCGACACCCGCGGGGCACGGCTGCACGGCGCCGACCTGCGCGCCGCACTGTTCCTCACCCGGACGCAGGTCGACGCCGCCGACGGCGACCCGTCGACGCGGCTGCCCGGCTGGTCCGACCGCCCGGCACACTGGCGTCCGTGACGGACCACGACCCGGCCACGACCGCCCCGGACGGCCGTCCGCGCGCGCGGGGGATCGGCGTCCCGCTGACCGGCGAGCCGGGGCCGTGGAACGCGATCACCGACGTGCCGGGGCTCGAGGTCGGCTACGTCACGCTCGTCGAGGGCCACGGGCCGCTCGTCGTCGGGCAGGGACCGGTCCGCACCGGCGTCACGGCGATCCTGCCGCGCGGCCGCAGCGGTGTCGGCGTGCCGTGCGCTGCCGGCTGGTACTCGCTCAACGGCAACGGCGAGATGACCGGGACGACGTGGATCGACGAGGTCGGTGCGCTGGCGATGCCGGTGACCATCTCGAACACGCACGCCGTCGGGGCGTGCCACACCGGTGCGGTCCGATGGGTCGGGCTGCACCACCCGGCGCTCGCGACGCAGTGGCTGCTGCCGGTCGCGGCCGAGACGTGGGACGGCTACCTCAACGACATCAACGGGGAGCACGTGCGCCCGGAGCACGCCGTCGAGGCGCTCGACGCGGCCGCGTCCGGACCGGTCGTCGAGGGCTCGGTCGGTGGCGGCACGGGGATGACCTGCTACGCGTTCAAGGGCGGCAGCGGGACCGCGTCGCGCGTCGTCGGGTTCGGCAGCAGCCGGTTCACGGTCGGCGCCTTCGTGCAGGCGAACTTCGGCGACCGCGCGGAGCTGACCGTCGCGGGAGTCCGGGTCGGCGGCCGGCTGTCGGACGACGACCCGATGTCCGACCCGTCGTGGCTCGTCCGGGACGGCGAGCGGGCCGGCCGGCCGCGACCGGGCGCCGCCCGGCCGCCGGGCGGCGGCGGTTCCGTCATCGTCGTCGTCGCCACCGACGCACCCCTGCTGCCGGGCCAGTGCACGGCGCTCGCCCGCAGGGTCCCGCTCGGGCTCGCTCGGACCGGCACGGCCGGCGGCCACTTCTCCGGTGACATCTTCCTGGCGTTCTCGACCGCGAACGCGGGCGCACTGCACAGCCGGATCCCCGTCGCCGCCCCGACGGACGACGACCTCGACACGCTGCGGTTCATCCCGTGGGGGTTCATGGACCCGTTCTTCACGGCCGTCGTCGAGGCGGTCGAGGAGGCCGTCCTCAACACGCTCGTCGCGGGTGTCGAGATGGTCGGACGCGACGGGCACCGCTCGCCGGCGCTGCCGCACGACGCCGTCCGCGCGGCCCTCGGGCAGGCCGGTGTCCTCGTCGGCGCCGACGGCGACTGCTAGGCCGTCGGGGCGTGAGACGTCAACGACCGGACGTGCCGCTCACGCCGAAGGGATCGTCACGCCGTGCCGGCTGCGTGCCCCTGGCTGAGAAGGTCGATCGCCTCATCGAGGGTCTTGCCGGCCAGATGCGGGATGGTGGCCAAGGAAGCGTCGCGGGCCACGCTCTGGAGGTCGGTGTCTCGGTGGCGTACTCGCTCCAGAACCGAAGCCAGCTGCTGCACGTCGTCGTCCGTCAGCCGCGCACCCGGGTCGTCGGCGAGCTCCGCCAAGCGGCGCAGGAGCTTGCCCACACGCTTGGCGAACCGCGGCCGAGTGGCCACAGCGGCGCCGAGGGCGGGGCTCACCTCCTCGAACCGGCGGATCAGGTTCCGCCCCGTCGCCGACGCGGCCAGCCGGCGATCACGAATCGCCCGTGCGACCTCGACCCCCGTCCGCGCGGAGCCGACCTTCAGGCCGATGAAGTCGACAGCACAGATGCTCTGCTGCATGAGCGTGAGCAGTCCGGCTTTCGTATCCCTCTTGATCGGCTCCGGGTCGGAAGGGTGGAATGACGTGCGGGCGTCCCCGGTCCACGGCCCGGTCTCGAAGGTGAATCCGTAGGTCTTGTCGAGGGCGGGGTTGGCGATGTGGCGCGAGTACGCGTAGTCGTCGAATGTGCCGGTCGTGGCGTACAGGTCCAGGGACGGCTTGCTCACATAGCTTCGCCCCCGCACCTGGCCGATGGCGTCCACGATCGTCGCGCCCACGGTGCTGAACCGCTGGTGGTCGCGCGGGTCGAGATACTCGGCGTACCCGCGCGGGATGCTGGCGGTGCAGGTGCCCGTTGGCAGTCCGGTGAAGCGCTGGCTCGGGTCGTGCGACTGGATCGGCGCGTGCCCCCAAGGCCACAGCACCAACTCGGAGTACGAGTGCACGTCGACGAACGTCACCATTCGGTGGTTGTCCAGCAGATGCTTGACGTTGCGCGTCTCCGGCTCGCTGAAGGCGCTGGGGCCGCAGTAGACGTCAGAGCACGGCGAGCAGGATGTCTGCCCCTGTGCGACGCCCCATAGGAAGTCGCAGTTGCGGTTGAGGTCCACGCCGTCGCAGGCGGTGCCGGGATTGTCCCGCCGGTTCTTGCGCCACAGGTCGTCGACGGTCATGACGTAGTGGCGGCCGTCGGGGTTGATGCACGGCACGAACCACAGGTCCATCGACTCCATGATCGTCTTGACTGTGGCCGCGGGCATCGTGAATCCGCCGTACGTGATGTCGGTGCCGTTGATGTGGCTGACCAGCATGTCGACGGCGAGCTCGGCGAGCGCGTCGGGGTTCATCAGCTCGCGAGAATGGGTTCCTCCGATGAGGAGTACGCCGCGGCGATTGGTTGCGGTACCGGCGCGCAGACGCAGCGCATGAACCGGGCGCCCCTCAACGGAGTCCTCCGGCAGCCGGTAGCGCTGGAAGTATCCGGGGAACCAGCCGGCCAGCAGGGAGGTGAGGCTGTCGAGCTGCGCAACGGTGCGATACATCACTCGGCCTCCCTCTCTCGAGGCAGTCCTTCGAGTCGCGACTCGACCCACGCGCGGGCGTCGTCGTCGGTGTAGACCAGGGACGGGTCGAGCGCCTCCACGCGGATCCGCTGCTGGAGCTCGACCGTGAAGCCGTCCTGCTGGAGTCGACGGAGCTGGTCCTCGCTGACCAGCACGCGCACCCGGCCTTCGGGGTCGGGGACCCTGTCGAGATCGAGCTTCTCCACCGAGTCGAGATCTCGCGTCTCGTCGAGCTCGATGACCAGCTCGATCCGCTCACGGGACGCACTGCTGTCGGAGCCCTGAGTCATGGCCTACCTCGTCGTCGATGTCGGGACGTGTGCTGAGGAGGAGCACCGCGACGGGCCGGAGATACTCACAACCTCTCCTGGCAACGCTCCCGGGGGCTTGCCCGTACATGCCGACGGAGGACTCGGCGGGCCGAGCGTCGTGCGGCCCGTGGACACAGGTACCGGAAGGGCCCTCCACGATCCCTCCGACGATGCTCGGGGGCGAGCACCGGGCCGGATCGTTAGGAGCGTCCCGCCCTGATCGCAGACCCGGGGGTCGGCCGCGTTCAGTGGCGGGTGTGCTCCTGCTGCAGGCTGCGATCGGGGATGGTGTTCCACACCTCTGCAGGACTCGAAGAGCCTCCCTCGGTCGAACACCAACGGGCCGCCGCCGTCGCGCACTCCTGCGGTCACGACGTGTCCGACGTGCAGCGCGTGGTCGCCGCCGTCGTAGGACTGCCACGGACGGCATCGGAACGTCGCGAGAGCGCCGGGCACTGTGGGTGCCAGGTCGTCGCTGG
>DAIOGQ010000020.1:0-23564 GCA_036745175.1 Kineosporiaceae bacterium
CGGGTGAGCCACCACGTTCAGGACCCCGCGGACCTCGCCCGGGCTCGACGTCCGTGGCCCGCACCGCGAGATGCCGGCGCCGACCACCGCACCGCCCGGCGCGGCGACGAGCCGCCCGCCCGACGACGCGCCCGACGCACCGAGGCCGCCGTACACCGCCATGGCGACCGCCGCCAGCAGCGCCCGCCGTGTCGTGGCGACGTCCTGTGCATGACTCCCAGCGGGCACGACCCGAGGCTAGGGGGAGGAAGACCCCCGGGCCGGCAAGGTCCCGTGCGCGCTGCTCCGCGCCGCCGCCGGCGGCCAGCGCGTCTGCTCGGGTCAGCGGTCCTTCAGCCGCACCCGCGGGACGATCTCGCCGCCGGCGAGCGACGCCTCGAGGCGCGCCTCGCCATGACCGCTGCGCAGCCGGACCTCCACCTGCCGGGTCCCCTCGTCGAGCGTGTGGACCGACCATCCTGCCGCGGCGTCGACGCTGTCGACGACGAGGAGGCCGCCGCGGACCGTGAGCCTGACCGACCCCGCGGCGCCCAGGTCCACCCGCGTCGAACGACCGGCCGGAGCCGGACGGCCGGCCGCCCGGGCCGACGGCTCAGGAGCCGGGGCGGCCTCGCCGCCGGCCGTCGGACCGGGCAGCGGCAGCGCGACCCGGGGGCGCGTCACCGGCGTCCGCTCGCCCTCGACGGACAGCACCGTGCCGAGGACGGCCCCGCAGACGACCGCCGCCGCGACGACGGCGCCGAGGCCGCTCGCCCAGACGAGGACGCGGGGCGCGCCCCCGCCGCTCACCGCGCCACCTCGACCGTGGCGGTGACGGCCGGGATCGGCTGCGTCGTCCAGTCGTTCGGCGGCGGCGCGGCGAGCGGGTGGCCGAGGGTGGCGACGACGGTGAGCGCCGCCGGGAGCGCGACGACGGCCGCCGCGAGCACCGGGACGGGTCCGCGCAGCGCCTCCCAGAACTGCGCGGCGGCCGAGCCCTGGGGGTCGAGCCGGGCCGCGACGTCCCGGTTCGCCACCAGGTGCTCGACGACCCCGAGCACCCCGAGCAGCGCGGAACCGCCGGCCAGGGCGCGCACGGCGGCGAGCCGCCCGATCCGGGTCGCGGTGAGCAGCAGGACGTTCGCGAGCGACGTCGCCGTGACCGCGAGCCACGGCAGCACCTGGACGGGCGTGCGCCAGTGCCCGGCGAGGGCCAGCTCCAGGGCGATCCCCAGGACGGCGGTGACCGACACGGCGACGACGGCGGTCCGGAGCACCTCGGCCCCGGCAGCCCGCTCCGTCGGCCGGACCAGCACCCGGCGCACGAGGGGCCCGCGGCGGGGACGGTCCGGCGTCGGGGGCCGGCCGGGGCGCGGCGAGGGTGGGGCCGTCATCGGAGGCCTCCGCTGCGACGTGGAGTCGGGTGTCCCGCTCAGCGTGCGTCGTCGGCAGGGCGCCGTCCATTGCCCATCGGGTCTAGGACGAACGGGCCACCACCCGGTGCGTCCGCGGCACGTCAGCCGTCGCTCGAGCGCTTCCACAGGTTGATCCCGGCGTCGACCGCGTGCTGGTCGATGTCGGCGAGCTCGTCGTCGGTGAACGGCGGGCCGCCGAGCGCCGCGACGTTGCCCTCGAGCTGGGCGACGCTGCTCGCCCCGACGAGCACGCTCGTCACCCGGTCGTCGCGCAGCGCCCACGAGAGCGCGAGCTGGGCGAGGGACTGCCCGCGCGAGGCGGCGATCGCGTCGAGCGCGCGGACGTGGTCGAGGGCCCGTTCGTCGATCATGGCAGGGTCCAGCGACTTGCCCTGCGCGGCACGGGAGTCCGCGGGCACGCCGCCCAGGTAGCGGTCGGTGAGCATCCCCTGCGCGAGCGGGGAGAACGCGATGCAGCCGATGCCCTCCTCGCCGAGGACGTCGAGCAGGCCCTCCTCGATCCAGCGGTTGAGCATCGAGTAGCTCGGCTGGTGGATGAGCAGCGGCGTCCCGAGGGAGCGCAGGACGGTCGCCGCCTCGCGGGTGCGCTCGGGCGAGTACGAGGAGATCCCGGCGTAGGTCGCGCGACCCGAGCGGACCGCCGTGTCGAGCGCGCCCATCGTCTCCTCGAGCGGGGTGTCCGGGTCGAACCGGTGGCTGTAGAAGATGTCGACGTGGTCGACGCCCATCCGCCGCAGCGACTGGTCGAGGCTGGCGAGCAGGTACTTGCGCGACCCGAGGTCGCCGTACGGCCCGGGCCACATGTCGTAGCCGGCCTTCGTCGACAGCACGATCTCGTCGCGGTGCGCGCGGAAGTCCTGGGCCCAGATCGTGCCGAAGTTGGCCTCGGCGCTGCCGTACGGCGGGCCGTAGTTGTTCGCGAGGTCGAAGTGCGTGATGCCCAGGTCGAACGCCCGGCGCAGGATCGCACGCTGGGTCTCGATCGGCTTGTCGTCGCCGAAGTTGTGCCACAGACCCAGCGACACGGCCGGCAGCCTGAGGCCGCTGCGCCCGGTCCGGCGGTAGAGGATGGAGTCGTAGCGTTCGGCGGCGGGGACGTACGTCGGCATGGCGGCATGCTTGCACGCGTCGGGGCCGCCCGTCAGGGTGGGCCCGCGACCGGGGACGCCCGGGACCGCCTGCACACACGACTGCGCCGGCCTGTCGGCGCGGCTCGAGATCCGCGGGACGCCCGCGGCACGGACGGAGGCACCATGGTCCCGGTTCCGGACGACGTCCGGGCCCGCCTGCACGAGCGGACGACGCAGCTGTGGGCCGCGCCGGGGGTCGTCGACCTCGGCATCGGCCAGCCGCAGGACGCGATCCTCCCGGTCGAGGTCCTCTCCGCGGCGCTCGCGGCCACCGCGTCGGCGGGCGCCCGTCATCCGTTGCAGTACGGCATCGAACCGGGCGACGGCGACCTGCGGGTCGCGCTGGCCGACTACCTCGAGGAACCGTACGGCTTCTGTCCCGACCCCGACGAGACCTTCGTGACGAACGGCACCTCGCAGGCGATCGACCTCGTGACGGGGACGTTCACCCGACCCGGCGACGTCGTCCTCGTCGAGGAGGCGACGTACTTCCTCGCGCTCGACGTCTTCCGCGACCATCACGTGCGGGTCGAGCCGGTCGCCGTCGACGACGACGGGCTCATCCCGGAGGCACTCCAGGAGGCGGTGCGCAGGCACCGGCCGGCGTTCGTCTACACCGTCCCGTCGTTCCACAACCCGACCGGGGCCACGATGCCCTCGGCCCGCCGCGAGCGCGTCGTGGCGCTGGCCGCCGAGCACGGCACGCTCGTCGTCGCGGACGAGGTCTACCACCTGCTGTCGTACCCCGACGCGATGCGGGGCAACGGTCCGACGATGCCGGCGCCGCTCGCCGGGTGGACGGGCTCCGGGGTCGTGCTGTCCCTCGGCACGTTCTCGAAGATCCTCGCCCCGGGCCTGAGGCTGGGCTGGGTGCACGCGGCGGGGCCGCTCGTCGAACGGCTCGCGGCCCGGGGCTTCGTCGTCAGCGGCGGCGGGCTCAACCCGCTCGTCGCGGCCGTCGTCACCCGCACGCTCCAGGATGGCTCGGCCGCGGCCTACCTGTCGCACCTGCGCGGCCTGCTCGGCGAGCGACTCGCCGTGATGGACGCCGCCCTGCGCGAGCACCTGCCGGCCGACGTGACGTGGGCGGCGCCCGGCGGCGGCTACTTCTTCTGGCTCCGGCTGCCGCCGGACGTCGACCCCGCCGCGCTGCGGGACGCCGCCCGGGCCGAAGGCGTCGACTTCCGACCGGGGTCGCTCTTCTGCGTCTCCGGTGGCGGCACCGACCGGGTCCGGCTGAGCTTCGCCTACTACGACCCGGGCGCGATCGCGACGGCCGTCGCCGCCCTCGGCCGCGCGTTCGGCACCGTCCGGCACTGACGCAGGAGAGTCTGCGTCCCACGGCCGGCCGGCGGCGGACCCGCGCACGGGCGAGACCCGAGGTCAGCGGTCCGGTGCGACCGGCTTGGCGAACCGGACGGCGTGCCGGCCCGCGATCGTCACCCGGCCGGTCTCGGTCCAGCCGAGCCGGGCGTACAGCGCGCGGTTCTCGGTCATCCGCTCGTTCGTCACCAGGCGCAGCTCCGGCAGGCCCGCGGCGGCCGCGAGCTCCTGCGCGAACGCGAGCAGGCGGCGTCCGAGCCCGGCGCCCTGGCACGCCGGCGCGACGGCGACGTTGTCGACGTAGAGGTGGTCCGGGCGCTGCTCGACGACGAGCAGCCCGGCCAGGCCCGCGACGTCCGGGCGGCCGCGGCCGCCCGGGCCGGCGGAGCCGTCGACCACCCAGGCCTGGCCCGCCGCGACCCGGGCGGCGTAGTCGTCGACCATCGGCAGGGGCGGGATGCCCATCCGCGCGACGTAGTGGCCGTACGCGGCCGCGACGAGCACCTCCACCGCGCGGACGTCCGCGGGGGTCGCGAGGCGGGGCTGGACGGCGTCGGCTCCCACCGGCGCAGGATGGCACGCGCACGGGCCGCGCGTGCCCGTCCCGGACCACCGCGCCGGGCCCGCCGGGGGGAGCACTAGGGTTGAGCCGCACAACGACGTGCCGCCGGCCGCCGTGCGGCCGGCCGGGACACCCGTCCACCGACCTGTCGTCGACCCACGGAGTGCCGTCGTCATGACCGTTCGCCGCGTCGCCCTGCTCACCGCCGGCGGGCTCGCCCCGTGTCTGTCCTCCGCCGTCGGCGGGCTCATCGAGCGCTACAGCGCAGTGGCCCCCGACATCGAGATCATCGGGTACCTCGACGGCTACGCCGGCCTGCTCGCCGGCCGCCATCTGGTCGTGACGCCCGAGGTCCGGCAGAAGGCGCACCTGCTCCACCGCTTCGGCGGCAGCCCGATCGGCAACAGCCGCGTCAAGCTGACCAACGTCGCCGACTGCCTCGCGCGGGGGCTGATCCGGGAGGGCCAGGACCCGCTGCACGTCGCCGCCGAGCAGCTGACGAAGGACGGCGTCGACGTCCTCCACACGATCGGCGGCGACGACACGAACACGACGGCCGCGGACCTCGCCAGGTACCTCCACGAGAACGGCTACGAGCTCACGGTCGTCGGGCTGCCGAAGACCATCGACAACGACGTCATCCCGATCCGGCAGAGCCTCGGGGCCTGGACGGCGGCCGAGCAGGGCGCGATCTTCGCGCGCAACATCGTCGCCGAGCACTCGTCGAACCCGCGGATGCTCATCGTCCACGAGGTCATGGGCCGGCACTGCGGCTGGCTGACCGGCGCGACCGCCGTCGCCTACCGTGAGTGGCTGGGCCGCCAGGAGTTCGCCGGCTTCGGCAACGACGCCCGGGGCTGGGACGTGCACGGCGTGTTCGTCCCCGAGCTCGCGTTCGACATCGAGTCCGAGGCCAAGCGGCTGCGTGCCGTGATGGACGAGGTCGGCTGCGTCAACCTGTTCCTCTCGGAGGGCGCCGGCGTCGAGACGATCGTCGAGGAGATGGTCGCCCGCGGCGAGGAGCCGCAGCGCGACGCCTTCGGCCACGTGAAGATCGACACGATCAACCCCGGCGCCTGGTTCGCCAAGCAGTTCGCCGGCCTGGTCGGCGCCGAGAAGACGATGGTCCAGAAGAGCGGCTACTTCTCCCGCTCGGCCGCCGCGAACGACGCCGACCTCGCCCTCATCAAGCGATGCACAGACTACGCCGTCGACGCCGCGCTGCGCGGCGAGAGCGGGCTCGTCGGGCAGGACGAGGAGGCCGGCGACGCCCTGCGTGCCGTGGAGTTCCCGCGGATCAAGGGCGGCAAGGCCTTCGACACCGACGTCGAGTGGTTCACCGAGCTGCTCGCCGCGATCGGCCAGCCCAAGGGCGAGCGGCTGCAGCACTGAAGATCACCGCCCGTCGGCCGCGGGGTGGGCATGTGCCCTCCGCCGGGCCTACAGGCGGTGATCTTCGGGCTCGGCGGCCAGGGTCTCCAGGAGTCCGGCGAGCAGCGTGAGGTCGACGTCGCCGGCGAGCGGTGTCGCCACGGCGGCCGAGCCGGTCGCGACGGCGCGCATCGTGGCCGCCTCGAGGCTCTCGCCCCGCTCGAGCCCGGCCGCGAGCCCGGCCGCGAAGGCGTCCCCGGCACCGATCGGGTTGACGGCGACGACGGCGGGCGCGGCGACCCAGAACTCGCCGCCGGCGTGTGCCGCGGCGACGCCGTACCGGCCGGCGGTGACCAGGGCCGCCCGGGCGCCGGTGGTGCGCAGCGCGCGGGCCGCGTCGAGGGCGTCCCGGCGGACGTCGTCGGTGTCGGGCTCGACGGTCTCGACGTCGCTGCCGTGCAGGGCGGCGAGCGCCTCGGAGAGGTTCGGGGTGACGACGTCCGGCCGGTGCGGCAGGACGGCGCGCAGCGCCTCGCGTGCGGCGTCGACGATGCTGATCACGCCGCGGGCCCCGGCCAGGTCGACGAGGTCGGCGTAGAGGTCCTGGTGCCGCCCCGGCGGCAGGCTCCCGCTCATGACGACGACCCGGTGCCCGCGCAGCTCCTCGCCGACGGCGGACAGGAACGCGCTGCGGTCGGGCTCGGCCAGAGCGGGGCCGGGCTCGTTGAGGACTGTCGCGCGCAGGTCGTCCTCGAGGATGATCGTCGCCGACCGGATCTCGCCGCTCGTCACGACCCGGCGGACGTCGTGTCCCTCGCGGTCGAGCAGGTCGCCGACGTAGCGGCCGAGGACGCCCGGCAGGTTGCCGACGAGCCGGGCCCGGACGCCGTGCGCCTGCGCGGCCCGGCACACGTTGACCGCCTTGCCGCCCGCGGTGAGGTCGGCCGACCGCGGGCGCTGGACGGCCCCCGGCGTGAGCCGCTCCATCCGCAGGGTGCGGTCCATGCACAGGTTGGCTCCGACGACGAGCACGCGTCCTCCTTCACATGACGACGGCGCCCCGGCCGTCGGGTCGACGGCCGGGGCGCCGGTCGTTCCGGCGGCCCGCAGGGGCGTGCGGGCCGCCGGGCTCGGTCTGATGCCACCCTGTCAGGCGCACGGGCGCAGGACCGTGCGCCACGACGGGTGTCAGCAGCAGCGTGTCCGTCGCACGGCGACCGGGGTCGTCAGCAGCTGGACTTGTAGATGTACTTCGCGACGTCCGGCTCGGCCATGTTGTCCTTCGTCACGACGAGGGACTCCGTCTGGATGTTGGCCGTGACCGACCCGCCGGACAGCGCCGCGAGGGCCTGCTCGACGCCCTGCTTGCCGATGTCGAACGGCTTCTGCGCGACGAGCGCCTGGACGTCGCCAGCCTCGAGCTGCTTGATCTGGTCGGGGCCGGCGTCGAAGCCGACGACCTTGACGGCGCCGGACTTGTTGGCCTGCTTCACGCCGGTCGCGACACCCTGCGCGGTGAACAGGTTCGTCGCGAAGACGCCCACGAGGTCCGGGTCCTTGGCGAGCGCCGCGGAGATGATCTGCGCCGCCTTGGCCGGCTCGTTGTTCGAGTACTGCGTGTCGGACACGAGCGTGTAGCCGAGCTCGGCCGCCTTCTCGTTGAAGCCGTCGACGCGGGCGTCGACGCTGGACACACCGGGGTTCGTCGAGATGACGAGGACCTTGCCCTTGACGCCGAGCGTCTGGAGGGCCTCGGCGGCCTTGACGCCGCCGAGCTTGTTGTCCGTCGCGATCCGCGAGACGCCGATGGTGGCGTCCTCGACCGTCGTGTCCACGAGGACGACCTTCGTGCCGGCGTCCTGGATCTTCTTCAGCGGCAGCGCCGAGGCCTTGACGTCGTTCGGTGCGACGAGCAGCGCGTCCGGCTTCGAGGACGCGACGGCGTCGAGGAGCGGGTTCTGCAGCGTGGCGTCGAACTTGTCCGGGCCCTGCACGCTGAGCTCGGCGCCGGCGGCCGTGGCCGCCTCCTTGGCGCCGCACTCCATGGAGACGTAGAAGGGGTCGCCCTTGACGCCGACCATGAGCGTGATCTTCTTGGCCGCGGCCGCCGCCGAGCTGGTGGCGCCCGCGGAGGCCGAGTCCGTCGTCGAGGCGCTGTCGGATCCGCCGCCGCAGGCGGACAGGACGAGCGCAGCGACCGCGACGCTCGACGCTCCGATGAGCCGAGTGGTCTTCACTGATGTGCTCCTTAGGGGGTCGGTGGTGCGGGGTGGATCTGGTGGGGCGGTTCTGATGGGCCGTGCGGGTGGTGCGGGTGGTGCGGGTGGAGCGGTGTGCCGGTGGTGCTGCCCGGGGTGGGATCTCGGGTGGCGGTTCGGGCGGGCGGCCGGGCGGGCCCGTCAGCGTCGGCTGCGGGACCTGCGGCGCAGCTGGTCGGACCAGACGGCGAGGATGAGCACGAAGCCGAGAGCGACCATCTGCCAGTACGCCTGGACGCCGGTGATGACGAAGCCGTTCTGCAGCACCGCCGGGATCCACACGCCGATCACCGAGCCGATGACCGTGCCGATGCCGCCGAACAGGCTCGTGCCGCCGAGCGCGACCGCGGTGATCGCCTGGAGGTTGTCCGTGGAGTGCCCGGCCACCGACGTCGTCGTGAAGTACGCGACGGACAGGTAGCCGGCCAGGCCGGAGGTGAGCCCGGCGAGCGTGTAGACCTTGAGCAGGTGCCGCTCGACCTTGATGCCGACCCGGCGCGCGGACTCCTCGTTGGAGCCGATCGCGTACGTGTGCCGGCCGAAGACCGACAGGTGCAGCAGCACCACGCCGATGACGACGACGACGATCGCGACGAGGATGAGGTTCGGCAGCCCGGGGATGACCTGGCCGGTCGCGACCGGCGCGAGTGCGTAGGACGCGACGTTGACGCCGTTCTGCAGGAGCAGGGCCACGCCCAGGCCGGACCCCAGCGTGCCGAGGGTCGCGATGAGCGGCGGCACCTTCATGTACCCGACGACGACGCCGTTGACGAGCCCGATGACCAGCCCCGCCAGCAGCGACCCGGCGAGGGCGACGAGCAGGTAGTACGCCTTCGTGTCGTCGGCCGCGAC
Organism: Kineosporiaceae bacterium; assembly: GCA_036745175.1. GTDB lineage: Bacteria > Actinomycetota > Actinomycetes > Actinomycetales > Kineosporiaceae > R-H-3. The sequence goes on from DAIOGQ010000020.1 coordinate 8,912, forward strand.
GTCGGCGGCGGTGCCGTCGCCGACGCTGACCAGCGAGAGCGCCTTCACCGCGAAGACCTCGCCGAGCACGATGCCGCTCGGGATCGACAGGTCGACGCCCGCGGTGACGATGACGAAGGTCGTCCCGACGCTGACGACGGTGAGGATGGCGACGTTCTGGGCGAGCGAGGTGAGGTTCGACGTCGTCGCGAACGTGCCGGGCGCCAGCGCGCTGAACACCGTCGTGATGACGATCAGGGCCATGAAGGTGAAGAACACCTGGCTCGACAGGAGCCTGCGCCCGAGCGTCGCGGGGCGGTCGACGCTGATGCCGGACCCCTCGACGACGGCGGCCGCCTCCCGCTCCACGGCGGCCCGCTCGGCCGGGGTCTTCGCGTCCGCGACGCGTTCGGCCGCGGTGCGTGTGTCGTCGCTCATGCTGCCGCCCCCTGACCGTCGTCGGCGACGCCGTTGCCGTTGTCGTCCGGCGGCGGTCCGTTCTCGTTGGTGTAGGCGCCGGAGATCGACGCGATGAGCCGGTCGACGTCCGCCTCGCCGCGCGCGAACCGGGCGACCCGGGCGCCGAGCCGCATGACCTCGATCCGGTCCGCCACCTGGAGCACCTGGGTGAGGTTGTGCGAGATGAACACGACAGCGAGGCCGCTGTCGCGGACCCGGTGGATGAGCTCGAGGACCTTCGCGGTCTGGATGACGCCCAAAGCCGCTGTCGGCTCGTCCATGAGGATGACGTTCTTGGCCCACATCGCGGCCCGCGCGATGGCGACGGACTGCTTCTGCCCGCCGGAGAACGACGCGACGGGCACCCGGAGGTCCTGGATCATGCCGACGCCGAGCTGGGCGAACGACAGAGCCGTGCGGCGGCGCATCTCGGGGTGGTTGTGCAGCACCCGGAAGCGACGCACCTCCCGGCCGAGGAAGACGTTCGCGGCGGCGTCGAGGTCCGGGGCGAGCGCGAGGTCCTGGTAGACGGTCTCGATCCCGAGCGCGGTGGCCCGCAACGGGTCGGAGAGGACGACGTCCTGCCCTGCCACCGCGATCCGGCCGGCGTCGGGCTGGATCACCCCGGCGAGGCACTTGACGAGCGTCGACTTGCCCGCGCCGTTGTCCCCCACGAGCGCCGTCACCTCGCCCGGGAACGCCTCGAAGGACGCCGTGCGCAACGCGCGCACCTGGCCGAACTGCTTCTCCAGGTCGTACCCCGCGATCGCGGGAACCCGTGCCGCCGACGGGCCCGGGGTCTGCGGCTCCGTCGTCACACCGCCACCTCCTGCCAGGACCGGCCGTGCTCGGCGAGGACGTCGACGAGGCCCCGCAGGCGCGGGACGGCGACGTCGCGCAGGAACGCACGGCGCTCGTCAGCCTGGAGGTCGACGGCCTCCTTCCAGATGGCGCGGCCGGCGATGATGCCGCTCGCGCCGTTGTCGAGCGCCGTCCGGCAGCGCTCGACGAACGCCTCGTAGCCGACGCCCGCGGACAGCAGCGCCCACGGGACGTCCCCGAGTGCCTCGGTGACCCGGCGGCAGCCGTCGGCACCGCCCGGCCACTCGAGCTTGAGCAGGTCGGGCGCCAGGGTCGCGAGCCGGGTCGCGGAGAGGATGACGGACTCGAACCGTTCCTCGTCGGTCGGCGTGCGGCCCGGCGCGAAGCTGACGAGCGGCTCGATGACGGACGGCACGCCCTCGGCGCGGCAGTCCTCGACGACGGCGCGGACGACGTCCATCGTCTCGCCCGCGAGGTCCGGCTCGCCCTCGACGGCGACCCGGTCCGGCTGCCAGTAGACGAGGAACTTCACGGCGTCGCCGGTGTTCTCGCGCACCCAGGCGGCACTGCGCAGCGGGTCGCGGACGTTGCGGTACTCGCCGTTCCACGTCTGCTTCTCGACCGGCTCGGCCGCGATGAGCAGGCCGACGCCGGCCGGCAGCGCGCCCGCCTCGCGGACCGCGCCGACGCCGAACTCCACGTCGGTGAGGACGCCGCTCGACAGCGGCGCGAGCGCGGTGATGACGTCGACCTTGAAGGCACGCAGGTCGGCGTCCTCGGCCGGCTTCCCGGCGGCCGTGAGCATCCGGCGCAGGGTGCCGCGCTGGTCCATGGCCAGGACGGCGAACCGACCCCGTGCGTCGGCGATCGCATCCAGTCCGGTGCGGGGCATCAGCGAACCTCTCTCTCGGGGACGAGCACCGACCCGGTGAGCTCGTCGGCCGGGTCGTTTCCGACGGGCCACGGCGACCCGTCGAGAGCTGCGGGCGGGGGCAGGACGCCCGCCGCCACGCCGGCGAAGTAGGCGGCGCCCGCCGCGCCCGCCTCGGCGAGCCGGACGACGCGCAGGTCGGGCAGCTGAGCCGCCTTGGCGCGGCGGACCATCGGGTTCGCGAGCCAGCCGCCGCAGCCGACCGCACCGGTGTGCGGCCCGACGAGCCGGGCCATCCGGTCGGTGACCTCGCGGGAGGCGTCGACCAGGTCGCCGACGGCGCAGCGCCACACCTCGCCAGGGGTCACGCCGTCCGTCAGCTCCAGGACGACGCTGTCGGCGGCGACCCGCACCCTGGCGAGCCGGCGGCCCTCACGGGACATCGCGTCGCGCGCGAGCACCACGCGCTGCTCGCGCGTCGTCGCGCCGAGCGCGCCCGCCACCCGTTCGAGCCCGAAGCCGGTGAGCAGGCCCGCGAGCAGGCAGACGTGGCCGGCGACGACGGTACGCCCGAGGCTCATCCCGCCGGCCGCGGCGGCCGCCGCGAGCTCGGGCGTCAGCACGAGCCGGGCGAAGCGCAGCAGCGCCTCGGCGGTGCCGATGCTGTCGAAGAGCATCCCGTCCCGTGCGGCACCGGCGACCATGCCCGCCGTCTGGTGGTCGTGGCCGGCGACGGTGAGCACGGCGTCCTGCACGGCCGCCGGCAGGCCGACGGTCCTCACCTGGCCTGCCGGGGCGCCGGCGAGGACGGGCTCACCGAGGAGGTCGGCGCCGAGCAGGTCGACCGCGACGGGCCACGACCGGCCGGTGCACACGTCGAGCAGGCCGGTCCGGCTCGCGAGCGAGACCTCGCTGCCGGGCCGCCCCCCGAGCGCGACGACGGCGAACTCGGGAACGGAGTAGAACCGCTGCGCGCGGGCCAGGTCGGGGTGCTCGGACCGCATCCGGAGCAGCTTCGGCAGCGAGGGCTGGGCGTCCAGGCGCATGCCGACCGCGCGCTGGAACGCGTCGTCCCCGCACGCCTCCCGGACAGCGTCGACGTCGGCGCGCTGGTCGAACCAGGCCCGGATCGGGGCGAGCGGCCGGCCGTCGGCATCCACCGCGACGCCGGCCTCGCCCATGCCCGTCGTCCCGATCCCGACGACCCGGTCACCGACCCCGCCGGCGACCTCGCCGACCCGCCCGACCAGGGTACGGACGAGGACCGCGAGGGTGTCGGGGTCGAGCTCGGAGCCCTCCGGCCCGCGCCGCCACGGCGTCGCCTCGGCCGCCTCGGCGAGCTCGTGACCGGCGACGTCGAGCAGGACCGTCTTGACCCGCGTCGTCCCGACGTCGACCCCGACGAGGAGGTCCGGCCGGCCCGCCCGGTCCGTCATGACGCGGGGCCGGTCGCGAGCGGGGCCACGGCACGGGCTGCCGAGACGGCGTGGTGATCGGTGGGCTCGTGGCGGACGAGCTGCTCGTGGCCGTCCGCGGCGGCCGCGTCGACGTAGACCGGCGGCAGGACGACGTGCCGCGCGGGGCCGCGCGCGCCGTCGAGCCGCTCGAGGAGGAGCTCGGTCGCGGCCGCACCGAGCCGCTGCGCACCCGAGACCAGGACGAAGGGCGGCCGGACGAGCAGGTCGGGGTCGTGGATGTCGTCGTAGACCGCGAGGTCGAGCCGGCGCCCGAGCCTGCGGATGACCCGCATCGCCGTCCGGCCCGCGCTGTGCTGCGCGGACAGCATCGCCGTCGGCGGGTCGGGATGGCTGAGCAGCGCCTCGACGGCGGCCTCCGGGTCGTCCCGCAGCGCGTAGTCGAGCAGCACGAGGTCGGGGTCGGCGGGGAGCCGCGCGGCGTCGAGCGCCTCGAGGTAGCCGACGTGGCGCTGCGCGACGGTCCACAGCGCCGGGTCCCACCCGAGGAACGCGATCCGGCGGTGCCCGGCCCCGACGAAACGGCCGACCGCCGTCCGGCCGGCCGCGACGTTGTCGACGGTGACGGTGTCGGCGTCCACGCCGTCGAGCGGGCGGTCGAGGGCCACCACGACGAGCCCGTGCTCGATCTCTGCGGCGAGGTAGGACGCGTCGCCGGGGGCGGGGACGAGCAGGAGGGCGTCGACCCGGCGCTCGACGAGCGTGCGGACGATCCTGCGCTGCCGGTCCGGGTCGTCGCCGTGGCTCGCCGTGACGAGCTGGAGGTCGCGCGGGCCGAGGACGCGTTCGACCGTGCCGGTGACGGCGGCCATGAAGTGGTCGGAGACGCTCGACACGACGAGGCCGACGGCCGCGCTGGGCCGCCCGGAGGCGAGCGACCGGGCGAGGTGGTTCGGTCGGAAGCCGAGCTCGCGGGACGCCTCGCGGACCCGGCGGGCGGTCTCCTCGGCGACGCCGTACTCGCCGTTGAGGGCGCGGCTGGCGGTCTTGAGGCTGACGCCGGCGCGGGCGGCGACGTCGGCGAGGGTTGGTCGCCCGGTTCTCGTCCGACCCACCTCCCGCTCCGCGGCCAGCAACTTAGACAGCGCTGTCAGACAGCGCTGTCGGTGGACACTAGACGCATCACGGGGGGCGGCTCAAGGGACGAAGGGGAAGGTTACGGATTCGTTACTGGGACGAGTCCTCACCGCGCTCTCGCCCGGTTCTACAGCTGCGGGGGAGCTGCGGGGGTCCCGACCGGTCAGCGCGGCGCCTCGGGGGCGTCCGGGGCCGGCGGCCTGGCGAGCAGCCCGCGGACGCCGCCGGCGACCGTCGCGGTGAGCGTCCAGTCCCCCGCGCACCACGGGACCAGTGCGGCGTCGCCGCGGCGGACCGGCAGGCTCCCGCGGTCCGTCGTGTCGACCTCCCCCTCGCCGTCGAGGACGAGCAGCACGGACAGGCCCGCCGGCACGTCGACGCCGGAGCCGGAGGCCTCGACGTGGTGCGCCCGGAAGTAGGGTTCGGCGTCGCTCGGCAGGGCGGCGACGAGCGCCGCGACGCGCCCGCCCGACGCGTCGGCGAGGCTCTCGGCGGGCACGACGTGCCGCTCGACGTCGGCCGACGACCACGGCGTCCGGTCCAGCGCCCGCAGCGCCAGGTCGAAACCGAGTCCGAGGTGGCCGTCGGCGTCGCCGTCGACGGCGAGACCCTCCCACTCGAGGAGGATCGACAGGTCGGTCGGCTCCTGGACCTCCAGGAGAAGGACGCCCGCGCCGATGAAGTGCGGCGTCCCGGACGGCACGAGGATGCCGTCCCCGGCCCGTACGCGGCGCTGCACGCACAGGTCGACGAGCGCCGCGCTGTCATGGCCGGCGACGAGCGCTGCGACCTCGTCCGCGCTCACCGCGCGGGCGAAGCCGAGCCCGACGACGGCCCCCGGGTCCGCCTCGACGACGACCCACGCCTCGGTCTTGCCGTGCGCGAGGCCGAGGTGCTCGCGGGCGAACGCACGCCGCGGGTGCACGTGGACAGGCAGCCGCTGGTCGGGGTCGAGCAGCTTGACGAGGACCTCCACGTTGTCGCCGCCGTAGCGGCGGACGTGGTCCTGGCCGAGCCAAGCGACCGGGTCGGCGAGGACGCGCTCGCGCAGCAGCGTGCCGTCGGGCAGCCGGGACAGGCCCTGGGTGCGCTCGCCGAAGCGCGTCGTCGCGCTGGCGACCCACTCCTCGGGCCGCATCGGGCCGCCGGGGCCGCCGCGCAGCGCGCCGATCCGGTCGCCGCCACGGTAGAAGTGGTCGAACTGGTTGGGCGGCAGGAGCAGCGGCGCGGGGCGCATGAGAGTCCTTCCCGGAGGTCGTGGCCCGGCAGGGTCGCGGCGGCGGCCGGGGCGTGCCCCGGACGACGCGGACCTGCGATCGTGGCCCTCGTCCGCCGCAGGACGACCGACGGCCGAGGAGAAGGATGGCACCCCAGCCCCCGGACGACACCGGCACCGTCCGCGCGGCCCTCTTCGGCCGGGCACCGGACGGCGACCTCCGCGCGTGGGTCGGGCACCCCGACCAGGTGGCCGGGGTCGAGGTCGTCGAGGCCGTCGACGGCGACGCCCGCGGCGTCCGCCTCGTCCGGCTGCGGACCGGGGAGATCGACGTCGACCTCGCCGTCGACCGGGCGCTCGACGTCGTCCGGGCGAGCGTGCGCGGCGTCCCCGTCGGGTGGCTCTCCCCGGCCGGGCTGCGGCACCCCGCGTACGCCGAGCCGGTGGGGTTCGGGCCGCTGCGGACCTTCACCGGGGGCCTGCTGACGACATGCGGGCTCGACCACGTCCACGGGCCGGCCGACACGCCGGACCCGTACGGGCACCCCGGGATCGCGCTCACCCACCACCCGCTGCACGGTCGCGTCGCGGCGCTGCCCGCCAGGCTCACCCGGGCCGGTCGCGAGGGCCGCGCGACCCTCGTCGTCGAGGGCGAGGTCCGGCAGGCGACGCCGTTCGGGGAGCACCTGGTCCTGACCCGCCGGATCGAGGCCGACCTCGGCGGCCGGACCCTGCGGGTGCGCGACCGGGTCCGCAACGACGGCTTCGTCGCGACCCCGCTCGCGGTGCTCTACCACGTGAACGTCGGCTGGCCCGTGCTGACGCCGGACGCGCGGCTGCACCTACCGGCAGGCGAGGTGCACGGCGCGGGCGGGGCCGCCGCCGAGCGTGACGAGACGGTGGTCGGTGCACCCGAACCCGGTGCGAGGGAGGCGGTCCGGGACCATCTCGTGGCGGCCGACGGGTCCGGCCGGGCGCACGCGGCGATCACGACGGACGACATCGGGGACGGCCGCACGGCCGGCCTGCTCGTGTCGTGGGACGCCGCCCGGCTGCCGACGATGACCCACTGGTCGATGCTCGGCGCCGGGATGTACGTCGTCGGTCTCGAACCGTCGTCGGTGCCGCTGTCCGGTGTCGCCGCCGCCCGCGAGGCCGGGACGCTGCAGCTGCTCGCACCCGGCGAGGAGGCCTTCCTGGCCGTGGACCTCGTGCTCCTGCACGGCGCGGACCACGTCGCCGCCGTCCGGGCCGCCTTCGCCGCACGCGCGTGACGCGCGGCACCGCGCGGCGGTCCACCGTGGACGCCGCGCGAGGACCGCCGGCCGCCGCGGGTAGCGTCGTCGCATCATGAGTGCCACCCTCCTCGCCCGCGACCTCGGTGCGGGGCACGGCGACCGCACGCTGTTCGCCGGGCTCGACCTCGTCGTCGCGCCCGGCGACGTCGTGGGGCTCGTCGGCGCGAACGGCGCCGGTAAGTCGACCCTGCTGCGGCTGCTCGCCGGTGTCACCACTCCCGAGCACGGCTCGGTGAGCCTGTCGCCGGCCGCCGCGACGGTGGGCCTGCTCCCCCAGGAGCCCGAGCGCCGCCCGGGCGAGACCGTCACGCAGTTCCTCGCCCGCCGCACCGGCGTCACCAGCGCCCAGGAGGCGCTCGACGAGGCCTCGGCGGCGCTCGCCGACGGCAGCCCGGTCGACGGGGTGCCGGCGGACGACGCCTACGCGCACGCGCTCGAGCGCTGGCTCTCGCTCGGGGCGGCCGACCTGGAGGAGCGCGCCGGGGCTGCCGCGGCCGACCTCGGGCTCGTCGTCGACGGCGGCACCCCGATGACGGCGCTGTCCGGCGGCCAGGCCGCCCGGGTCGGGCTCGCCTCGCTGCTCCTGTCGCGGTTCGACGTCTTCCTCCTCGACGAGCCGACGAACGACCTCGACCTCGACGGGCTCGACCGGCTCGAGCGGTTCGTCACCGGGCTGCGGGCCGGGGTCGTCGTGGTGAGCCACGACCGGGAGTTCCTCGCCCGCACCGTGACCCGGGTCGTCGAGCTCGACCTCGCGCAGCAGCAGGTCAACGTCTTCGGCGGCGGCTACACCGCCTACCTGGAGGAGCGCGAGATCGCGCGACGGCACGCGCGCGAGGAGTACGAGGAGTACTCCGGCCGGGTGGGCGAGCTCGGCGAGCGGGCCCGGATGCAGCGGGCCTGGATGGACAAGGGCGTCAAGAACGCCCGCCGCAAGGCGACCGACAACGACAAGAACATCAAGGCGTTCCGCCGCGAGACGAGCGAGAAGCAGGCCGCGAAGGCGCGCCAGACCCAGCGGCTCATCGAGCGGCTGGACGTCGTCGAGGAGCCGCGCAAGGAGTGGCAGCTCCAGATGGAGATCGCCGTCGCGCCCCGGGCCGGCGCGGTCGTCGCGACAGCGCGGGGCGCGGTCGTCCACCGCGGGCCGTTCACCCTCGGACCGGTCGACCTCCAGGTCGACTGGGCGGACCGGGTCGCGATCACCGGCCCGAACGGCTCGGGCAAGTCGACGCTGCTCGCGGTCCTGCTCGGCCGGCTCGAGCCCGACGAGGGCAGCAGCACGCTCGGGCCGGGGGTCGTCGTCGGGGAGGTCGACCAGGCCCGATCGCTGTTCACCGGCGCGACGGGGCTGCTCCGGGCGTTCGGCGACCAGGTGCCCGACCGGGCGGAGGCCGACGTGCGCACGCTGCTCGCCAAGTACGGCCTGCGGGCCGACCACGTGCTGCGGGCCGCAGCCAGCCTGTCGCCCGGCGAGCGGACCCGGGCTGCGCTGGCGCTCCTCCAGGCACGGGGGGTCAACCTCCTCGTCCTCGACGAACCGACGAACCACCTCGACCTGCCCGCGATCGAGCAGCTCGAGCAGGCGCTCGGCTCCTTCCCCGGGACACTGCTCCTCGTGAGCCACGACCGCCGCCTGCTCGACGCCGTCCACGTGACGCGGCGGTTCGCCCTCGACGCCGGCAGGGTCACGCAGGTGCCGGCATGAGCCCCGCCGTGGCCGGTCTCGAGACCGCCGAGGGGCTCGCCGCCCTCCACGACGAGGCCCGGACGGCGTTGCGCCGGCTCGTCGGCCGCGACGACGTCGACTTCCGCGACGGTCAGTGGGAGGCGGTCGCCGACCTCGTCGCGCACCGCCGCCGGGTCCTCGTCGTCCAGCGCACCGGCTGGGGCAAGTCCGCGGTGTACTTCGTCTCGACGGCGCTGCTGCGGGCCCGCGGGGCGGGCCCGACGCTCATCGTGTCGCCGCTGCTCGCCCTCATGCGCGACCAGGTCGCGGCCGCGGCCAGGGCCGGGGTCCGGGCGGTGACGATGAACAGCGCCAACGCGCACGAGTGGGGCGAGGTGACGGCGGCGCTCGGGGACGACACCGTCGACGTCCTGCTCGTCAGCCCGGAGCGGCTCAACAACCCGCGGTTCCGCGAGGAGCTGCTGCCCGGGCTCGCTGCACGGACCGGCCTGCTCGTCGTCGACGAGGCGCACTGCATCAGCGACTGGGGCCACGACTTCCGGCCCGACTACCGGCGGATCCGCGACCTGCTGGGCGACCTGCCGACCGGGACGCCGGTCCTCGCCACGACGGCGACGGCGAACGCGCGCGTCGTCGAGGACGTCGCGGAGCAGCTTGCGGTGAGCCGCGGCGGGGACGGCGACGGACGGGGGCACGAGGTCCGGACGCTGCGAGGTCCCCTCGCGCGAGAGAGCCTGCGGCTCGGGGTGCTCGCCCTGCGCAGCGCGGAGGAGCGCCTCGCGTGGCTCGCGGCACACCTGGACGACCTGCCGGGCAGCGGGATCGTCTACACGCTGACGGTCGCCGGCGCGCAGGACGCGGCGGCGCTGCTGTCGGCCGCCGGCCACCGGGTGCTCGCGTACACCGGGCGGACCGACACCGGTGACCGGGAGGACGCGGAGGGCCTGCTGCGGCGCAACGAGGTGAAGGCGCTCGTGGCGACGAGCGCGCTCGGGATGGGGTTCGACAAGCCCGACCTCGGCTTCGTCGTCCACCTGGGTGCGCCGTCGTCCCCGGTCGCGTACTACCAGCAGGTCGGCCGCGCAGGCCGGGCGACCGAGCGCGCCGACGTCCTCCTCCTGCCCGGCGCCGAGGACCGTGACATCTGGCGCTACTTCGCGACCGCGTCGATGCCGCGCGAGGACCAGGCGGCCGCCGTCCTCGACGCGCTCGCGGCGGCCCGGCGACCGATGTCGACGGCCGCGCTCGAGACGGTGACCGACGTCCGGCGGACCCGGCTCGAGCTGCTGCTCAAGGTGCTCGACGTGGACGGCGCGGTGACCCGGGTGTCCGGCGGGTGGCTCGGTACCGGCGAGCGTTGGGCCTTCGACGCCGAGCGCTACGCCCGGGTCGCCCAGGCGCGCGAGCGCGAGGCGGCGTCGATGCTCGAGTACGAGCGGACCCGGGGCTGCCGGATGCGCTTCCTCGCCGAGGCGCTCGACGACCCCGCCGCGGCCGACTGCGGTCGGTGCGACCGGTGCACGGGCACCTGGTTCCCGGCCGACGTCCCGGACGTCGCACGGTCGGCAGCCCGCGAGCGGCTACGGCACGTGGGCGTCGAGGTCGCGCCGCGGGTGCAGTGGCCGGCCGGCATGAGCCGGCTCGGGGTCCCGGTGTCGGGCAGGCTCCCGGCCGAGGAGCGCGTCGAGGCGGGTCGGGTCGTCGCCCGGCTCACCGACCTCGGCTGGGGCACCCGGCTGCGGTCGGTGCTCGACCCGGACGCGCCGGACGCACCCGCGGACGAGGCACTGCTCGCCGCCTGCGTCGAGGTGCTCAAGGGCTGGGGGTGGGACCGTCGCCCGGTGGCCGTCGCGGCGGTCCCGACACGACGCCGCCCGCAGCTCGTCGCGTCCGTGGCGCGTCACCTCGCCGACCGCGGCCGGCTCGGTTGGCTCGGGCCGCTCGGGGTCGCGGGCGACGGCCCGACCGGTGAGACCGGCGGCAACAGCGCGTTCCGGCTGGCGGGCGTCTGGGACTCCTTCGTCGTACCGCTGCCGATGCAGGCCGCCCTCGCCGACCTCCGCGCGGCGCCGGTCCTGCTCGTCGACGACCTCGTCGACTCCCGCTGGACCCTCACGGTCGCCGGCCGGGCCCTGCGCCTGGCCGGGGCCGGGCCGGTGCTGCCCTTCGCGCTCGCGAGCGTCGGCTGATGCTGCTCGCCGAGGTCGCGGCGGCGTCCGACGCGGTGGCGGCGGTCAGTGGACGGCGGGCCAAGGTCGAGCTGCTCGCCGCAGCGCTCCGGGCGGCGTCGCCGGCCGAGCTTCCGTCGGTCGTCACGTGGCTGTCGGGGCAGACCCGGCAGCGCAGGCTCGGGGTGGGCTGGGCCGGTGTCTCCGCGGTGCTCGGCGGTGGAGCGCCGGCCGCCCAGGTCGCGACGCTCACCGTCGAACGGGTGGAGCAGGTCTTCGCCGCCCTCGAGGCCGCCGCGGGTGCCGGCTCGCAGGCCGCGCGAGCCGCCCTGCTCGCCGACCTCGTGCTGGCCGGCACCGAGCCCGAGCGGCGGCTGCTCGCGGGGGTCGTCACCGGTGAGCTGCGGCACGGCGCGCAGGCCGGGCTGCTGCTCGACGCCGTCGCCGCCGCGGCCGCCGTCCCGGCGGCGACCGTCCGGCGGGGCGTCACGCTGAGCGGCGACCCGGCCGCCGTCGCCGTCGCCGCGATCGAGGGCGGCGAGGCCGCCCTGGCAGCGTTCGGACTGCGGGTCGGGACGCCGCTGTCGCCGATGCTCGCGGCGTCGGCACCCGACCTCGCCCGGGCCCTCGCGAAGACCGGCCCGGCCGCCGTGGAGTGGAAGCTCGACGGCGTCCGGGTCCAGGTGCACCGTGACGGCGACGACGTCGCGGTCTTCTCGCGCACGCTCGACGACGTCACGGCGCGGCTGCCCGAGCTCGTCGCCGCCGCCCGCTCGTGGCCGGTCCGCAGCGCCGTCCTCGACGGCGAGGTCATCGCGCTGCGCCCCGACGGCCGGCCGGAGCCGTTCCAGGTGACCTCGTCCCGCGTCGCCCGGCACAGCCGCGAGGCGGAGGGCAGGCACCCGCTGACGACGATGCTCTTCGACGCTCTGCACGTCGACGGCACCGACCTCGTCGACGCCGACGGCCCGGTCAGGCGGGCGGCCCTCGAGGCCGCCGTCCCTGCGGACCTGCTCGTCCCCCGGCACGTCGTCGACGACCTCGACGGCGGCGATGCCGAGCGGTTCGCGGCCGACGCGCTCGCCCGCGGTCACGAGGGAGTCGTCGTCAAGGCCCTCGCCGGCGGCTACGCGCTGGGCCGGCGCGGGGCCGGCTGGGTCAAGGTGAAGCCGCGGATCACGCTCGACCTCGTCGTGCTCGCCGCGGAGTGGGGGCACGGGCGGCGCAGTGGCCGGCTGTCGAACCTGCACCTCGGAGCGCGCGACCCGGACGGTCGGTTCGGGCCTGCAGGCGGATTCGTCATGCTCGGCAAGACGTTCAAGGGCCTGACCGACGCGATGCTCGAATGGCAGACCGAGCACCTGCTGTCGATCGCGACGACGACCGGCACGTGGCGGGTCGACGTCGAGCCGTCCCTCGTCGTCGAGGTCGCCTTCGACGGGGTGCAGACGTCGCCGCGCTACCCGGCCGGGGTCGCCCTGCGGTTCGCGCGGGTGCTCGCCCACCGGCCGGACAAGCCGGCCGGCGAGTCGGACACCGTCGCGACCGTGCTGGCCCACCAGGTCACCTGAGGAACGGCTCCGGGGGACGGGGCGGGACGGGACAGCCCGGCCGCGGAGCGTGTCGCTGCGCTCTGCAGTGCTCCACAAGGTGGAGCACTGCAGAGCAAGCCCGAGCGAGCAGCCCGAGCGACGCGACGTACCATCTCGACGGGTGGTCGCGCCGGGCACCGGGGACCATCACGTCTGATGACCTCGCTCGTGAAACCCACCGACTCCGATCGCAGGGCGCGCCGCCTCGGCCTGCGGCTCGCGCTCGGCGCGCTCGCCGCGGTGCTCCTCGCCGTCCCCTTCAGCCTGCTGACGGTCCTCGTGCTCGGCAGGTCCGAAGGGCTGGAACGCGCGGACCGCGCGGTCGCGGACGCCTTCCACGCCCGGGTCGTCCCCCGCCCCTGGCTCGCGGAGACCTTCGACGTGCTGTCCGTCGTCACCCACCCGAACACGTGGCGTGTCGCGGCGGCGGTCGTCGCCCTCGTCCTGTGGCGCCGCGGCCGGCGCCGGCTCGTCGCATGGCTCGTCGTGACGATGACGGTGGGCGGCCTGCTCGGACCGCTCCTCAAGGAGGTCGTCGCGCGGGCCCGTCCGGCGTTCGACGACCCGGTCGCGACGGCCGGCGGCTACTCCTTCCCGTCCGGTCACGCGCTGAACTCGATGCTCTTCGCCGCTGTGGTCCTCGTCCTCGGTCACCCCGGCCTACGCGGCGGCCGGCGCGTCGCCCTGTGGGCCGGCGCGGTGGCGATCGTCGTCGTCACCGCCGTGGACCGGCTCGCCCTCGGCGTGCACTACGCGAGCGACGTCCTCGCGGGCTGGGTCGTCGCTCTCGCGACGGTCAGCGCGACGACGGCCGCCTTCGCGATCTGGCGCACCGAGGAAGGCCTGCCCCCCGCCTCCGCCGACACCGGCCTCGAGCCGGAGAGGAGATCGCCATGACCACCTGGCGGCACGTCCTGCCCCGGCTCGCAGCCGGACTCCTCCTGCGCTGGGTCGGGGTGCTGGCGCTGCTCGTCGTCCTCGGGCTCACCGTGACCCGGGTCGCGGACACGCTCTGGCCGTTCACCGTGGAGGACGGCGTGAACCGCGTCCTGGAGCAGGCCCGGAACGCGACGGGCGACACCCTCTCGCTGTTCATGAGCGGGTTCGGCAACACCTCGACGATCGTCCCCGTCTGCCTGCTCGCGGTGGTGGTGCTCCGGCTGACCCTGCACCGCTGGCGCGAGGCCCTGTTCGTCGGGGCAGTGACGGTCGGTCAGTCGGTGGTGTTCCTGCTCACCACGCTCGCCATCGACCGGGAACGGCCGGACGTCGTCAAGCTCGACGAGTCCCCGCCGACGTCGTCCTTCCCCAGCGGCCACACGAGCGCGTCCGTCGCGCTGTACCTCAGCCTCGCCGTGGTCGTCCACCGCCGGGTCCGGACGCCCTGGGCGCGCCGGCTGCTCGTCGTCCTGCTCGTCTGCGTGCCCGTTCTCGTCGCCGTCGGCCGGCTCTACCGCGGCATGCACCACCCGAGCGACGTCGCGGCCTCGCTCGTCAACGCGGGGCTCCTGCTCGTCCTCACCGACCGGCTCCTGCGCTCCACCTCGCTGCCGGACGACGGCGCCGTCCCCGGCCGCACACCCACCGCCGCCCCGACCGGGTCCGGCAGCCCGGAGGTCCGCACATGAACCCGCACCCGAACCACACCGAGATCGCCCTCGTCGTCAACCCCACCAAGGTGTCGGACGTCCCGGAGCTGACCCGGGCACTCGCCAAGCGGTGCGCCGACGCCGGTCTCCCGGAGCCGCTCGTCCTCGAGACGACGGCCGAGGACCCCGGCACGTCGATGGCCCGCGCGGCGGTCGCGGCCGGCGCGCGCGTGGTCGTCGCCGCCGGCGGCGACGGCACGGTCCGCGCGGTGGCGCAGGGTCTCGTCGGCACGGGGGTGGCCCTCGCCGTCGTGCCCGAGGGCACCGGCAACCTGCTCGTGCGCAACCTCGACCTGCCGCTCGACGTCGACGCGGCGCTCGACGCGGCGGTCGACGGCGTCGACCGCCGGATCGACG
>DAIOGQ010000021.1:0-23345 GCA_036745175.1 Kineosporiaceae bacterium
GAAACCCGGATTGCCAACCAGTTGATCACCGAGTTCGAAGCCGCCAACCCGGGGGTGAAGATCGCCCGCGAATCGAAAACTTTCGATCAGATGAAAGCCACTGCCAAGCTGGGTCTGAGCGCCGCCGACGGCCCGGACCCCGCGGCGTCCGACCGCGATGCGTACACGCTCTACCTCGAGATCCCCCCGGACGACGCGGCCTCGACCGACGTCCTCGGGTTCACCCGCGCCGAGGACGCCGGTCCGGGGGCGCTGCTGCTCCTGTCGAGCATCGACGGCAACGCCACCCGGCTCGAGCGCCACGACCTCGTCACCGGCGAGCGCGCGGTGCTCGGCGGCGACGAGCAGTACGACGTCGCGGGGGTCTGGCAGAACCCGGAGACGCTCGAGGTGCAGGCGGTCGAGTTCCTCCGCGAGCGGCAGGAGGTCGTCCTGCTCGACGAGTCGCTGCGGGCCGACCTCGACGCCGTCCACGCACTGCGCGAGCAGGACGGCGTCGGCGACGGCGAGATCTCGGTCGGCCGCCGCGAACGGTCCGACCGGGTCTGGACGGTGTCGGTCTCACCGAGCGACGGCCCCGTGCAGTTCTTCGTCTACGACCGCGGCACGAAGCAGGCCCGGCACCTGTTCGCGCACCGGGCCGAGCTCGTCGGCCGGCCGCTCGCCGTCATGGAGCCGTTCTCCTACACCGCCCGCGACGGCCTGACGGTCCACGGTTACGTGACCTTCCCGCCCGGGCTCGACCGCCGCGGCCTGCCGGCGGTCCTCGACGTGCACGGCGGGCCGTGGGCCCGGGACACATGGGGCTTCGACCCCGAGGCGCAGTGGCTGGCGAACCGCGGGTACGTCTGCGTGCAGGTGAACTTCCGCTCGTCGACGGGCTACGGCAAAGCGTTCATGAACGCCGGCGACAAGGAGTGGGGCGCCGCGATGCAGGACGACCTCACGGACGCCGTCGCGCACGTCGTCGCGCAGGGCTGGGTCGACCCGGCCCGGGTCGGGATCTACGGCGGCTCGTACGGCGGCTACGCGGTGCTCGCCGGCGCCGCCTTCACGCCGGACGTCTACCGGTGCGGGGTCGACATCGTCGGGCCGTCGAACCTGGTGACCCTGCTCGCGTCGGTCCCCGAGTACTGGCGTCCGATGATCTCGATGATGTACCGCCGGGTCGGCAACCCGCAGACCGAGGAGGACCTGCTGCGCGAACGCTCACCGCTGTCCGCGGTGGACAAGATCCGCATCCCGCTGCTCGTCGTCCAAGGCGCGAACGACCCACGCGTCAAGCAGGCCGAGGCCGAGCAGATCGTCGCGGCGCTCACCGAGAAGGGCCTGCCGCACGAGTACCTGCTCTTCGAGGACGAGGGGCACGGCATGGCCAAACCCCAGAACAGGGAACGGTTCTACGCACAGGCCGAGGCGTTCCTCGCCGCGCATCTCGGCGGACGCGTCGAGCCGCCGGCGGCCGACGCCTGAGTCACCCGACCACCCCGCGCCGGGGCCGCCGCGTCCCGGACCGGCCGGGCAAAGCCGGATCGCGGCCCCGCTCCTTCGAGCGGGGCCGCGATCCGTGGTCCGGAACGGTGCTACGGCGGAGCCCGCGACTCGGTCGCGGACGTCGCGTCGGGGGTCGGGTCGCTCGCCGTCGTTGCCGGCGCAGGGTCCGCGGTCGTGCTCGACGGCGCCGCATCCGGCGGCGGGGCCGGGGCCTCGCTCGTCGTCGACGAGGCCTGCGGGGTCGTGTCGGCCGGAGCCGGGTCCGGCGGCGGTGGCTCGGACGTCGTCGCCGGGGTCGTCTCGGCCGGAGCCGGGTCCGGCGGCGTCGTCGTGCCGGTGTCCGTCGGCGTCGGCGTCGGTGTCCCGGTCGGTGTCGGCGTCACGGTCGGCGTCGGCGTCGGTGTCGGCGTCCCGGTCGGCGTTCCGGTCGGCGTCGGCGTCGGGGACGGCGTCCCGGTCGGGGACGGCGTGACCGTCGGTCCGGTCGGTGGCGAGCCGACGCCGCCGGGCGGGGTGATGACCCCGCCGCCGGTCGGCGAGGGCGTCGGCGTCGGCGTCGGCGTCGGCGTGGGCGTCGGGGTGGGCGTCGGCGTCGGCTTCGGCTTCGTCCCCGGCTTCGGGATCGGCGTCGGGTCGAGGCCGGGCGGCGGCTGCTGCGGGGACGCCGGCGGCTCCGGGAGCGGACCGGACGGCCCGGGCAGCGGGTTCGGCACCGGCTCGGCGCGACCGCTGGCGTAGCTGTCGGCCAGGCCCAGCACGAGCTGCACGTAGCTCGACGAGCGGTTGTAGCGGTAGACGGCGTTCCACCGGCCCTGCTGCGTCGACAGGTCACCGCCGCCGGCGCAGAGGTAGCGCGCCGCGGCCAACGCCGCGTCGTCGTAGTCCTGCGGATCGATCGTGCCGTTGCCGTCGGCGTCCCGGGCGTACGCACGCCACGTCCCGGGCAGGAACTGCATCGGGCCGACGGCACGGTCGAACGAGGGGTCGCCGTCGTAGCGGCCGCGGTCGGTGTCGTGGATCGTGGCCCAGCCGGCGTGCGAGCCGTCGAGCCGCGGGCCGAGGATCGGCGGGGAGATCCGGCCGTCGACACCGATCCCGGAGCCGCCGAAGCGGCCGTGGTTGCTCTCGACGCGGCCGATGCCGGCGAGCAGTGACCACGGGATCCGACAGGCCGCGTTCTGCGCCGCCTGGGTCTGCGCGGCCGCGACGTACGCGGTGAGGGCACGGACCGGGATGCCCGACCGGGTCAGCGTCGAGGTGACGATCCGGTCGCCGGTGACGGGGACGCTCGTCTGGATCCCGGGCGGGGTGTCGATGTCCGCGCTCTGCGTCAGGACGAGCACCTGGAGGTCGCCGCCGGCCGGCAGCACCGCGGTACCGGGCGCGATCTCGCCGCCGCCCGCGGCCGAGCCGGGTCCCCCGACCACGGGGCCTACGAGAGTCTGGAGCCAGGCGTTGCGGTCGGCCTCGTACTCGGACGCGCGCCCGATGTCGCCGCGCAGACTGGCAGTGAGCGCCAGCGGCAGGCACAGAACCATGACCTTCCCCACGGTCACGAAGGACCGGTAGGGAAGGGCACAGATACGCCGTTTCGCGCGGCCCCCGCCAGGCATGGTGATGACAGTATGCGCAGGCGGACGACCCGGGATAGGCCCAAAGTCGAATCGTCATGTGCATGCCATCTGGCATGACAGAACGCACCGACGGAGAGTGAGTGGGGCTCACCGACCGTAAAGTCGTCGTGATCCACGCCCTCGACCGTGGACCGGACTCAGCGCAGCAGCCGGGACAGCCGTCGGTCTGCGAGGACCTTGCCGCCCGTCTGGCAGGTTGCACAGTACTGCAGCGAGGAGTCCGCGAAGCTCACCTCGCGCACCGTGTCGCCGCACACCGGGCACGGCTTGCCGGTCCGTCCGTGGACGCGCATCCCCGCCCGTTTGGCGTCCTTGAGCTCCTTGGCCGGTTTGCCCCGAGCGGCGTCGACCGCGCCGGTGAGGACCTCCCGCATCGCCGTCCACAACCGGTCCACGGCGGCATCGTCGAGCGAGCCCGCGATGGCGAACGGCGACAACCGTGCGGCGTGCAGGACGTCGTCGCTGTAGGCGTTCCCGACTCCCGCGAGGACGCTCTGGTCGCGGAGCAGCCCCTTCACCTGCTGGCGACTGCCGCGCAGGATCGCGGCCAGCGCCTCGCGGTCGAAGGACTCCGCGAGCGGGTCGGGCCCGAGCGAGGCGATGCCCGGGACGTCGGCGGGGTCTCGCACGACGTAGACGGCGAGCCGCTTCTGGGTGCCCTGCTCGGTGAGATCGAACCCCGGTCGGCCCTCGACGTCCGGGTCGTCGAGGACGACGCGCAGCGCCAGCGGCGACTTGCCCGGTCGGACGGGGGTCGTCGGGACGTTGTCCGACCAGCGCAGCCAGCCGGCGCGGGCGAGGTGGAAGACGAGGTGCAGGCCGTCGACGTCGAGGTCGAGGAACTTGCCGTGCCGCGTGACGCCGACGACCTCGAGGCCGGCGAGGGACGTCGGCGGGGGGTCGTAGGTCTTCAGGACGCTGATCGAACCGACGTCGACGCGGGCGACCACCCGGCCGACGGCGCGGGTACGCAGGAACTCGGCGAGGGCCTCGACCTCGGGCAGCTCAGGCATCGGTCCAGTCTGCATCGTCCGGCACCGTCTGGGCAGATGGCTCGTTGGTCCTGTGGACCGGCCCGCGGCGCCGCTGCCTGCCCGGCCGGTCCCGGTCCCCGACCTCGGCTCGGAGGTGACCACCCGTGGCAGGGCCTCGCGACCCGCGCTCCAGGGGTCGCGGGCGGGCGGTCCGCCGGGTGGGCGGAGCCGTCGCCTGCGTCCTCGGGGTCGGGGCCGTCCTGGTCTGGCGCGTGGAGGCCGTCCGTGCGGTGACGGTCGGGGCGCCGCCGCGGCTCGTGCACGCACCGGCCTCGCCAGGGCTGCCGTCGCCGGACCGGGACGCGCTCGGGGTGGCGCACAACGCGGGCAACTCGCTCGAGGCAGCGTGGACGGCCCTCGCCCATGGTGCGGAGGTCGTCGAGGTCGACGTCGTGCGGGTCGGCGGGGTGCTGCGGGCCGGGCACGACGCCCCGGTGCCGGTCGTGGCGGACGCGCTCTTCCGCGGGCCGCGCGTCGAGGACGTCTGGCACGTCGTCCGGCCCCGGGCCCAGGTCAAGCTCGACCTCAAGCAGACCGGTGACGACGACGTGCGCGCCGTCCTGGCCGCCGTCGACCGCTGGACGGTGCGCGAGCGGACGCAGGAGCGGGCGGCGGTCGTCGTCACGAGCCGGGACCCCGACGCCGTCCACGCGGTGGCGCGCGCCGACGTCACCCGCCGCGGGGACGTCCACGCGTTCATCACGCTTGCCGACCGGTCGTCGGTGCGCAGGCTGCAGGCGGATGCGGGGCTGAGGTCGGTGGTGCGGGGGGTGAGCGTGCACCACGGCCTGCTCGACCCGGCGACGATCGGGTGGCTCGACGCCGCCGGGCTCGACACGATCGTCTGGACGGTCGACGACCACGCGCGAGCGCACGACCTCGTCGCGTCGGGTGTCGACGGTGTAACGACGGACAACCTCGCCCTCCTCGCCGACCTCGCCGGGCCGTGACGAGGCCCTGCCGGCTCGCGGAGAAGGCGGCAACGGTATTGCGTGCGGCGTGAGCGACGTCTTGGGTGGACTGCCATGCGGATCCTCGTCAGCACCTGGCCGGCCCACGGGCACCTGCTCCCGATGCTCCCGTTCGTCGAGGCGGCCCGGGAGGCGGGGCACGAGGTCGTCGTCGCGTCGGGGCGGGAGGGGGTCACGCAAGCGCGGCGGCGCGGGTTCGACGTGTGGGACGTCGCGCCGAGCCGGGCCGAGGCCGAGGCGGCCTTCCGGGCCGTCGCGCCCGACCTCGGGGCGCTGCCCGAGGCGGAGCTCGTGCCGACGATCTTCGGAACGATGTTCGGCACCGGCGCCGCGCTCAGGGCACGCACCTCGTGCCGATGGCGCGGCAGTGGCGCCCGGACGTCGTCGTGCACCCGGTGACGGAGCTGGCCGGCGCGGTCGCGGCCCGGCTGACCGGCGCCCGCCACGTCGTCCACGGACTCGGTCCGCTGCCCGCGGACGCGTGGCAGTGGGTCCGCGCCGCCGCGCACACCGTCCGCACCGAGATCGACCGGATGCCGGGCCCGGACGAGGTCGTCGCGTCCCTGGTGGACCGACAGTGACGTCGCGACCGGCCGAGCGCCCGCTCGGCGATCAGCGCGGCGGCCAGATCCGGACGACGACCCGGCCCGTCACGTCGTCGAGCGGCAGGGGCCCCCAGTCCCGGGAGTCGATAGATCGCGATCGGTTGTCACCGAAGACGAGCAGCGTGTCGGCCGGGACGGTGACGGGCCCGTAGTAGAGGCCGTCGATCCGGCTCCGGTCGACGTACGGCTCGTCGACGACCCGGCCGTTGACCGTCGTCACGGCGTCCTGGATCTCGACGACGTCGCCCGGGAGCCCGACGACGCGCTTGACGACAACGTCCCCGCTGCCCGGCTCGCGGGCCACGACGAGGTCGCCGCGGTCGAGGTCGGTGACCCGGTCGGCCAGCCCGGCCGGCGCGACGAGGACGACGTCCCCGCCGTGCAGTGTCGGCTCCATGCTCGTCGACTCGACGACGTCGGGGTGCACGACGAACGCGCGCACGAGGAGCGCGGCGACCAGGACGGCGCCGACCCGGACCGGCCAGGACAGCGGCGCCCGGGCACGCCGACGCGGCGGTCCGGGGGGGTCGCCCGGCACCGGCGCGGACGGCTGCGGCTCCACCCGCTCAGGGTGGCAGATCGTCGGTGCCTGCCCTGCCGGTCAGAGCGGGAGGTCGTCCCACTTGCACGGGTCGGCGTTGATCGGGTCGTTCTCGTCGTAGGTCCAGTTCCGGTCCAGGCCCACGGAGAACTGGGTCATCATGTCGTTGTCCTCGTGGGACAGGTTGTGGCAGTGCATCATGTACCGCCCGCGGTGCGGGCCGAACCTCATGAGCAGCTCCACCTTCTCGCCCTCGCCGACGTAGACGACGTCCTTCGGGCCCCGCTCCCACGGGTGCGGCGGCCTCCCGTTGCGGGACAGGACCTGGAAGTCCACGAGGTGGATGTGCGTCGGGTGGAACCAGCCGCCGCCCTTGTTCTCGATCGTCCAGACCTCGACGTCGCCGAGGTCCGGGTCGGCCTGGACGTGGCGGAAGTTGCTGGCCTCGACCTCGTCCCACGTCTCACCGTTGATCTTCCAGACCTCGAGCTCCTTGTGGAGCCGGAAGTAGCGCTTCTTCGTCGCGTCCGAGCGCCTGAGCGTCATGACCTCGTTGGTGTCGAACAGCGTCGTCGGGATCGTGTTGTTCTCCGTGCTCGTCACGGTGCTGCCGACCCGGAACTGCATGACCCGGCCCGTGAAGTCGTAGTCGACGTTGTTCTTGTTGCTCAGGTTGCGCAGCTCGATCGTCTGGCCGGCGAGCCCGGTGAAGTCGATGAGCACCTCGTAGCGCTCGGCCATGCCGTGCCGGAAGCTCTTGACGGCCTGGGTCACCGGCACCAGGCCACCGTCGGTCCCCACGACGTGCATCGACGCCCCGTTGCTCAGCGACCAGCGCCAGGAGCGGCCGATGGACGCCGCGAGGATCCGGAACCGGTACACCCGCGGCTCGACGACCAGGTACGGCCACGGCACGCCGTTGACCAGGACGATGTCGCCCCAGAGCCCCGAGTGGCTGTTGTCAAGGTGCATCAGCTGGCCCTGGGCGTCCAGGATGCAGTCGCTCACCACGAGCGGGATGTCGTACCTGCCCTGCGGCAGCACGGACTTCTCGAACTCGTCGTGGATCACGTAGCCCGCGGCCAGACCGGTGTAGACGCTGTTCGCCGTGTAGTGGATCCGGTGGTCGTGGTACCAGATCGTCCGCGCGTTCTGGAAGTTCGGGTACTCGTAGTCCTTGTAGAACCCGGGCGGGGTGAGGTCACTGGCGTAGCCGTCGTACTGCGGCAGCGACGCCGAGCCGTGCAGGTGCGTCGAGGTGCTGAAGTCGTAGCCGAACAGCGGGTGCTGCGCGGGCAGCTTGTTGCGCACCCGCAGGATCGACGGCGTCCCCTGGTCGACGCTGATGAGCGGGCCTGGGAACGTCCCGTTGTACGTCCACAGGTTCGTCGTGAACCTCGGTGCGATCGTCGCCGTCGAGGCCCGCTCGACGACCTCGAACCGCGGGACCTGGACGGTGCCGCTGCCGATGTCGCGCGCGACGTACGCGCTCGGGGCCATCGGGGTCGGCACGGGGAGGGCGCGAACGAACCGTGGCGGCATGTCGCCCTTCGCCAGCGTGCCGGCGGCCTTGGCGCGGACGGCATTGCCGACGGGCACCCCGACCGCGGCGGCTCCCAGCACGGAGAGCCCGCCGAACTGGAGCGCGGAGCGACGGCTGACGGCCATGGTGCCTCCTCGACGAGCGGAACAGGAGGCCCTGACCAGCACGTGCTTCGTCGTCCCCGGATGCCCGTCCGGCGGCCGACGGGACGCCGTGGTGACCACGGCGCCCGATGCCTTTTCGCCCCTGCTCCTCCAGGGTCCGGGCGGCGCACGGGCACCGCGACGTTCATGACAGCAAACCCCTTGCATTGGGGGGGTCGACTCGACCGTTCGGAGGACCCGATCTGTCATGAAGCGACGCGAGGTGATCGTCGCGTCACACGGTGCTGTCGAGCTGCTCCGCGCCGTCGGCGGGCAGCGCGGCGTCCGCGGGGGCGGCGTCCGACGGGCCGCCGCCGCGCACGACGAGAGCGGCGAGCACCGCGAGCAGCGGCAGGCCGCCGGCGAACCAGGCGACGAACCCGGCACGCCGCTGGTCGTCGCCGAAGCTGCGCAGGTAGGGCACGGAGAACGACGTGAACCAGTCCTCGCCGAGCAGGGTCCGGGTGCCGACCAGCCACCACGTGAGCCCCGCGCACGCCACGACGCCGGCGCCGAGGACGAGGAGCCGTTCCGGGACGGCGAGCAGCGGGACGGCCTCCACGCCCGTCGAGCCGTCCGTCGAGCCGGCCGTCGAGCCGGCGACGGGAACCGCACGGGCCAGCCCCACCACCCCGCAGACCAGCCCGAGAGCCGTCGCGAGCCAGTAGCCGCCCGGCGCCGTCATCGTCGGCGTGAACGCCGACGGCAGGTACACCGCGACGGTCCCGACGACGACGAGCGGCGCCGCGAGGACTGCCGGGACGGCGCGCAGCCGGGGCGCGAGAGTCGCGAACCCTGCGCGCAGCAACAGGATCGGGACGACGACGGCCACCAGCAGGTGCGCCGCGACGTGCGCCGGCAGCGCGACCCGGGCGTAGACCGCGAGCCCGCCGACGACGGCCCACGCGAGGACGACCACTGCGGCGAGCGCCCAGCCGGTGGCCCTGCGGCCGGGCCGGGTCCGTCGCACGAGGACGACGACGGCGGCCGTGACGAGCGCGACGAGCAGCAGCCCGGGGCCGTCCCACAGGTGGCCGGTGAGCAGCCGCAGCGGTGACGCCTCGGGCGGTGGCGGGTAGCCGAGCACGTCCGCCCCGTCGACGACCGGGACCGACGTCCGGGCCGGCGACGGCGTCCGGGTCAGCGCGGCCGCGAGACCGAACGTGCCGGCCATGACGGCGATCTCGGCGAGAGCGAGCCGGACGAACGCGCTGCCCGCCGAGGTCGACGACGCCGCGAGCAGCACGGCCAGCCGTCGGCGCTGGACCACACCGAAGCCGACGAGGGCGCCGAACGCGACGACCTTGCCGACGACGAGGACGCCGTAGCCGGTGTCGAGGAGCTGACCCACGCCGCCCAGGCGCAGCGCGGCGAGCGCCAGGCCGGCGAGGCCGACCGCGGCGGCGCACCCGAGGGCGAGCCGGGAGAAGGGCGGCAGCGCCACCCGCAGCCCGGACGTGCCGACGACCGCCGCGGACCGGGCGATCGCGACGAGGCCCCCGACCCAGCCGGCCGCGGCGAGGACGTGCACGACGAGCACTGTCTGCGACAGGCCCGGGCCGCCGGCGACGGCGACGTGCCCCACGGTGAGCGGCGGCAGGAGGGCCGCCGCCGCGAGGGCGGCCAGGCCGCCCGCCGTGCGGCGCGGCACACCGGCGCGACCGACGGCGACGCCGAGCCCGAGGACGGCGACGCTGCCCGCGAGGAGCAGCTGGGCCGCCAGCGCGCGGCCCTGCGGGTCCTGCGTCATGAAGGCGACCGGGTCGGCGCCGACGATCCCGTCGACGAGCCCCACCCCGCGGATGTCGGACGACGTCACCTGGAGCTGTGCGAGGACCGCAAGGGCGGCGGCGCCGGCTGTCGCACCGGCGAGCGCGACGTCCGTCGCGGGCACCCGGGCGGGGACCGCTTCGCCGGGCCGGCTCGCCGGCCGCACGAGCGCGGCGGCGCCGAGCAGCAGCCCGAACGCGACGACCAGCCCCGCCTCGGCCGTCAGGCGCAGCAGGGGCCGGCCCCAGCCGACGACGCTCCCGGCGTCGGGCAGGCCGGCCGGGACCGGCTGCGGTGCCCCGCCGCCGAGCACGAGCCCACCGACGAGGGCGGCGGCCGCGACGGCGACCAGGCCCCACGCCGTCCGACGCCGGGCCCGGACCGTCCACGCGCCGGCGAGCAGGCCGAGCGCCGCGAGCGCGGCCGCGACCGGCGAGCGCGCCGGACCCGACCCGCCGTCGCCCGCCCCGCCGGACCTCGAGCCCACCGTGAACGCGGAGATGCCCGCGACCGGGTGGGCATCGGTCCCGATGACGCGGAAGGCCACGGTCCAGCGGCCCTCCTCGGCGTCCGCGCGCAGCGGCTGGACGATCGTCAGGCCGTCGATGCGAGGCGCCCCTGCAGCTGCGGACTCCCCGGCCGCGTCGGTGACGAGGACCGTCAGCGGCTCGCGGATCGGCTCGCTGAACGACAGCACGACCTGCGACGGCGGCCGTGCCAGGCTCGCGCCGGCCGGCGGGTCCGACCGGACGAGCCGGGCGTGCGCCGACGCCGGGCCAGCCGTCGCGAGTAGGACGACGGGGACGGCGACGAGCACGGCGGCGAGGACCGCGAACCGACGCCACCCGGCGGGCCGAGGACGCCGCAGGACCGGCGGGCTCGACGGCCCGCGCCGCAGCGCCCTGAGGTTCCCCCGATCGCCGGCCACCCTTCGAAGGCTAGGTCGCGTTCCCACGCACGACGAGGGGTTCGACCGACTCGTCATCCGGACGGGCCCGGCTTGTCATGTCGCCGCAGGCCGTCGCCCGGGGTTCCGCGCGGGTCGAGCTCGACCGCGCGCCGGGCGCGGTTCCGGCCGGTGACCCGCCAGCGGTCGGGGTCGTCGTGCTCGAACTCGACCGCGATGCGCAGGCCCGCCCGGGTGATCCGGACCAGGCAGGCCGTCCAGGGTGACCGGCCGTCCCGCTCGGCCATCGCCGCGCGCAGCCGGCCCAGCGTCACGAGCACCTCGTCGTCGCCGGGCGTCGCGCTCTCGGGCTCACCCGACGCGGGGTAGCAGAAGCCGGACATGGCGCAGGCGGTCTCGTCGACCGTGCCGGCGAGCACGACGTACGCCCAGTCGGGGTCGACGACGACCCCCGGGTCGGCCAGGACCAGCTCGCCGAGGCGGTGGACGAGATCGTCTGCATCCCTCACCGGGACGACGCTAGCCGGACCGGGCCCGACCGTCCGGGCACGACGTCCTCTCGGTGACGTTCCCATCGTCGGGGCGTACCGCGGGACGTATCCGCCGCCCGGGGCGTGCCCTCCTGCCCGGCGAGCACCTGTTGCACGAGAACCCAGACCACCGAAGGGAATCCGGCATGCCCAGAAACGCTCCACTCGACCTGTCGCGGCTGCGCACCGCGCTGTCCGGGCGCAACCACCCGTGGCAGATGGGTGTCACCTCGATGACGGCTCTCGGCGAGGAGGACCGCGAGGTCCGCCTCGGCGTCCCGCTGCCCGACGGCGTCGACCTCGACCACCTCGAGGACGACCTGCCCGAACGGACCCTCGCCGCCCGCAACGCCGCCGCGTCGTCGGTCGGCGCCCCGGCGTCCTTCGACGTCCGGAACGTGTCCGGCGTCGACTACGACGCCGCGGGTGTCCGCGACCAGGGTGGCTGCGGCTCGTGCGTCGCGTTCGGGACCGCGGGCGCGATGGAGGTCGTGTACCGCTACACACGTCGGCTCACGACCGGCGTGGACCTCTCCGAGGCGCACCTGTTCTACGTCCACGGCCGCTCCGACGGCGCCCTGTGCAGCTCCGGCTGGTGGCCCGAGCGGGCGTTCACGTTCGCGCAGAGCAGCGGCGTGACGTTCGAGGACTACTACCCGTACAGCGCGGGCGACCAGGACGGCAGCGCGCTCGACCCGGACTGGCCGAACCGCCTCGCGAGGGCCACGGCGTTCGAGATGATCACCGGTGACCCGGCCAAGATGAAGTCCTACCTCTCGACGTACGGCGCGATCACCGCGTGCCTGTACGTGTACCAGGACTTCTTCTCCTACCGCAGCGGCGTCTACAGCCACGTGAGCGGCGACCTCGCGGGCGGGCACTGCGTGACGCTCATCGGCTACGACGACGCGGGCGGCTACTGGATCGGCCGCAACTCGTGGGGCAGCGGATGGGGCGACGGGGGCTACTTCAAGATCGCCTACGGTCAGTGTCACATCGAGGACTACCAGAACGTCGGCGTCTCCGGCGTCTCGCTGCGGGCCTGGCTGCCCGACCAGCAGGTCGTGGGGCTGTGGAGCAACGAGGCCGACGGCAACGTCTGGACCTACGGCTCGGCCCGCGGCTGGCTCAAGCTCGACGGCGGCAACGTGGCGACCAACGCGGCCATGCTCGCCGAGCTCGCCGCCTCGAAGTCCCTCGGACGCCCGGTGGGGCTGTTCGAGGACAACGGATCCGTCCAGCAGATGTACGCCTGGTGAGGGGAACGACGATGCCCACGACACGCAAGACCCGAAACGGCTCGGCGCCCGAGCTGTCCCCGCCCCGCGCGGCCGCGCTCGCCGGCTCGACCGCGGGCTCGACCGCAACACTCACCGCGCCGACGCGCGTCGGGCCGGCGGACGACCACAGGCTCGTCACGTCGACGCCGACCGACACCGCCGGTCCGGTCCTGCTGCCGCCGCAACGCGAGACCGCGGCCACCGCGAGGACCGGCATCGGCACGGAGGGCGTCACGGCCGCCGTCTGGCAGTACGACAAGACCGTCTCTGCGACGTGGTCGATCAACGAGACCCGCAACGCGTGGATCCTCGTGGACGGCGTCGGCTGGAAGAAGGTCTTCAACGGCACGGACGGCGCGTTCACCGCGCTGACGACCCTCGCAGCGCAGGCCCGGCAGACCGGGCACCCGATCAGCTTCCGCGAGGACGGCGGGACGATCTACGAGATCTACCTCTGGTAGCCGCGCTCGGGGCGAGCGCCGGCGGCGGCCGGCTTCAGGCGGAAGACTTCCGCGGCAGCCTGCCGCGGAAGTCTTCTGCGTGAACCGGGTCGTTCACTCGACGACGACCAGGACGGCGACCCGGCGGGCGGGCTCGGCCTCCCAGGCCCGGGCGAGCGCGAGCGACAGCGTCCCGGTGCCGGCCCCGACGGCCCGGAACGAGAACAGGTGCGCACCGACCGCGCCCGGCGTCGGCTCGCCGTCCGCCGGGACCAGGCCGTCCCCGTCCGGGGTCAGCACGTCGGGGACGTCGACCACGGTCCACTGGTAGCCGGTCGAGCCGGACTGGTCCGGCAGCCGGACGACGAGGTCGTCCCCGACCTGGGCGCGAACCTGCGTCGGGGCGTCGTCCGGACCGGGCTGGAGCGACACCTCGACGAGAGCCATGGCCTCCACGCTAGGCGGTGCGTCAACGGACGACGCACGGCCGTGGGTCGACGGCAGCCGGCACGGGTCAGCGGACGAGGCGGGCAGCCAGTCGCTCGAGCTCGGCGGCGGGGTCGGCGGTCAGCCCCGGGTGCACCGGACCCGGCTGGACGACGGTGCTCCGCGGGGCGGTGAGCCAGCCGAAGCGGACGCGGGGCGGGCCGGTGGCGGCCCCACCCGCGGTGACGTCCGCGGCGCACACCGCCCGGACGCCGGCGAGCACACCCTCGACCGCCGCGACGTCGACCGACGCGTCGAGCGCCCGGAGCCGGTCGGCGTCCACGTGGAGCGCGCACCCGAGGAAGTCGTAGGCCTGGCAGTAGAGGACGACGCCGATGTTGACGCACTCGCCGCGGTCGACCCGGGGCACCGCGCGCAGCACGGCGTACTCGAAGGGGACGCGCCGGAGGGGACCGTCGGCGCTCACGCGGCCACCTCGGCGAGCGGCGGCCACCACGAGCGCCGGTCGCCGAGCCGGGCGAGGAGGTACTCGAGGTACCGGCCCCGCCAGTCGTCCGCCGTCCGGTCGTCGCCCACCGCGGCGTTCATCGCGAGCAGCCAGTCGCCGGGGACCAGCGCCAGCACGTCGGCGAGCGCGGCGGCGGCCGCGGCGGCGAGCCGTACGTCGGCCGCCCGGACGGCGTCCGGGCGGGCGTCGGCGACGACCGGTCCGAGCACGTGCTCGGACAGGTCGTAGCGGCGAGCCGCCCAGCGCTCGACGGGCGGCCACGCGTGCTGGAAGACGAGCGCGGCGCCGTGGTCGATCGCCCACAGGGTGCCGTGCCAGACGAGGAGGTTGGGGTTGCGCCACGTCCGGTCGACGTTGGCGCCGAACGCGTCGAGCCAGTGGACGGCGAGCGCCTCCTCGACGGGCGGCCGCCAGCCGACGCCGTCGTAGCCCGTCGACCCGGGCAGGAAGTCCATGCCGAGGTTGAGCCCGGCGCTCGCCCCGAGCAGGTCCTGGACCTCCTCGTCGGGCTCGCGCCGGCCGATCTCGGGGTCGAGGTCGACGGCCACGAGCTCCGGCACCCGGACGCCGAGCCGCCGGCCGAGCTCGCCGACGACGACCTCGGCGACGAGTGCCGCGGTCCCCTGCCCCGCGCCGCGGAACTTCACGACGTACATGCCGTCGTCGTCCGCCTCGACGATGCCGGGCAGGGACCCGCCCTCGCGCAGGACGGTGACGTAGCGGGTGGCTCGCACCGTTCGTCGCACACGGTGCATGCTGCCAGCCCCGGCCGGCCGGCCGTCACCGGCACGGGACGCACGGCGCCGGCCGCGATGCTCCAGCGGTGCGCCGGCCCGGTCCGGGCACTAGCCTCGCGGGGCAGCCTGTCGCCTGCGGACAGCCCCGCGCCGCCCCCGAGGAGAGCTGATGAGCCACGACCGTGCCGGTCAGCCGGCCCAGCCGAGCGACCTCGTCGACGTCGCGCACCTCGTCACCGCGTACTACACGACCTGGCCGGACCTCGAGGACCCGACGCAGCGGGTCGCGTTCGGCACGTCCGGCCACCGCGGGTCGAGCCTGCGGGGCGCCTTCACCGAAGCGCACATCGTCGCCACGACGCAGGCCATCTGCGACTACCGCGCCGCGCAAGGGATCAGCGGGCCGCTCTTCGTCGGCCGGGACACCCACGCGCTGTCCGAGCCGGCGTGGGCGAGCGCGCTCGAGGTGCTCGCGGCCAACGACGTGACGACGCTCGTCGACGACCGCGACCGGTACACCCCGACGCCCGCGGTGTCGCACGCGATCCTGCGGCACAACAAGGGCAAGGCCGCGGGTGACCCGGGACGGGCGGACGGCATCGTCGTCACGCCGTCGCACAACCCGCCGTCCGACGGTGGGTTCAAGTACAACCCGCCGCACGGCGGGCCGGCCGACACCGACGCGACGACGTGGGTCGAGAACCGGGCGAACGAGCTCATCGCGGCCCGGCTCGCCGACGTCCAGCGGGTGCCGCTCGCGCGCGCGCTCGGCGCGGAGACGACGTCCCGCTACGACTTCCTCGGCACCTACGTCGACGACCTGCCGTCGGTGCTCGACATGGCGGCGGTCCGCGAGGCCAAGGTGCGCATCGGCGCGGACCCGCTCGGTGGCGCGGCGGTCGACTACTGGGGCGAGATCGCGCAGCGGCACGGGCTCGACCTCACCGTCGTCAACCCGCTCGTCGACGCGACGTGGCGGTTCATGACGCTCGACTGGGACGGCAAGATCCGGATGGACTGCTCCTCGCCGTCCGCGATGGCCTCCCTCATCGCGAACCGCGACGCCTTTGCGATCTCCACCGGCAACGACGCCGACGCCGACCGGCACGGCATCGTCACGCCGGATGCCGGGCTGATGAACCCCAACCACTTCCTCGCCGTCGCGATCCAGTACCTCTTCGCGCACCGGCCGGGCTGGGGCGAGGGGACGGCGATCGGCAAGACGCTCGTGTCGTCGTCGATGATCGACCGCGTCGCCGCCGCGCTGGGACGCACCCTGCTCGAGGTGCCGGTCGGCTTCAAGTGGTTCGTACCGGGCCTGCTCGACGGCTCGGTCGGCTTCGGCGGCGAGGAGTCCGCAGGTGCGTCGTTCCTGCGCACCGACGGCTCGGTGTGGACGACGGACAAGGACGGGATCCTGCTGGCCCTGCTCGCCTCCGAGATCCTCGCGGTGACGCAGCAGACGCCGAGCGAGCACTACCGCACGCTCACCGCGGAGCACGGCGACCCGGCCTACGCCCGGATCGACGCCCCGGCGAGCCGCGAGGAGAAGGCCGCGCTGGCCAAGCTGTCCGCCGACCGGGTGACGGCGACCGAGCTCGCCGGCGAGCCGATCATCGCCAAGCTGACTGAGGCGCCGGGCAACGGCGCGGCGGTGGGCGGCCTCAAGGTCGTCACCGGGTCGGCGTGGTTCGCGGCCCGACCGTCCGGCACCGAGGACGTCTACAAGATCTACGCGGAGTCCTTCCAGGGCCCCGAGCACCTGGCGCAGGTGCAGGCCGCGGCCAAGGAGGTCGTGTCCGAGGCGCTCGCCGGCACCTGACCGGACGGGCACTCATGGCGTGCCCCATTTGTCAAGATCTGTTCGGGTGACCGGATGTCCGTTAGCGTGCTTGGCGCAACCGCCGCGGACGGTGCCGATGCGCTACCGGGCAGACCGTCGCGGCCGGTCGACGTGGAGGTCGGCATGGGCGGCACGGGTCGGTCGGGTGGGCAGGGAACGGGCCGGCGGCAGCCGGCGTGGCAGCGGTCGCGGTGGACGGTCCTCGTCGGGGTGACGGCGCTGGGCGTCGCCGGGACCCCGGGGGCTGCGCACGCGGACGACGGCGGCCGGACCGGGTTCCGGACGACGCAGGCGTCGATGCTGACGACCGGCGACCGGGCCGACGTCACGTTCACCCCGATCATGACGACCGGGGAGACCCTGCGCAACGGCTACCGGTTCGAGGCGATCCCGGACGGCATCGCCGTCCGGCCGCGCGGCCACGGCGTCGCGGACGTCTACGTCAACCACGAGACGTCGACGGTGCCGTTCCCGTTCGTCCCCGCGGCGCCCACCGCGGCGAACGGCCAGAACGACTTCGACAACTCGCAGCTCAGCCGGCTGACCGTGCACGCCCGGAGCGCATCGGTGCTGAACGGGTCGTACGCGATCACCGGCGCGGAGGGCTACCACCGCTTCTGCTCGAACTACCTCGCGACGTCCCGCGAGGGCTTCGACCGGCCGATCCTCTTCACGAACGAGGAGGCCGTCGAGTGGGTGAACCGGGACGGCGGTACGTTCCCGGCCGCCGCGCAGGGCGCGCCCGACGCGCGCCAGGTCGGCGTCGCCGTCGCCCTCGACGTGCGCAGCGGCGAGCGCACCCCGATCTGGGGGATGGGCCGGCTCAACCACGAGAACACGGTCGCGCTGCCCGGCTACCGCAGCCTCGTCACGCTGACCGGCGACGACACGTTCCTGTCGCTGCCGCCCCAGTCGCAGGTGTACTCCTACCTCGCGAAGGACACCGACGCGCTGCTCGCCGACAAGGGCGACATGTACGCGTTCGTCTCCGACACCCCGGGCGTCGACGACTACTTCGACGTGGCGCCCGGCTCGACGCAGTCGATCAGCGGGCACTTCGTCAAGGTGCCCAAGGACATCGCGACCGGGAAGAAGGCGGACGGTACGGACCTGATGGCCGCGGACAAGGGCTTCTCGGCGCCGGCGCCCGGCGAGTTCGCCGCCGACGCGTTCGGGCGGCCCACCGACGGCCCGCAGTGGGTGCTGGAGAAGTGGGGCGACGCGAACGGCGTCTTCCAGTTCATCCGGATCGAGGACATCGCGTACGACAAGCGACCGGGCCGGGGCAACGTCGTCTACCTCGCCGACTCCGGCGCTGGCACCGCCGGAGCGCCTGGCGCGCGGGTCTCGACGAACGGCCGGGTCTGGAAGATGGTGCTCGACCGCAAGGACCCGACGAAGGTCACGTCGCTGTCGGTCCTCGTCGACGGCGACGTCGCGCCGGTGAAGGCCCCGCGCCAGATGCACCAGGTGGACAACCTCGAGACGACCCGGAACAGCATCCTCGTCACCGAGGACCCGGGCTCCAGCCAGCAGTTCCCGTTCGGCTCGACCGACCCGAACGCGACGACCGCCCGGCTGTGGCGGGTGCCGCTCGACGACCCGGCCGGCAAGGAGGTCGTCGCGAAGGTCGACCAGGGCGCGGACGGCGGACCGACCGACGTCGACGGCCGCGCGCCGGGCAACCTCGGCGCATGGGAGTCCAGCGGTGTCGTCGACGCCTCGGCGGTCTTCGGCCGCGGCGCGTTCCTCGTGACGGTGCAGGCGCACACCCTGTGGGTCGAGAAGGCCCCGGGCCGCGACCTGAACGGCGACGGCGGCCCGGACTGGACGGACAAGCGCGAGGGCGGCCAGCTCGTGCTCGTGCGGATCCCGGGCGCCTGACGCCGGGGCGCCTGCTCGGCAGAACGCCGTGGACCGGCCCGCCGATCGGTCGTGTGCCGCGGCACATGCCCGACGTACGCTCGGGGCATGTGCCGCAGCATCAAGACACTCCGGCCGCCCTTCACCGAGGCGGTCACCGAGGACGACGTGCGGGCCGCCGCCCTGCAGTACGTGCGCAAGATCAGCGGGTTCCGCGCGCCCGCGGCCCACAACGCCGAGGCGTTCGACGCCGCGGTGGAGGCCGTGACCACGGCGACCGAGACGCTGCTCGCGGGCCTGCACGTCAAGGGCCGGGCCGCCGCAACCGGCTGAGCCATGGCGTCCGGCTGACCGCTCGGCCGCGCCCGACGTATCTGCGGACGCACCGCGTCACTCCTTGTCGTGACCGACGAATGGAGTGTGCCATGTGCCCGACCTCGACCGCCCTCGGTGCCCTGCGGGTCGCCGCCATCGGCGGCCCCGCGCTCGTGCCCGCCGCGCCCGGAGGTGAGCTCACCCGGGCGCTCGACGTGGCGAGCCGCGTCATGGCGGCCGCCAACGACCGGATGGCCGCGGCGCTCGCGGACCACGACCTCGCCGGGTACGAGCGGGCGGGCATGAGCTACGACGCCGCCGAGCGCCGCTACGACGAGATGTGCGCGGCCGCGAGCGAGGCCGGCTACCTGCTGGGGTTCGCCTCCGTGCCCGACAAGCCCGCCAAGCTCGTCCGGTTCACCCGGCGCGAGCGGATGGCCCGGCGGATCGTGGCGCGGCTGCGGCGCCCCCTCGGCGCGGCCGCCGCGCACTGACCCGCCTCCCCCACCCCACGCCACCCCACCCAACCGCACCCCATCCCCCCGGTTACTAGCGAGTCCTACCCAGTTGACGGGTCTGACCGGCTAGTAACCGGGGGGGTGGGGCGCGTCAGTCGACCGCGGCGGCCGTCCGGCTCGTCCACGCCAGCGCCCCGAGATAGGCCTCGGCGATGTCCGCGGGGTCCAGCCGGGACGTCGCGACGACGTCGAGGTCGCCGTCCTCGTAGCCCCGGACGGCGTCGAGCAGCCGGCGCAGCGGGCCCGGCGTGCCGGTGAGCGCACCGGCGAGCTCGTCGGACAGCGGGGGGATCCGCTCGAGGAGGACCTCGCCGGCGACGGCGAGGCTCTGCGCGATGCCGTCGAGCAGGCCGAGGGTGAACGCGACGTCCGGCCGGACGCCGGGCATCGCGTGCGCGACGACCTCGCACGTGCGGGCCCGGGTCAGTGCGGAACCGAGACCGTCGGCCGCGCCGCCGATGCCGGACAGGGTGATGAGCACGAGCCAGGCCCGCAGGCGCACGAGGCCGACGAGGACGACGGCGTCCCGGATCGAGGAGACGCTGCGGGTCAGCCCGTTCGCGGCGGAGTTCGCGATCTGGAGCAGCCGGAAGGTGAGCCCCGGGTCGGCCCGCAGGACGTCCTCGACGTCCGCGGCCGTCGTCATCGGGTCGCTGAGCCGGGCGAGGAGCTGGAGGGCGACCGCGTGCCCGGGGGTGAGGGTCTGCGACGTCATCGTCTGCGGCCGGCCGAGGTGGTAGCCCTGGAAGAGCGAGAAGCCCGCCTGGCGGCAACGCTCCATCATCGCCTCGTCCTCGACCCGCTCGGCGAGCAGCCGGACGCCGTGCCGGCTGGACCGGTCCGCCGTCCGCA
Source organism: Kineosporiaceae bacterium (assembly GCA_036745175.1). Taxonomy (GTDB): domain Bacteria; phylum Actinomycetota; class Actinomycetes; order Actinomycetales; family Kineosporiaceae; genus R-H-3. The sequence continues at coordinate 19,976 of DAIOGQ010000021.1, forward strand.
TCACCTCGTCCCACGACAGGCCCAGGACGTCGACCTTGACGATCGAGGCGATCTCCAGGAGCGGCTCGGCGGCCCTGGTCCACTCGAAGTCGTCGAGCGCGATCGGGTAGCCCTCGTCGGCGAGCCGCCGGGTGCCGGCGACGACCGCGTCGTCGATCTCGACGGTCTCGAGCACCTCGAGGACGGCGCCGCCGGGCTTGAACGGCACGGGCAGCTCGCCGGTGAGGAACGAGCGCGTGAGGTTGACGAACCCGAGCCGGCCGCCGAGCAGGTCGGACACGTCGAAGGCGCTGAACGCGGCGAGGATCGTCCGGGTCGTGGCCGCGTCACCGTTGCCCTCGGCGAACGTCGCGCCTGCGGTGTCGCGGAAGAGCAGCTCGTAGCCGTAGAGCGAGCCGTCCACGTCGAGGATCGGCTGCCGGCCGACGTGGACCGCCGCGGTCGACAGGCGCAGGCGCGCGGCGCGTGCTCCCATCGGCCTTCCCCTCGTCGTCGGTCCCGAGCGGCGGACCGGCCCGTCGCGGTGTTCGTCCTCGCACCTGCTGATCGGCGCGGGGGCCGTCCCGGTTGAGCCCGCGTGCGGATGACGCCTCCTCCGGGTGACCTGATGGTCGGACCGCGACCATTACCCGGACGGTGTCAGCGGCGCTTGACCGCCTTCGCGTAGAGGTCGAGCAGCCGGTGGGCGGGGTCGTAGCGCTCCTTGAGCCGGGCGTACGCGGTGCCGCCGTACCTGGCCCAGAAGTCGGCCTCGTCGTAGTACGCGTCGGAGTAGAGCGACTTGTGGCCCTCGAACCGGCTGACCGCCGCCTCGACGTCCCGGTTCACGTCGCCGTCCGCGCGGCCCGGCTCGATCGGCACGGTGCCCCAGAACCCGACGTTCACGTAGGTCTCGCCGGCCCGCAGCGGGTAGAGCGACCACGGCTGCTCGCCCGCCGGCACGTCGCCGAGCGGACCGCCGTGGGCCCGCACCTGCAGCGGGCACAGCCAGACCGGGGTCATGCGGACCCGGTCGAGGTACCAGCGCAGGAAGTCCGCGGTCCGCCCGACGGGCACCTCGACGTCCTGGACGACACGCTCGCGGGCCGGACGGCCACGGGCCGCGTCGAGCCGGGCCGCGACGTGGAACCGGTTCTCCAGCGCGACCATCCGGTGGTAGACGTCGCTGCGCCGCCGGCTCGCGGGCCAGACCCGGCGCAGCCGCGGGTGCTGCGCGCCGAACGCCCGCGAGCACCAGAACCAGTCGACGTCCCAGCGCCACAGGTAGTCGTGGACCGTCAGGGCGTCCCGGTCCCGGTCGCGCAGCGAGCGGTAGTAGATCTCCTGACCGGTGTAGTCCGACAACGACGGCACGTCGTGCGCCCAGGCGCCGAGGACGAGGTAGGACTCGTCGGCGGAGAAGACGACCCCGTCGAGGAAGTCGACCCGCTCGCCGCCCCACGTGCCGTCCCGGACGATCGCCGCCAGCGCCGTCTCGACGTCCTCGAGGCTCGCGAAGCGCACGTTGCGCGTCGCGACGTACGGCGCCACCTCCTGGAGCTCGATCCTCAGCCGGACGCAGTAGCCGAGGGTGCCGTAGGAGTTCGGGAACCCGCGGAAGAGGTCGGCGTGCTCGCCGTGCGGGGTCGCGGTGACGAGGTCGCCGGCGCCCGTGACGACGTCGAGCTCGAGGACCGACTCGTGCGGCAGGCCGTTGCGGAACGACGTCGACTCGATACCGAGCCCGGTCACCGCCCCGCCGAGCGTGATCGTCCGCAGCTGCGGGACGACGAGCGGCATGAGCCCCTTGGGCAGGGTCGCCGCGACGAGGTTCTCGTAGGTGCACATGCCCTGGACGTCCGCCGTGCGCGCGGCGGCGTCGATGCTCACGACCCCGTCGAGTCCCTCGACGTCGAGGCCGGCACCGGTCGTCGCCGCCCGCGGCCGGAAGAGGTTCGAGGTCCGCTTCGCGAGCCGGACGCCGGTCCCCGCCGGGATGCGGCGGTAGCTGTCGAGCAGCGCCTCGACCGCTCGCTCGTGCGCGACCCGGCCGCGAGGCAGGCGGACGACGGGCGGCACCGTCGACGTCGTGATCGGCGGACGGTCGTGCAGGCTGCGGACGGCGCTCATGCGGTCATCATCTCCCCGGCCGGCGCGCTCAGAGCGGGTGGACGAACAAGCCGCTGTAGGGCTTCGGGGCGAACCAGGTCGACTTGGGCGGCATGACGTCGCCGCTGCGGGCGACGGCCATGACGTCGTCGGCGGACGTCGCGTGCAGCGTGAAGGCGCACGCGGCGCGGCCGCTGTCGACGAGGGCGGCGAGGTCGGCCGGCGCCCGGCCGCCGACGAAGCCGATGCGCGGGTCGGTACGCGGGTCGTCGATGCCGAGCAGCGGCCCGAGCACACGGTCCTGCAGGAGCGAGACGTCGAGCCGGGCGACCGGGTCGGACGCGTCGGCGACACCCGGCCGGGCGGTGAGCAGGTACCACCCCGTGCCCGGGACGGCGCCGGCGCCCGAGGCCCCGGAGGCGCCCGCGTCGGGGGCGTAAAGGCCGAGCCGGCCGCGCCGGTCCGGCCGGACGGGTGCCTGCGCGGGCATGACGTCGAAATCCGCGGCGAGCCCGGCCAGCAGGGCCTCGACGGAGCGCCCGCCGAGGTCGTGGACGAGCCGGTCGTACGGGAGCACGCAGGCCCGGTCGGCCGGGATGACGAGCGCGGGGAAGACCGCGCGGGTCGCGCCTGCCGGGCGGCCGTCCGCCTCCCAGACGAGCGCGGCGGCCTCGCTGCGGTGGTGGCCGTCGGCGACGTAGAGCGCAGGCATCGCAGCGAACGCCGCCTCGAGCGCCTTGACCTGGTCCGGGTCGTCGACGACCCAGGCGCTGAACGCGCCGCCGTCGACGGCGCCGGTCACGTCGACGTCCGGCGGGTCGGCCGTGACCTCGCCGAGCACCCGGTCGACCTCGGCGTCCGGCGGCGCCAGAAGCAGGACCGGCTCGTCGTGGGCGGCGACCGCCTCGATGTGCCGGCGCCGGTCGTCGAGCTTGTCGGGACGGGTGTGCTCGTGGGTGCGCACGACGCCGGCCCGGTACTCGGCGGCGCTGACGACCCCGACGACGCCGACCTGGACGCCCGTGCCACCGTCCGCGGCCGGCGCTGCGTAGACCGTGTACGCCGGCCGCTCGTCGCGGACGAGGACGCGGTCCGCGACCAGGCCGTCGAGGGCGCGCCGGGCCTGCCGGTGGGCGTCGTCCGCGTGCGGGTCGCAGCCCGCGGGCAGGTCGATCTCGGGGCGGGTCACATGGAGGAAGCTGCGCGGGCGCCCGGCGGCCAGCGCGGCCGCCTCGGCCGCGTCGACGACGTCGTACGGCGGCGCGGCCACCTCGGCCGCCAG
>DAIOGQ010000022.1:0-23213 GCA_036745175.1 Kineosporiaceae bacterium
CATGACGGCCGCCGACCGGGTCGCCGACGTCGGCACCGTCGCCAACCCGGGACGCCGGGCCGCGGCGGCCGCGGTGCTCGACCGCTTCGTCGCACACGTCCTGCCGCGACTGGAAACCCTTGCCGCACAAGCGATCCACAACGACGCGAACGACGCGAACGTGCTGCTCGACGACACCGGCACGGTGAGCGGGCTGATCGACTTCGGTGACCTGTGCACTGCACCACGGGTCTGCGGCCTCGCCGTCGCCCTCACGTACGCGATGGCGGACGCCGCGTCGCGGTCGGCCGGGGACCCGTGGCGCGCGGTCCTGCCCGTCGTCGAGGGGTACCACGCCGAGGTGCCGCTGACCCCGGACGAGATCGACCTGCTGCCCGACCTCGTCCGCGCGCGGCTGGCGACGAGCGTCGTCATGGCCGGGGTCCAGCACCGCGACGACCCGGACAACCAGTACCTCCTCGTGAGCCAGGACGCCGTGTCGGCGCTGCTCATCCGGCTCGGCACCATCGAGGAGCCGTTGACCCGGTACCGGCTGCGGGAGGCGGGCGGCTTCGACCCGGTGCCGCACGCCCGCACCGTCCGGGCGCACCTCGCGACCCTCGACGCCGCGGACCTCGCGCCGGTGCTCGGCGCACCGCTCGCGACGACGTCCCGCGCGCCGTGGGACTGGGCGCAGGGTCGGACCCCGGACGGCGCCGAGGTCGGCGTCGGCGCCTACCTCGAGGACCGCTCGGTGTACGCGGGGGACCTGTTCGCGACCGGCGACGTCGGCCCGGACGGCGAGCCCGAGCGACGCACGGCGCATCTCGGTGTCGACCTCTTCGTGCCCGCCGGGACGGCGGTCCGCACCCCGCTCGACGGCGTCGTCGAGGTCGTCGCGGACAACCCGGCGCCGCTCGACTACGGGCCGGTCGTCGTGCTGCGGCACACGACCCCGGACGGCGTCGACTTCTTCACGCTGTACGGCCACCTGTCCCGGGGCTCGCTGCCGAAGCTGACTCCCGGGCAACGGGTCCGCGCCGGCGACGTCGTCGCCGAGGTCGGCGGGCAGGACGAGAACGGCGGCTGGGTGCCGCACCTGCACCTGCAGCTCCTCACCGACCTGCTCGGCCTCGGCGCCGACGTCCCCGGGGTGGCCGCCCGCAGCGAGCTCGCCGTCTGGGAGTCGGTCTCTCCGGATCCCAACCTGCTGCTCGGCGTTCCCGAGGGGTTGCGGGCGCCGACGCCGCGCGCCGCGCCGGAGATCGCCCGCGAGCGCGCGCAGCACCTGTCGCCGGCGCTCAGCCTGTCGTACCGCGAGCCGCTGCACGTCGTCCGCGGCAGCGGGGCGTACTTGTACGACGCCGAGGGCCGGGGCTGGCTCGACCTCGTCAACAACGTCGCGCACGTCGGACACTGCCACCCCCGGGTCGTTGCGGCCGCGGCGGAGCAGTCGCAGCTGCTCAACACGAACACCCGGTACCTGCACGACGCGGTGACGACGTACGCGCGCCGGCTCGCCGCGACGATGCCCGACCCGCTGAGCGTCGTCTTCCTCGTCAACTCCGGCTCCGAGGCGAACGACCTGGCGCTGCGCCTGGCGTATGCGCACACCGGTGCCCGCGACGTCCTCGTGCTCGACCACGCCTACCACGGGCACCTGACGAGCATCATCGACATCAGCCCGTACAAGTTCGACGGGCCCGGTGGCCGGGGCCGGCCCGACCGGACCCACGTCGTGCCGATGCCGGACCCCTACCGTGGCGTCCACGCCGCGGATGCGGCGGCCTACCTCGCCGCGGTGGACGGGCTGCTGGACGGCCTCGCCGCGACGAGTCGGCGTCCCGCCGCGTTCTTCGCCGAGGCGATCCCCGGCACCGCGGGCCAGGTCGTGCTGGCCGACGGCTTCCTCGGCGGCGCGTACGAGCGGGTCCGCGCCGCGGGCGGGATCTGCGTCGCCGACGAGGTGCAGACCGGGTTCGGGCGGGTCGGCAGCGCGTGGTGGGCCTTCGAGCTGCACGGGGTCGTGCCCGACGTCGTGACCCTCGGCAAGCCGATCGGCAACGGCCACCCGATGGGCGCGGTCGTCACGACGCCTCAGGTGGCGCGCAGCTTCCTCACCGGCATGGAGTACTTCAACACCTTCGGCGGCAACCCGGTCTCGGCGCGGGTCGGTCAGGCCGTGCTCGACGTCGTCGTCGACGAGCGGCTGCGCGCACACGCCGGCCGGCTCGGCCGGCGCCTGCTCGGTGACCTGCGTGCCGTCGGCGAGCGGCACCCGCTCGTCGGCGACGTCCGCGGCGCGGGCCTGTTCCTCGGTGTCGAGCTCGTCACCGACCGGACGGCACGCACGCCCGCCGGCGCCGCGGCCGCCGCCGTCGTCGAGGCCGTCAAGCGCCGCGGCGTCCTGCTGTCGAGCGACGGCCCCGACCACAACGTCCTGAAGATCAAACCCCCGATGGTGCTGTCGGACGCGGACGGCGACCTCCTCGTCCGCGCGCTCGACGAGGCGCTGACCGAGGTCGAGAACTCCGTCTGACGGTGGATGCGGGGCCGGGGACAGGGTGTTCCACGCACTCTGCACTGCTCCACCACGCGAAGCACTGCAGAGCGCGCGCCCGGCGACCGGCGATCCACCCGCTCTGCACTGCTCCACCACGCGGAGCAGTGCAGAGCACCCGAAACAGGTCCGGGCCTCGGCCGACGGCGCAGCCCCGGCCGACGGCGGAGCCCCGGCCGACGGCGCGGGCACCGTCAGGGCACGGGTTCGACGGAGTAGCCGACCCCGTGCACGGTCCGGATCCGCTCGGCACCGATCTTGCGCCGCAGCGCCTTGATGTGGCTGTCGACCGCGCGGGCCGCCGTGCCGTGGGCGGAGCGGGCGGAGGCCAGATCGGGCCAGTCCCAGACCTCGGTGAGCAGCCGGTCACGGTCGACGACCTGGCCGGGGCGGCGGGCGAGGGCGAGGAGCAGGTCGAACTCGGTTCGGGTCAGGTGCACCTCCCCGCCGTCGACCTGAACGCGCCGGGCTCCGACGTCGATCGAGAGGCTGCCCGCGGCGAGCTGCTCGTCCGCGCGCCCGGCGGACGACGCCGCCTCCGCGATCGCCGCCGCCCGGTCCACCCGGCGTAGCAGCGCGGCGACCCGGGCGACGAGCTCGCGGGGGCTGAAGGGCTTGGTCAGGTAGTCGTCCGCGCCGACGGCGAGACCGACGAGCCGGTCGGACTCCTCGTCGCGGGCAGTGAGCATGAGCACCGGGACCGGCTCGCGGGCCTGGATCCTCCGGCACACCTCGAGACCGGACAGACCGGGCAGCATGACGTCGAGAACGACGGCGTCGTACCGGTTGCGCTCGGCCGCGGCGACTGCGGCCGGGCCGTCGTGCGCGGCGTCCACCGTGTACCCCTCGCTACGCAGCCGCCGGACGACGGCGTCCGCGATCGCCGGGTCGTCCTCGACGACGAGCAGCCGCCGGAGCCCCCCTCCGCGCTCCGGCGGGCCGCCCGTCGCCGGCACCTCTGACGTCGTCACGACCCCGACGCTAGCCGGGCCGGTCGCCCGCCCGCCCCCGGACGCGACGCCGTCCACGGCTTCTCCACAACCCGTCGCGCGCGCGCCGCCGCCCGTCGCAGCCGCCGGACCGCTCGTCGGTGCGCCCGCCCCTGGCCTGTCGCTGCCCGGCCACGGTGACTAGCCTCACCACGGACGCCATACCGACATCGACGTCGAACCGCGGAGGGCCGCATGTCGCACGTGACCCTGGAGAACCTGTCGCACGAAGAGCGGCGTTTCCCGCCGAGCGCCGAGTTCGCGGCCAACGCCGTGGCCACGGCCGACCTGTACGACCGGGCGGCGAACGACCGGCTGGCCTTCTGGGACGACCAGGCCCGCGCCCTCACGTGGGCCACCCCCTGGGGCGCGACCCTCGACTGGAGCGACGCGCCGTTCGCGCGCTGGTTCGTCGGCGGCACCTTGAACGTCGCCTACAACTGCGTCGACCGGCACGTCGAGGCGGGTCACGGCGACCGGGTCGCGATCCACTTCGAGGGAGAGCCGGGCGACACGAGGTCGGTCACCTACGCCCAGCTCAAGGACGAGGTGTCCCGGGCGGCGAACGCCCTCCTCGCGCTCGGTGTGACCAGGGGCGACCGGGTCGCGATCTACCTGCCGATGATCCCCGAGGCCGCCGTCGCGATGCTCGCGTGCGCCCGGATCGGGGCGCCGCACTCGGTCGTCTTCGGCGGCTTCTCGTCCGAGGCGCTGCGCAGCCGGATCGACGACGCCGAGGCCAAGGTGGTCATCACCGCCGACGGCGGCTACCGGCGCGGCGCGGCATCCGCGCTCAAGCCGGCGGTCGACGAGGCCATCGCCCAGACGCCGTCCGTCAGCAAGGTCCTCGTCGTCAGACGGACCGGCCAGGACGTCGCCTGGAACGACGGCAAGGACGTGTGGTGGCACGACGCGCTCGCGGCGGCGTCGGCCGAGCACACGCCCGAGGCCGTCGACAGCGAGCACCCGCTCTTCATCCTCTACACGTCCGGTACCACGGGTAAGCCGAAGGGCATCCTGCACACGAGCGGCGGGTACCTCACGCAGACGGCGTACACCCACCGCAACGTCTTCGACCTGCGGCCGGAGACCGACGTCTACTGGTGCACCGCCGACGTCGGCTGGGTCACCGGGCACTCGTACATCGTGTACGGCCCGCTCGCGAACGGCGCCACCCAGGTCATCTACGAGGGCACTCCGGACAGCCCGCACAAGGGCCGCTGGTGGGAGATCGTGCAGAAGTACAAGGTGACGATCCTCTACACGGCCCCGACCGCGATCCGCACGTTCATGAAGTGGGGCGAGGAGATCCCCGCGCAGTTCGACCTCTCCTCCATCCGCGTCATGGGCAGCGTCGGCGAGTCGATCAACCCCGAGGCGTGGGTCTGGTACCGCCGGGTCATCGGCGGCGACAGCGCCCCGATCGTCGACACCTGGTGGCAGACCGAGACCGGCGCCATGATGATCAGTCCGCTGCCCGGCGTCACGACGCTCAAGCCCGGCTCGGCGCAGATCCCGCTGCCCGGCATCACCGCCGATGTGCTCGACGACGAGGCCAAGCCGGTCCCGAACGGCGGTGGCGGCTACCTCGTGCTCACCGAGCCGTGGCCGTCGATGCTCCGCGGCATCTGGGGCGACCCGGAGCGCTACAAGGAGACCTACTGGTCGCGCTTCGAGGGCATGTACTTCGCCGGTGACGGCGCGAAGAAGGACGAGGACGGCGACATCTGGCTGCTCGGCCGGGTCGACGATGTCATGAACGTCTCCGGCCACCGGCTCTCGACGACCGAGATCGAGTCGGCTCTCGTGTCGCACCCGAAGGTCGCCGAGGCCGCTGTGGTCGGCGCGACCGACGAGACGACGGGCCAGGCGGTCGTCGCGTTCGTCATCCTGCGCGGGAGCGTCGACGCCGCGGAGGCGGCCGGCAAGGAGATCATCGCCGAGCTGCGCAACCACGTCGGCAGCCAGATCGGCCCGATCGCCAAGCCGCGCCAGATCATGGTCGTGCCGGAGCTGCCGAAGACGCGGTCCGGCAAGATCATGCGGCGGCTGCTGCGCGACATCGCCGAGAACCGCGAGGTCGGCGACCAGACGACGCTCGCGGACTCGGGCGTCATGAGCCTGATCAGCGACGGGCTGAAGGCCAGCACGGCCTCCGACGACTGAGGTTCGGGGACAGAGCCGCGACGCGGACGGCGCGGAACCGCCGCGTCGCCACGCCCGGCGCCGGGACCGCCGGTACCGTCCCGGCCATGAGAGCCGCCGACCTCGTCGAACGGGTCCCGCTGGTGACGGCGGGCACCGACGCCGTCACCGCCGCCCGCGTCCTGGCCGAGCACCGGCTCACCGGGCTGGTCGTCGCCGACGACGACGGCGTCCCGGTCGCCGTCCTCGGCGGCCCCGACGTGCTGCGGCTCGTCGTCCCCGAGTACGTCCTGACGAACCCGGCGCTGGCGCACGTCTACGACGAGGAGGGCTCCGAGGAGGTCGTCGCCCGACTGCGCGAGCGCACGCTGGACGACCTGCTCCGGTCCCGCCCGCACGCAGCCCGGCCGTTGCCGTCGGTGGCGCCCGACGACACCCTCATCGAGATCGCGTCGCTCATGTGCGAGGAGCAGGCGACGATCGTCATCGTCCGCGAGCGGCACGGCGGCGCCTTCCTCGGCGTCGTGACGTTGTCCCGGCTCGCGGCCGCACTTCTCACCACCCTCGGCGAGGGGACGGACGCCGTCCAGGCCCGCCTCGACGTCGACGTCCTCCCACACGACGCCGCGGGCCCGGTCGCCGGCGACCCGGACGCCGGCACCGCTGACGCCGCACCGTGACGACGCAGGCGTGGGCCGCCGTCGTCGTCTTCACCGTCGCCTACGTCCTCATCGCGACGGAGCGGGTCCCCCGGGTCGCCGCCGCGCTCGGTGGCGCGGCCGCGATGGTGCTCATCGGTGCGACGGACGGCGAGCACGCCTTCTTCGACACCGAGACCGGCGTCGACTGGAACGTCGTCTTCCTCCTGCTCGGCATGATGATCATCGTCGGCGTCCTGCGCCAGACCGGGCTCTTCGAGTACCTCGCGGTGTGGTGCGCGAAGCGGGCCAGGGGCCGCCCGTTCGCCGTCATGACGATGCTCGTGCTGCTCACGGCGGTCGCGTCGGCCGCGCTCGACAACGTGACGACCGTGCTGCTCGTCGCGCCCGTCACACTGCTCGTCTGCGAGCGCCTCGGGGTGGCACCGATCCCGTTCCTGCTCGCCGAGGCGATGGCGAGCAACATCGGCGGCACCGCGACGCTCATCGGCGACCCGCCGAACATCATCATCGCCAGCCGGGCGGACCTGTCGTTCACCGACTTCCTCGTGAACCTCGCACCGGTCGTCGTCGCGCTCATGGCCGTCTTCGTCGCCCTGACCTGGTTCCTGTTCGGCCGCTCGATGCGCTACGACGCCGAGCGGGCCCGCCGGGTCATGGCCCTCGAGGAGCGGGAGGCGATCAGCGACCCCCGCCTGCTGCGGCGCAGCCTCGTGGTCCTCGGCGCCGTCCTCGTCGGGTTCACGCTGCACTCGACGTTCCACCTGGAGCCGTCGGTCGTCGCCCTCCTCGGGGCGGGCGCGGCCGTGCTCGTCTCGCGGCTGTCCGCCGACAGCTACCTCGACGACGTCGAGTGGGAGACGCTCGTCTTCTTCATGGGCCTGTTCGTCATGGTCGGCGCACTGGTGAACCTCGGCGTCGTCGAGCGGCTCGCGTCCGCGGCCACCGAGGCGGTCGGCGACCGGTACCTGCTCGCCTCGACGGGGCTGCTCTTCGGTTCCGCGGTGATCTCGGGGATCGTCGACAACATCCCGTACGTGGCGACGGTGGCGCCGCTCGTCGGCGACCTCGTCTCCGCCTCCGACGGCAGCGCGCAGGCCCGCTCGCTGTGGTGGGCTCTCGCGCTGGGCGCCGACCTCGGCGGCAACGCGACGGCCGTCGGCGCGAGCGCGAACGTCGTCATCACCGGGATCGCCGCCCGCAACGGGCACCCGATCTCGTTCTGGCAGTTCACGAAGTACGGCAGCATCGTCGCCGCGGTCACCGTGACGCTGTCCTGGCCGTACCTGTGGCTGCGCTACTTCGTGCTCGGGGGCTGACGTTCCGGCTGCGGCCGGGTCCTCAGGGCTCTGGCACCGGCCCGACCGGTCGGACGGCGAGCTCGCGGGTACGATGGGGACCGCCTCGCCTCCGGAGCCGTCCTTGAGCCTGCCAGCACCGCAGCGCGCCGCGCGCTACCTGTTCGACAGGGTCTCCAGGTCCGAGCGCACCTACGTCGCGGACATCCTGCGCACCGAGACCGTCGGCGGCGCCCTCCTGCTCGCCGGCGCGGTGGTCGCGCTGCTGTGGGCGAACTCCCCCTGGCGAGAGACCTACACCACAGTCCTGGGGACCGAGCTCGGGCCGCAGTGGCTGTCCGGCGCCGCACTGCACCTCGACGTCGCGCAGTGGGCCGCGGACGGGCTGCTCGCCATCTTCTTCTTCGTCGCGGGGGTCGAGCTCAAGCGCGAGCTCGTCGTCGGCGACCTCCGCGACCCGGCCAAGGCGCTGCTGCCCGTCGTCGCGGCGGTCTGCGGCGTCGTCGTCCCGGCGGGGCTCTACCTCGCCGTCGTCGCCGGCGCGCCCGGCACTGCGCGGGGCTGGGCGATCCCCGTCGCGACGGACATCGCGTTCGCGCTCGCCGTCCTCGCCGTCCTCGGCACCCACCTGCCGAGCGCGCTGCGATCGTTCCTGCTGACGCTCGCGGTGGTCGACGACCTCATCGCCATCACGATCATCGCGGTCGGCTACACGAGCGACCTCGCGGTGCTGCCGCTGCTCGGCTCCCTCGTGCCGCTGGCCGGCTTCGCCGTCCTCGTCCAGCGCCGGGTCGTCGCGCCCTGGCTCCTGCTGCCGCTCGCGTTCATCACGTGGGCGCTCGTCCACGCGTCCGGGGTGCACGCGACGGTCGCCGGCGTGCTCCTCGGGTTCGCGGTGCCGGTGCGCCGCCGGCCCGACGAGGAGCACAGCGTCGGCGAGCATCTCGAGCACGCCGTGCGGCCGGTCAGCGCGGGGGTCGCGGTGCCGGTCTTCGCGCTCACGGCCGCCGGCGTGACGGTCGTCGGCGGCGGGCTCGGCGAGGCGGTCCGGGACCCGGTCTTCCTCGGCATCGCCGTCGCGCTCGTCGTCGGCAAGGTGGTCGGGGTCTTCGGCGGCACCTGGCTCACCGCACGCTTCACCCGCGCCGAGCTGTCCGAGGACCTCGGCTGGAGCGACGTCCTCGGGGTGAGCCTGCTGGCCGGGATCGGCTTCACCGTGTCGCTCCTCATCGGCGAGCTCGCGTTCGGCGCCGGCAGCGACCGCGACGAGCACGTCAAGGTCGCGGTCCTGGCCGGGTCTCTTGTGGCGGCCGCGCTGGCGGCGGCGGTCCTCCTGCGCCGCAACCGGACCTACCGGCTCATCGAGGAGGCCGAGGAGTCCGAACGCGACGCCACCGCCTGACCGCGCCCGACCCCGCGGTGCAACTCGCCCGGACCCTCACCCGGCCACCCTCTAGGCTCGTGGTGACAAGCACCACGGACGGCGGCCGGGGACCACCGGCGGCGGGGCAGGAGGCACGCCATGACGGAGCGCACGCTGGGGCAGCTCGTCGCCGACGCGACGTCCGACGTCCAGGAGATCGTCCGTGCCGAGATCGCGCTGGCCAAGGCCGAGCTCAAGCAGGACGCGATCCGCGGCGGGGTCGCCGCCGGCATGTTCGGCGCCGCCGGCTACCTCGGCCTGCTCGCCTCGATCATCCTCACCATCGCCGCCGGCTACGGGCTCACCGAGGCCGGCCTCGCGCCGTGGCTGGCATTCCTGATCCTCGGCGTCGCGCTGCTGCTCGTGGCCGGGATCCTCGTTCTGGTCGGTCGCTCGCAGGTCTCCAAGGTCGGACCGCCGGAGCGCGCGATCCGCTCGACGAAGCTGAGCATCGCCGCGGTCAAGCCCGGCGCCAGCCGCGGCCGGTGACGGTCGACTCCTCCGAGGTCCTCGTCGAGGGCCCCTGGCGGCACCGGTTCGTCGCCGCCAACGGCGCGCGCTTCCACGTCGCGGAGGCGGGCGAGGGCCCGCTCGTCGTTCTCCTGCACGGCTTCCCGCAGTTCTGGTGGGTGTGGCGGCACCAGCTGACGACGCTCGCCGAGGCCGGCTACCGGGCCGTCGCGATGGACCTGCGCGGCTACGGCGCGAGCGACAAGCCGCCGCGCGGCTACGACACGATGACGACGACCGCGGACGTCGCGGGCGTCGTCCGTTCGCTGGGAGCGTCGGACGCCGTCGTCGTCGGGCACGACTGGGGAGGCTGGGTCGCCTGGTCGATGCCGGGTCTGGCCCCCCGCGTGACCCGGGCGGTCGCCGTCGTGTCGACCGGCCATCCCCTCCTGCTCCGCGCGGTCTTCGGGACGGCGCTCGCCCGCGACGGGCAGACCCGCGCCGCAGCGTCCCGGGTGCTGAGGTTCCAGATGCCGATGCTCCCCGAGCGCTCGCTGGTGGGCGGGACGGGTGTCCGCGACGTCCTCACCGGCTGGGGCGGCCCGGGCTACCCGGACGCAGCGACCCTCGAACGCTACGAGCGCGCCATGCGGGTCCCGTTCGTCGCGCACACGTCGCTGGAGTACTTCCGCTGGGCCGTGAGGTCCCGCTACCGCCGCGACGGGCGGCGGTTCGCCGCCGGGATCGCCGCGCCGGTCGACGTCCCGACGCTCTCGCTCCACGGCGGCCTCGACACGTTCGTCCCGGCCGCGGTCGCCGCGAGTTCCCGGCGCTTCGTCCGCGGTCCGTGGACCCATGAGGTCGTCCCGGCCGCCGGGCACTACCTGCCCGAGGAGGCGCCGGACGTCGTCGGCGACGCCCTCGTCGGCTGGCTCAAGGGCCTGCCGGACTGACGAACCGAGCGGTTACTAGCCGGTCAGACCCATCACGTGGGTAGGACCGGCTAGTAACCGGTGGTTCGGGCGGGTCGGGGCTGGGCTCAGCCCGCGGCGCAGCCGCCGGTGTCGACGGCGTCGCCGGCCGCGATCCCCGCGTCGATGGTCGGCCGTGCCTCGCTCATCGTCAACGCGTACCCGGTCCGGTCGTCGTCGAGCGACTTGGCGAACACGACCCCGACGAGGGCACCCTGGACGTCGACGACCGGGCCGCCGGAGTTGCCGGGCTCGACGGTCGCGTAGAGGGAGTAGACCCGCCGGACGACGCCCGGGCGGCCGTAGATGTCCTCCCCCGAGGCGCGCAGCACGGAGCGCACCCGGGCGGCGCCCAGGGAGTAGGGCCCGTTCTTGGGGTAGCCGGCGAACGCCGCGTCGTCCTCGCGCTCGATGTCGCTGCCCAGCGGCAGCGGGCGGGCGGAGCCGGGCAGCCCGCCGACGGCCAGAACGGCGAGGTCGCGTTGCGGGTCGAAGAGGACGACCTTCGCGGCGTACCGGCGCCCCTGCCCGCCGACCTGCACCTGCGGCCGGGTGACGCCGGCGACGACGTGGGCGTTCGTGACAACGCGGCCGGGCGCGACGACGGCACCACTGCCCTCCTGCGTCCGGCTGCAGTCGTTCGCCTCCCCGGTGATCTTCACCGTCGAGGCCCGCACGAGTCGGGCGACCGAGGTGGGCACGGCGGTCTCGTCCGGCGGGTCGACGGCGGCGATCTGCTCCGGCCCGGCGCCGCTGAAGACGCGCGGGAAGTCGCTCGCGGCGACCGTCTCGCGGAACCGGCTCGCGAGCGCTCCGGCCTGCTGGGGCATCACGGAGTCGATCGTCTGGAGCACGCGCGACGACCCGACGGCCGCAGCCACACCGGGCACGGTGCGGACCGCACCGCCGACGAACCACATGACGAGGGCGGACGCGACGAGCCCGGCGACGGCGCCGAACGCCTGGTCGACCCGCCGCGCGGGCCCCCTCGGCAGCTGTTCGCGCAGCCTGCCGCCGACGACGGCGCCGAGCACCTGGCCGAGCCAGGCGAGCACGAGGACGGCCGCGAGCACGGCGAACGAACGCTGCGGCCCGGCCTCGAGCCGGTCGGCGAAGACCGGGACGGCGAGGATCGCGACGAGCGCGCCGAGGACGAACCCGCCGAGCGACAGGGCGCTCAGGGCCAGGCCCTGACGGAAGCCCGACACGCCGTAGGCGACGAGGATGACCACGAGGACGAGGTCGATCACCGGGTGCCGCCCGACGAGGGCCTCGCGGGCGGCGTGACGACGGGCCGCATCGCCGGCGGCACGTCGTCCCGGGGCAGGCTCACGTGTTCGAGACGTCCGGCGTCCCACGGCCGTTCCCACCCGGCGAGGTGGAGCAGGCGGTCCACGATGCCCGCGGTGAACCCCCAGACGAACAGCCCCCCCGCGTGGAAGCCGGGACCGATGTACCCGCTCGGGTGCTGCCAGCGGAAGCGGTTGGCCGGGTCGCAGAGCGCGGCGACGGGCACCCGGACGGCCTTGGCGACCTCGGCGGGGTCGACCACGCCGATCCGGGACGGCACGCGCCACCACGCGAGCACCGGCGTCACGGCGAAGTCGCTGACCGGTAGGTAGAGGTCGGGCAGGGTTCCCGCGACGACGACGCCGGCAGGGTCGACACCCACCTCCTCCTGCGCCTCGCGCAGGGCGGCACCGACCGGGCCGTCGTCCTCGTCGTCGATCGCGCCGCCGGGGAAGGCGACCTGCCCGGCGTGCGAGCGCATCGTGGCCGACCGCTCGGTGAGCAGCACGTCGGGCCCGTCCTCGCCCTCGCCGAAGAGGATGAGGACCGCTGACCGGCGGTGCGGCCCCGGCGGCGGGCGGAACCGGCTCAGCGCGTCGGCGGGCGTCCGTCCGATGATCGCGGCGAGCGGCTCGAACCAAGCGGGCCACGCGGTGGCGTCCCCGACCGGCGCACGTGTCACGGCACGTCCACGGTGTCGGGTGCGGCCGGATCGAACGCCTCGTCGCGCAGCAGCTTCGCGGCCTTGACCGGGTCGGTCTCGCCCTCGCCGTACGCCGGGCACAGCCGGGCCACCGGGCAGGCGCCGCACGCGGGCCTGCGGGCGTGGCAGGTCCGCCGGCCGTGGAAGATCACCCGGTGCGAGAGCATCGTCCAGTCGCGCTTGCCGAACAGCGCCGCGACGTCCGACTCGACCTTGACCGGGTCGTCCTCGACGGTCCAGGCGAACCGGCGCGCGAGGCGGCCGAAGTGGGTGTCGACCGTGATCCCGGGGACGCCGAACGCGTTGCCCAGCACGACGTTCGCGGTCTTGCGGCCGACGCCGGGCAGGGTGACGAGCTTCGCGAGCCGGTTCGGCACCTCACCGTCGAAGTCGCTGACGAGCCGGGCGCCGAGCTTCATGAGGGCGTCGGACTTGGCCCGGTAGAACCCCGTCGACTGGATGACCGTCTCGAGCTCGGCGCGGTCCGCCGACGCGTAGTCCGCCGCCGTCCGGTACTTCGCGAAGAGCACCGGGGTCACGAGGTTGACCCGCTTGTCGGTCGTCTGCGCCGAGAGGATCGTCGCGACGAGCAGCTCGAGCGGGGTCGTGAAGTCGAGCTCGCAGTGCGCGTCCGGGTAGCGCTCCGCCAGCAGGAGGTTGATCCGCCGTGCCCGTCGCGTCCGTGCGAGCGGGGTCTCCTGCGTGGCCACCCGCCAAGGGTACGGTCCCCGGCCGGGCGGCCCGTCGTCCCCCGCGGTGAGGCCGCGACGGCAGGGACGCCGACGGCGCCGCACGGTGTCATTTCCTGCCGCGGCTCCTGCGGTGGCGTCCGCACGACCGGTCACCGCGCGCAGCACGATCGGACGGCGCGGTGTGTGACCCCGACCACGCGCAGGAGGGTTCGGTGCGGCAGACTGCGTGCTGACCCGCCGGACCCGGTCCGGCATGCCCCCGCCGCAAGGAGGAGCAGGTGGACGACGACGTCGTACGCCAGGCGCCATTGTTCGCCGCGCTGGACGACGAGGCATCGACGGCCCTGCGCTCGACGATGGCGACGGTCGACCTGGGCCGCGGCGAGGTGCTGTTCCAGGAGGGCGACCCCGGCGACCGCCTCTACGTCATCATCGACGGCAAGGTGAAGCTCGGTCGCGCGTCGGGCGACGGGCGCGAGAACCTGCTCGCCGTCCTCGGCCCGGGTGAGATGTTCGGCGAGCTGTCGCTCTTCGACCCGGGCCCGCGCAACGCCACCGCGACCGCGGTCGCGGACACGACCTTGATCGGCCTCGGCAACGAGGACCTGACCACGTGGCTGGCGGGCCGCCCGGACGTCGCCCGGCAGCTCCTTCGCGCCCTGGCCCGCCGGCTGCGGCGCACGAACGAGGCCCTGGCCGACCTCGTCTTCTCCGACGTCCCGGGCCGCGTCGCGAAGGCCCTGCTCGACCTGTCCGAGCGGTTCGGCCGCCCGACCGAGGACGGCCTGCGCGTCGCGCACGACCTCACCCAGGAGGAGCTCGCCCAGCTCGTCGGCGCCTCCCGCGAGACCGTCAACAAGGCCCTGGCCGACTTCGCCTCCCGGGGCTGGCTGCGCCTCGAGGCCCGCGCGGTCGTCCTGCTCGACATCGAGCGGATGCGCCGCCGCGCGCGCTGACGGCTGCCGGGCCACATCGACTGTCGACACCTCGATCGTCGTAGCGTCCGACCCCGACGTCCTCTGGTGTGCAAGGGGCCCTACGCCTCGCCGCGAAAGGCCCCTTGCACACCAGAGGACGTCGAGGCGGCAGCCGGGCCCGGGCCCGGCGATGGTCAGCTGCGCAGGTACTCCAGCTGCGCGGCCACGCTCAGCTCGGCGGCCGGCCGGACGGCGCGGGGGATGTCGGTGTAGACCCGGTCCACGACGTCCGCCGCCGTCACGGCGCCGGCGGCGACCGCGGCGCGCACCTGCTCCAGGCGCTCCGCGCGGTGCGCGAGGTAGAACCGGACGACGTCGAGCGGCGCGACGTCCGGCAGGCCGAGCACCGGCCCGTGGCCGGGCAGCACCGCGGCGACGCCGACAGTCTCGACAAGTGCCTCGAGCCGCCGCAGCGAGTCGAGGTACGCCGCGAGCCGGCCGTCCGGGTGCGCGACGACCGAGGTCCCCCGACCGAGCACCGTGTCGCCCGTGAGCACAGCGGGTGCCTCCCCGTCCGCCGTGAGCACGAAGCACAGGGAGTCGCTCGTGTGGCCCGGGGTCGCGACCACGTCGATGCGTCCCCCCGCGACCTCCACGACGTCCCCCGCGCCGAGGCTCTCGTCGCCGAGCCTGTGGGCCGGGTCGAGCGCCCGGACGCCGACCCCGGCCCGGGCGGCGAACCCGGCCGCCCCCGCGCTGTGGTCGGCGTGGCCGTGGGTGAGCAGGACGGCCCGGAGCCGGCCGCCCCGCACCCGGACGGCCTCGAGCACCACGTCGAGGTGGGCGTCGTCGTCCGGACCGGGGTCGACGACGACGCACGGCCCGCCCGACGCCCCGACGACCCACGTGTTCGTCCCGTCGAGCGTCATCGGCGACGGGTTCGGCGCGAGGACGCAGAGTGCGGCCGCGCCGACGGCACCGCCGGTCCAGGGCCCGGTCGGCAGCCCGGACGGCGGCGCCGCGAGCCCGCTCACGGCCCCGCCCGGCCGCCGCCGCGGCCGTCGAGGGCGACCCGCACGGTGGCCGCCCCGTCGTCCGAGCGGACGAACCACGGCATCACCGGCGCGATGACCCGGCGCGTCGTGCAGAGCGTGGCGACGTCCGGCGCGGCGGCGATCTCCTCGAGCGTGACGATCGTCGGCGGCATCATCCGCGCCCGGCCGGACCGGTAGCGCCGGACCGCCTCGGCGGCCCCGATCCACTCTGCGCGCTCACCCTCGCCGCCGAGGTCGAGCGCCTCCTGCTCGGGCGGCATGGCGGCGACGAAGAACCGGGTGTCGTAGCGGCGCCGCTCCCCCGGCGGCGTCACCCAGCGGGCCCAGGGCCGCAGGGTGTCGGCCCGCAGCACGAGCCCAGCGTCGAGCAGGACGTCGGCGAGCCCCGCCGTCCCGTCGAGCAGCGCCTGCCGCATGCTCTCCCGGGCGCCCGCCCGCCCCGTGGGCAGCCCGACGACGGGCCCGCCGCCGGGCGGCGCCGCGAGCAGGACGCCGCACTCCTCGAAGGTCTCGCGGACGGCGGCCACGGCCAGTGCCCGCGCGAGGTCCGGCGGCGCGGACAACGCGGCGGCGAGCCACCCGGCGCCCGGCCCCTCCCACGGCACGCGCGGGTCGGCGTCCGTCGGGTCGGTCCGGCCGCCGGGGAAGACATGCATCCCGGCGGCGAACGCCATGCTCGCGACCCGGCGGAAGACGAAGACCTCGACCCCCGCCGGCCGGTCGCGGACGAGCATGACCGTCGCAGCGTCCCGGACCGGGACGTCGACCGGGTCGCCCCCGGGGCTCCCGGCCGGCTCGGTCCGGTCCGGGGTCACCGCGGGGTCGGGCGACGTCGAGGCCCGCACTCCGGGCGGGACGGGGAAGTCCCTGATCACGCCACCGCCTCCCGGTGATCTCGACTGCTAGCGTCCTGGGCTCACGGTAGCCATCGTGCGATCGGGGCCTGCACGGTGGAGCGCGGCGGCAGGCCGAGCCACTAGTCTGCCGCTGGCACGTAACAGCCGGCTCACAGGCACGGGGACCGCCGGTTGTCGATCCGCGGACGGGTGACCGGCCGCGCCGTCACGGGGAACATTGATGGGGGACGAGAAGCGTTTCTCCCTCGGGGAGCTGGCCGCCGAGGCCGGGATGACCACACGAAACGTCCGGGCCTACCAGACCCGGGGGCTCATCCCGCCCCCGCTGCGGGTCGGACGGCGCTCGGAGTACACGGCGCGGCACCTCGAGCGGCTGCGCGCGATCCACCGGGCACGGGCGCACGGCGCGACCCTCACGTTGATCTGCGACTACCTCTCGCGCGGCGGGGTGATCGACCTGACCCGGCTCGCGGACGGGTGGCTGCCCGGCCAGCGGCCGTCCCAGGAGCCGCGTCGCGCCGATCTGTCCAGCCTGCTCGCCCGGGCGAGGGTCGCCGACGACCCGCACGTGCATGCCATCGTCGAGGACCTCATCTCGGCCGGGGTCGTCGCCCGCGACGGGCGCCGGATCGTCGCGGGCCAGGAGCTCGTCGCGACGGTCACGGCGCTGCACCGGCACGGGCTGCCCGTCGACGTCGCGCTCACCGTCGCGGTCCGCGCGGCCGAGAGCGCCGCTGCGTTGGCCGGCCGGCTCGGGACCATCCTCGGCGCCGGCTCGCCGACGGTCGTCGACCAGGTCGCGGAGCTCGCCTCAGGCGTGCTCCGGGGGGTCCTGCTCGACGGGCTCGCCGCGCCCACCGGGGCGGACGCCGGCTCCTGACCCGGGTCCCGGCCCGGCCGGCGTCCGGACGGATCGAGCGACCGCGCAGGACAGGCGGACAGGCGAACCCGCGCAGGGCGGCGCCGTCAGCGCAGCGCGGCGACGACCTCGACCTCGACAGGTGAGTCGAGGGGCAGCACGGCGACCCCGACGGCGCTGCGCGCGTGCGCGCCCGCCGGACCGAAGATCTCGCCGAGCAGGGTGCTCGCGCCGTTGGCGACCGCAGGCTGCCCCGTGAAGGACGGGTCGCTCGCGACGAAGACGACGACCTTGACGATCCGCTCGACCGCGTCGAGGTCGGCGACCGACCCGATCGCCGCGACGGCGTTGAGCGCCGCGATCCGGGTCAGGTGCGCCGCGTAGGACGGCGGGACCTGTCCCTGCGCGTCCCCGACCTTGCCCGTCGCCAGCAGCACGCCGTCCGCGAAGGGCAGCTGGCCGGACGTCCAGACCCGGCGTCCGTCGAGGACCGCCGGGACGTACGCGGCGACCGGGGCCGCGACCGGTGGCAGGACGATGCCCAGCTCGGCGAGCCGATCCTGGACGGTCACGGCATCGGGCGCTTGAAGTAGGCGACGAGGCTCTCGCCCGTCGGCCCGGGGACGACCTGCACGAGCTCCCAGCCGTCCTCACCCCACTGGTCGAGGATCTGCTTCGTCGCGTGGACGAGCAGGGGTGCGGTGGCGTACTCCCACTTCTGCGGCATGGCCGCACCCTACTGCGCCCGTTCGGGTCACCACCGCCCGCTCCGTCCGGCAGGGTCGGCCCGAGGTCACTACGCTCGAAGGGTGCCCGCCACCGCCCCACCGACCTCCGACACCGACTGGGACGGCGTCCGGCTGCACATCGTCACCGGAAAGGGCGGCACCGGGAAGACGACGGTCGCTGCCGCGCTCGCCCTGGCCCTCGCGGCCGGCGGTCGGCGCACCCTGCTGTGCGAGGTCGAGAACCGGCAGGGCATCGCCCAGCTCTTCGACGTCCCGCCGCTGCCCTACGAGGAGCGCAAGATCGCCGTCGCGCCGGACGGCGGCGACGTCTTCGCCCTCGCGATCGAGCCCAAGGCCGCGCTCCTGGAGTACCTCGAGCTGTTCTACCGGCTCGGCCGCGCAGGGCGGATGCTCGAACGGCTCGGCGCCGTCGACTTCGCGACGACGATCGCGCCGGGCGTGCGCGACGTCCTGCTCACGGGCAAGGTCTACGAGGCCGCCCGCCGGCGGGGGAAGGCCGGCCCGGTCTACGACGCGATCGTCCTCGACGCCCCGCCAACGGGCCGGATCACCCAGTTCCTCAACGTCAACGAGGAGGTCGTCGGCCTCGCGAAGGTCGGCCCGGTGCGGAACCAGGCCGGCTCGATCATGAGCCTCCTGCGCAGCCCGCAGACCGTCGTCCACCTGGTCACCGTGCTCGAGGAGATGCCGGTCCAGGAGACCCAGGACGGCGCGCACCAGCTGCGCGGGGCCGGCCTGCCCGTCGGCGGGGTCGTCGTCAACATGGTCCGCGACCCCGTGCTGCCGCAGCGCGTCCTCGCGGCCGCCGCCAGGGGACGGCTCGACCGGGACCTCGTGCTCGCGGGACTCGAGGCCGCCGGGCTCGGGGGCCGCGGCAGGGCCGCGGCGGGCAACGGCGGGACGCGGCTGGCCACCCTCGTCGACGGCCTCGTCGCCGAGGCGGGCGAGCACGCCGTGCGGGTCGCCCTCGAGACGACCCAGCGCAAGGAGCTCGCGGCGCTCGACCGGCCCACGTACGAGCTGCCGGCGCTACCGGGCGGGATCGACCTCGGCTCGCTCTACGACCTCGCCGAGCTGCTGCGCGAGCAGGGGATGGCGTGATGGCCGCGACTGCGCGGCGGTCCCGGCCGCTCGACGTCGACGCGCTCCTCGACGACCCGACGACGCGCGTCGTGGTCTGCTGCGGGTCCGGTGGTGTCGGGAAGACGACGACGGCGGCGGCCCTCGGGCTGCGGGCGGCCGAACGCGGCCGGCGGGTCGTCGTCCTGACGATCGACCCCGCGCGCCGGCTCGCGCAGTCGATGGGCCTCGTCGAGCTCGACAACGCCCCGCGCCCGGTCAAGGGCGTCGACACCACGGCGGGCGGCGCGCTCGACGCGATGATGCTCGACATGAAGCGCACGTTCGACGAGGTCATCGAGGCGCACGCGACCCCCGAGAAGGCGCAGCAGATCCTCGCGAACCCCTTCTACCAGGCCCTCTCGAGCTCCTTCGCCGGGACGCAGGAGTACATGGCGATGGAGAAGCTCGGTCAGCTGCGCACCCGCTCGGACGCCGCGAAGGCCGCCGGGCGCGACGACGAGGCGTGGGACCTCGTCGTCGTCGACACCCCGCCGAGCCGGTCCGCGCTCGACTTCCTCGACGCCCCGCAGCGGCTCGGGTCGTTCCTCGACGGCCGGTTCATCCGCATCCTCACCGCCCCGGCGAAGGCAGGCAGCCGGGCCTATCTCAAGGTCGTCTCGGTGGCCGTCGGGACGGCCGGCAACGTGCTGACGAAGATCCTCGGCGCGGGCTTCCTCGGCGACGTCCAGACGTTCGTGTCGGCGCTCGACACGATGTTCGGCGGGTTCCGCGAGCGGGCGGACCGCACCTACCAGCTGCTCCAGGCCGACGGGACGGCGTTCGTCGTCGTCGCGGCGCCGGAGCCGGACGCGCTGCGCGAGGCCTCGTACTTCGTCGAGCGGCTCGGCTCCGAGCGGATGCCGCTCGCCGGGCTGGTCCTCAACCGGGTGCACGTCGCGATCGCCGAGGACCTGTCGTCCGAGCGGGCCGCCGCGGCGGCCGAGGACCTCGACGAGATCGGCGGCCACGTCCTGACCGCCGGGCTGCTGCGGGTCCACGCGGACCGGATGCGCCGCCGGGACCGGGACCGCGCGCTCGCCGTCCGGTTCACCAGCGCGCACCCGTCCGTGCCGGTCGTCGAGGTGCCCGCGCGCGCCGAGGACGTCCATGACCTCGAGGGTCTGCGCGCCATCGGCGAGGACCTCGCCAAGGGCTGAGGCACCGCAGGACGGCGTCCGGCGAGACGTTTGGGGCACCTGACCGCGACAGTGCCGCGGCGCGGCGACGCCGGCCTCACCGGGTGCGGTCGCTCGCCCTCACTCGCGACCGACCCCGGCGAAGCCGGCGTCTACTTCCCCCGCCCGACCCACGCCGGGCCTCGACCCGTGCGTGTGCCGCGTCCGGTCGCCCCGACCGAGAGCGGAGACAGCACGGGGCGGCGTCGCCTCCCGGGCGACGCCGCCCCACGACAACGTCTGGTGGTGCGTCCGACGGCTCAGCCCGCGCGGCGAGCCGCGCTCTCCTCGCGGGACGCCGCGATGGCGACCACGCGCTCGTGCTCGTCCCGCGCCGTCTCGAGCAGCCGGCGCCAGGAGCTGACGTTCGGGCGGCGACGCAGCAGCGCACGCCGCTCGCGCTCGGTCATGCCGCCCCAGACCCCGAACTCCACGCGGTTGTCGAGCGCGTCGGCGAGGCACTCGGTGCGCACGGGACACCCCATGCACACCGTCTTGGCGCGGTTCTGCGCCGCGCCCTGGACGAAGAGCGAGTCCGGGTCGCTGGTCCGACAAGCTCCGCGAGCCGCCCAGTCGTACATGTTCACCATGACCTTCATTCCTCCCGTATACCCCCGGTCGGTCCACCTCGCCCCCGAGGAGGACCAACCGAAACCCTAGGTGACCGTCAGTGGCCCCGATACGGGCCAGACGGATGATTTTCCCTGGCCCGAAGGGGTGAGTTTTCACCGTGCGTCACGGGGCGACCTCCGTCGGTCCACGTCCGATCGCCCCCCGGTGACCTGACGTCCTGCCGGATCCTTGCCGGGGCCGGCCCGGGCGCGCAACCTGACCGGCGTGTCGCGCGTCCTGGTGGTGCAGCTCCGCGCATCACCCGGCCGGAGCAGTGGGTGGCAGCCCGTAGGCTGTCTACCGTTCGGTCCGCACCGCGAGGAGCAGCCAGAGCATGCGAAGCACCTCCGCCACGGTCGCGCGCGCGTTCGCGCTGCTGGCGTCCTTCGTCGTCGTGAGCGTGCTGGTGGGGGCCCTCGCCGCCGGCCTGTTCCTGCCTGTCGTCGGCGCGACCGGGATGGTGACCCGGTCCGGGGTGGACTACTTCAACAGCCTCCCGACGGACTTCGAGTCCCCGCCGCTGTCGCAGGGCTCGAAGATGTACGCATCCGACGGCAAGACCGTGCTCGCGACCTTCTACGACGAGAACCGCGTGCTGACGCCGATCAGCGCGATTTCGCCGACGATGCAGGAAGCGATCATCGCCATCGAGGACTCGCGGTTCACCGAGCACGGCGGGATCGACCCCAAGGGCGTCCTGCGGGCCGCGATCAACAACCAGTTCAGCGACTCCACGCAGGGCGCCTCGACCCTGACGCAGCAGTACATCAAGAACGTCAACGTCGAGCGGGCGGTGATCAACAACGACGACGCCGCGCTCGCGGCGGCGACCGCTCGCACCCCGGCCCGAAAGATCACCGAGATGCGGCAGGCCATCGCTCTCGAGAAGAAGATCTCCAAGAAGCAGATCCTCGAGAACTACCTCAACATCGCGTTCTTCGGGAACAACACCTACGGCGTCGAGGCCGCAGCGCGCTACTACTTCCGCACGAGTGCCGCGAAGCTGAACGTCGAGCAGTCGGCCCTGCTCGCCGGGCTCGTCCAGCAGCCGTCGGTGTACAACCCCTTCCGCGACGCCAAGCTCGCGCAGGCCCGGCGCGACGTCGTCCTGCTCCGGATGCTCCAGCTCGGCAAGATCACTGACGCGCAGTACGCCAAGGCCAAGGCGATCCCGGTCAAGAAGTCCCTCAAGCGGACGCCGGTCCGCAGCGGCTGCGTCAACGCCACGACGAACTCGCACTACTTCTGCGCGTACGTCGAGAAGCTCATCCAGGTCGACCCCGCCTTCAAGGCGCTCGGCAAGACCGAGGCCGACCGGGCGAACACCCTCAAGCGCGGCGGCCTGAAGATCTACACGACGCTCAGCCCGAAGATCCAGGTGGCCGCATGGAAGTCGGTCAACAAGGTCATCCCCTACAACGACAAGAGCCGTGTGGCGACCGCGGCGGTGACGGTCGAGCCGGGCACCGGCAAGGTGCTCGCGATGACGCAGAACCGCATCTACTTCCCGGGGAAGGTCCCCTCGAAGACGGTTCTCAACTACAGCGTCGACCGTGAGTTCGGCGGCTCGAACGGCTTCCAGGTCGGATCGACGATGAAGCCGTACACGCTCGCCACGTGGCTCAAGGACGGCAAGTCGCTGTTCGACTACGTCGACGCGTCGCAGACCGTCCGTCCGTTCAGCGACTTCCGGTCGTGCGGGTCCACACTGCGCAGCCGGGAACCGTACAAGTTCGGAAACGCCGGTGACGGCGCCGGCTCGGGCTCGATGAGTGTCATGGCGGCGACAGCCGGCTCGGTCAACACCGCCTTCGTCGACATCTCGAGCCGCCTGGACCTGTGCGACATCGCCTCCACGGCGCAGAGCCTCGGCGTCCACCTCGCCTTCCCGCAGAACGTCTGCGGTCCCAAGGGGGCGGCCCCGACGTCCAAGATCCCCACCTGCATCCCGTCGCTGACCCTCGGACCGAAGGAGATCTCACCGCTCACCCAGGCGTCGGCGTACGCCGGCTTCGCGGCCGAGGGCAAGTACTGCGCTCCGCGGGCGATCACGAAGATCACCAAGCGGACCGGCAACAAGGACGTGGCCGTCCCGGTGCCGGGGATCTCGTGCAAGCAGGGCATCAGCTCCGACGTCGCGCACGGCGTGACGTTCGCGATGAAGAACGTCTTCCGCCCCGGCGGCACCGCGGCCCGGCTCGGCGCCCAGCCGTTCCCGGCGGCCGGCAAGACGGGCACGACGAACGAGTCGATGGACACCTGGTTCGTCGGCTTCTCGAGGCAGCGCGCGACGGCGGTCTGGGTCGGCGACCCCACGCTCTACGGCCAGAAGGACCCGGACAAACCGGCGGTCCGGCACAAGCTCCAGCGCCGGGTCATCAACGGGCAGTACTACAGCGCGGTCTACGGCGCTACGCTCGCCGGCGTCATCTGGGAGCGCGTCATGCGGACGGCCATGCAGGGCGTGCCGGACAAGGACTGGCCGCGCCCGCCCGCCAAGATGCTCGAGGGCCGCGGGAAGCGAGTGCCGGACGTCACGGGGCAGTCGATCGGTGCGGCACGGGGCATCCTCGAGGGTGCCGGGTTCAAGACAACGGTCGGCCCCCCGCGTGACTCGAAGGCCCCGGCCGGCTTCGTCGCCGCGACGTCCCCGAGCGGCGGCGCCATCGCCGCCGAGGGCGCCCGGATCGTCATCTTCCCGTCGAACG
>DAIOGQ010000023.1:0-15737 GCA_036745175.1 Kineosporiaceae bacterium
GGTCGTCGTCGGCGGCTTGGTCGTCGTCGCCGGCTTGGTCGTCGTCGCCGGCTTGGTCGTCGTCGTCGGCTTCGCCGCGGTCGTCGTCCGGGCGGGCGCCGTCGTGCGTGGCCGATAGCTGGTCGTCCGGACGGGCTGACGGCCGCCGCCGCGGTCAGCCCCGGTGCGGGACGACGACGTACCGCCGGCCGCCTTCGGGATCACCTTCGCTGACGACGTCCCCGGCACGACCGTCACCACGGCGTCGGGCGCGGTGGTCGCCTCGGCGTCCGTCGTGACGGCGGCGGAGGACGACGGCCGGGTCGCCGCACCGGCTAGGTCGACACCGTCCGGCGCGTTGCCGATGACGTTGACGGCCACGACCCCGGCGAGCGCGGTCACAAGCACACCGGCAGCGGCACCGAGCACGGGGAGTCGCAGATAGGCCGGGCGTGGTTCCCGGTGACTGCCGACGTACTGCATTCCGTGTCCTCCCGACGCCCCGTTCCGAGGCTCGACGTCAGGGACGGTACCCCGTCGTGGCGACCGGTGACCACTCGACGCGCAACCTTCGGTGATGGATGTCACTCTCCGTGTCCGGTCTGCTGCCTCCCGGTGGCACGAGGTCCGTTTCACCCCGCTACGACCATACGCACGCCGGCGGGCCGTGGAGGCGGCTTTGCCTCGATCGCGCGTTCGGCGCTCGAAGCCGGACGCTCGGCGTCCCGCGGGACCTGGGTCCTTGGCGCCGCCGGCCGGGCGCCCCATCGTGGGTCCGTGAAGGAGTTCCTCAACTTTCTCGCCGGCCAGCCGCCGTACGACGGTCTCGACGCCGACGACCTCGAGCGGCTGGCCGAGGCCGTCGAGGTGGAGTACTTCCCGGCGGGGACGACCGTCGTCAGCGAGGGCGGCCCGGTCCTCGACCACCTGTGGGTCGTGCGGACCGGTGCCGTCGAGGTCGTCGACCGCGGCCGCGTCGTCGACCTGCTCGGGCCGGGCGACAGCTTCGGCCACGTGTCACTCCTGTCCGGCCTGCCGCCCGCCCTGTCGGTGCGGGCGGCCGAGGACACCCTCTGCTACCGCCTGCCCGACCACCGCCCGCTGCTCGCGCACCCGGAACGGCTGCGGTTCGCCTTCTACGGCACCGACGTCCGGCGCGACCGGCTGACGTCCAGGGACGGCACCGGCGTCGCCGACCGCGCGCACACGCCGGTGAGCAGGTACGTGCGGCCGGTCGCGCGCTGCACCGCCGACACGCCGGTCCGCGCCGTCGCGGCTCTCATCAGCGAGTCGGGCCAGTCGTGCGCGCTCGTCGACCACCCCGACGGCCGCCTGGGGATCGTCACCGACAACGACTTCCGGCGCCGGGTCGGCTCCGGCGAGGTCGGCGTCGACGCTCCGGTGGCGCTCCTGACGACGACGCCGGTGCTCACCGTCAACGACTCCACCCCGGTCGCGACCGCCTTCCTCGAGATGGTCGAGAACGGGGTCCACCACCTCGTCGCCGTCGACCGGGGGGGCCGGCCGCTCGGCGTCGTCCGGGTGGTCGACCTGGCCTCCGCCGAGGTCCGCGACCCGCTCGTGGTCCGGGCTGCCGTCGACGCGGCGGGCGACCTTGCCGAGCTCGCCGAGGCCTGCCGGCTGCTGCCCGCGACCGCGGTCGAGCTGTGGGACACAGGTGTCCCGGCGAGCCGGGTCGGCGGCCTGCTCGCCGCCGTGGTCGACGCCGCGCTGCGCCGGCTCCTCGAGCTCGACGCGGCTGTCGCCGACCCCGGCGTGCCGACGTCCTGGCTCGTCCTCGGCTCGCTCGCCCGCCGCGAGGTGCTGCCGAGCAGCGACGTCGACACCGCGATCGTCTGGGACGGTCCCGAGGACGCCGCGGCGCGCGTCCGGCAGAGCGCCGCGCAGGTCCTCGACGACCTGGAGAAGTGCGGCCTCGAACGGTGTACGGACGGCGCGAACGCCGACACCGACCGGTTCTCCCGTCCGCTCGCACGGTGGCGGGCGGACGTCGCCGGGATCGTCCGCAACCCGTCCGCCCAGGGGTCGCTCCTGCTCGCGACGATGCTCGCCGACTGCCGGCCGGTGACCGAGGCCGCCCTCGGTCGCGAGGTCCTCGACGCGATGCTCGCCCCGGTACGGAGCCCCCAGTTCCTCCACGCCCTCCTCGAGTACACCCTCGCGGCCCGGCCGCCGACGGGCTTCGTCCGCGACTTCGTCGTCGAGCACTCCGGCGAGCACCGTGGTCAGCTCAACCTCAAGCGCGGCGGGCTGCGCCCGGTGACGTCGCTCGGTCGCTGGGTCGGGGTCGTCACGGGGGACGTCCGGGGGACCACCAGGCAGCGGCTCGAGCGTGGCGCGGCCGCCGGGCTGCTCACGCAGGACGAGGCCGAGACGCTCGTCGGTGCCTACGAGCAGATCTACGCCCTCCTCCTCGAGGAGGAGGTCACGGCGGTCCGGGCCGGCCGGCGGGCGAGCACCTACGTGGCGCCGGGCGAGCTCGACACCCTCACCCGGCGGCACCTGCGCGAGTCGTTCCGGGCCGTCGCCTACGTCCAGGAGCGGCTGGAGTCCGAGTGGCAGCGGCGGATGGGGTGACGGGTTGAGCCGGCTGCGCCGTCTCGTCGGCCGCCGCGCCGCCGCCAGGTCGCTGCCCGGCTGGGACAGCCTCGACCTGCTCTGGCGCGAGGCCGAGCTCGCCGTCGTCGACCTCGAGCTGACCGGTCTGGACCTGCGCCGCGACGAGATCGTCAGCTACGGCGGGGTCGTCGTCCGCGCCGGCCGCGTCGTCGCGTCGACGGTCGTCTACGGCCTCGTCAAGCCGCGCCGCCCGGTGAGCGAGGCGAGCATCGCCGTCCACGCACTGCGGCCCGCCGACCTCGCGGACGCCCCCGGCCTGGACGCCTGCGTGGACGCCCTCGCCGAGCTGCTCACCGGTCGTGTGCTCGTCGCGCATGCCGCGTGGGTCGAGCGGGCGTTCATCGGCCGGGCGTTCGCCGAGTTCGACATCAAGCTCGACGGCCCGGTCGTCGACACGGCGGCGCTCGCCCGCGAGGCGGGCCTGGCCCCCCGCGGTGCGTCGACCGAGCCGATCCTCGAGGACCTCACGAGCGGCCTCGGGCTGCCGGTGCACACGACCCACCACGCCGCGGGTGACGCCCTGACGACCGCCGGCCTCCTGCTCGCCCTCGTCGCCCGGCTCGAGCGGACCGAGCCGCAGACGATCCGGTCCCTGACGGCGGTGTCGCACCGGCAGTCCCTCGGTGCGCAGCGGCGGCCCTATCCCTTCTGAACGAGCTCGACCGCCGTCGCGTGCGTGAGCCTGAACCAGACGTCCTTACCGCTGTCCGGCCGCAGCGTCCAGCCCCATTCGTCCGCGAGCGCCTCGACGAGCCGCAGGCCGCGACCGGACTCGCTGATCCCCAGGGCGTCGTCCGGGTCCGGGACGCCCTGCGGGACGAGGGGCGCCTGCCGGACCGGCAGCACGGGCGAGGCGTCCGCGATCCGCACGAGGAGCCCGTCGGGCCCGTCGTCGAGCCGGACGTCGATCGGACCGTGACCGTGCCGGACGGCGTTCGAGACGAGCTCGCTGACGAGCAGGGCCGCAGTCTCGACGACGTCCGTGGCACCCCAACGGGTCAGCGTGCCGGTGACGTGCCGCCGGGCGGCGGCCACGGACTGCGGCTGTGCCGACAGCCGAACCCGGGTGCGCCGCGCCCCGGGCGGCCGGCCGCCGGCACCGCCGACGGCGAGAACCGCGAGGACCGCCGTGTCGTCGTCGTGCGACCGGTCGCGGCCCATGACCCTCAACGCAGCCGCGCAGACCGCCTCGGCGGATGCCGGCAGGACCGCTCCGAGCCCCGTCGCGAGCCGGTCCATCCCGTCACCCAGGGGCATCGTGCGGTCCTCGACGAGGCCGTCGGTGAAGAGCAGGAGGCAGTCGCCGGCCCCGAGCCGCACCGTCGTGTCGGCGTAGCCGGACGACAGGTCGTCGACGCCGAGCGGCACGCCGGGCAGGACGTCCACGTAGCGCGCCCCGTGGCCGTCCGCCGGCATGAGCAGCGGCGGCGGGTGGCCGGCGCTCGCGATCGTCGTCACGCCGGCTTCGGGGTCGTGCAGGGCGTACAGGCACGTCACGAGGTGCTCGCCGTCGAGCATCCGGGTGAAGACGCCGAGCCGGGACAGGACCTCCCGCGGCGGTAGCCCCTCGACGGCGTGGCTGCGCAGCGCGGCCCGCAGCTGCCCCATGACGGCCGCCGCCTGGAGGCCGCGGCCCATGACGTCACCGACGCACAGGCCCACCCGGCCGTCGGGCAGCGGGACGACGTCGTACCAGTCCCCGCCGACGAGGACACCGCTGCCGCCTGCGAGGTAGCGGCCGGCCACCCGGAGCCCGGGCACCGCCGGCAGCGACGCGGGCAGCAGCGAGCGCTGGAGCTCGAGGGCGACGACCTGCTCGGCCTCGAACGCCCCGGCGTTCGCCAGGGCGAGTGCCGCGCGCCGTCCGAGCTCGGTGAGGAACCGCGCGTCGCCGTCGCTGAACGGCCTCCCGGTGCCGCGCGTGACCGAGAGCACCCCGAAGGTCCGCCGCCCCGTCGTCAACGGCACGTGGACGCTGGAGATGACCTGGAAGGAACGGACCGCCTCCAGCGCGTCGGGCCGGTCGGCGAGGAGCGATGCGAGGTAGCCGTCGTCGACGGCACGGACGAGCTGGGTGCGAGATGTCGCCAGCACGGTCGCCGGGCCGGGCCCGCCGCTGCGCATGCGCAGCCCGTTCAGGAGGCCGTGCCGACGTGCCTGCTCGGCCTGGTCGACGTGCCGGGACGCCGCGACCACGAGAGCGGCGTCGGGGTCGGCGTCGCCGGCGGCCGGCCCGGTGAGCTGGACGAACGCCCAGTCCCCGACCTGCGGGACCACGAGCCGCAGGAGCACGTCGACGACCTCGCTGCTGCGCAGGCTCCCCGACAGCGCGAGGCCCGCCTCGGCGAGGGCGGCGGCCCGCTGCCGCCCGGCCGTCTCCGCGGCGAACAGCCGCGCGTTGTCGACGGCGAGCGCGGCGCGGGCGGCGAGGATCTCGGCGACGGCGAGCTCCCGGCGTCCGAAGGGCCGGCCGGACTCGCCCGTCACGCTCAGCGTCAGCGCCCCGATGACGCGGCCGCGGGCCCGGAGCGCGACGACGGCGCCCGCCCGGTTGTCGAGCCTGGCGAAGATCTCGGCCAGCTCGGGGTCGCCGCCGGTCCGGGCGGCGGTCGCCTCGGGGGTCAGTCGCTCCATGAGGAGGGACTGGCCCGACAGCAGGCTCGTCGGCACGACCGACGCCCCGGGCTGCCGGGCGTCGAGCTCTGCCATCCGCCACACGAGCGCCTCCCTGTCCGGGTCGCGGTGCGCGACCGCGGTCCGGACCCGTCGGCGTTCGACCTCGTTGACGACGTCCGGCGCGTCCGGCGTGTCCTGCGGGAGCGGCTCGTCGCCCTCGACGAGGTCGATGGCGCACCAGTCGGCGAGGGCGGGGACGACCGCGTCGACGACGCGCCGCAGCGCCTCGTCGACGTCGAGGCTCGCGGACAGGTCGCCGCCGACCCGTTCGAGGACGCCGAGCGCGATGCGGGCGTGGTCGGCGTCGTCGACCGGGGTCACCCGGGGCGCCTGGGTCCCCGGGGTCGCCGAGGTCGCCGTCGGCGCCGGGGTCAGCGCGAGGTGCGTGACGCCGCCTGCGTCGTCGCGGACGGGCGAGGCGACGACGGCGGGGCCGAAGTCCGCGGACGGGGTCCCCACGAGGTCGCCCGCGGGCCTGCCGACGAGCCGGGCGAAGGCCGCGTTCGCCCACAGGAGCGGGTGTCCTGGTGCGGTCGCGTCGGCCAGCGCGAACGGCGCCGGCGACGACGCGACGGCGCGTTCGAGAGCGGAGCCGGCGGGCCCGGCGGGCGGCGCGGGGGCGCGAGCGGGAGCGACGGGGTGATCGGGCATGCCCCTCCTCGCCCTCGGCGGCGCCGGGCGACCGCGGTGACTCCGCGATCATCGTCCGACAGGGGCAGGACGGCAACACGCGGCACGACGGCAGGCAACGCTGACCCAGGCTGCGTCGGACGGGTCGTCGTGCGCAGGCCCGAGGCGTCCCGCACGCACGTCAGCCGAAGGTCCGGGCCTCGCCCCGGTACGTCGGGACGGGGGTTCTCCCCGAGTCCTCCTCCACGGCGTGGAGGACGTCGACGTGCTCGCACAGCTCGCCGGCCTTCGCGTGCCGGAACCACACGAGGTCGCCGACCCGCAGCGTGTCGGCGGCGCGGCCGCGCAGCGGCGTCTGCACCTCGCCCGCGCCCTCACCCGGCAGCAGCCGCAACCCCGTCGGGTGCACCGGCGTCGGCAGCCGGTCGGCCCCCGGCGGCCCGCTGGCGACCCAGCCACCGCCCGCGACCGTCGCCAGTCCGGGCCCGGGTCGCCGGACGACGGGCAGGGCGTACAGCGCGGCCGGCCGCAGGGTGAACGCGCGGTAGCCGTCGAAGAGGGTCGGGGCGAGCAGTCCCGACCCGGCGGCGAGCTCGGTGACCGACGGGTCGGCCGACGTCGTCTCGAGGCTGCCGGTGCCGCCGCCGTTGACGAACTCGAGGTCGGCCTCGGCGCTGACGGCGGTGACCGCGGCGCCGCGCCGCTCCCGGAGCTCGGCGACCGAGCGGCGCTGGACGGTCCGGACGGCGCGCGCCCGGATCGGGTGCCCCCGTGGCGCGTCCCCGAGGCCGGCGACCTGCGCCTCGTAGGCCATCAGACCGACCAGGCGGCTCGCCCTCCGGGCGGAGACCGCCCGGGCGAGGGCGGCGGCCTGCCCGGGGGAGTGCACCGGGGAGCGCCGGACCCCGAGGTGGACGCGCCCGTCGGCGAGCCGCAGGGAGGCGTCGAGGTCGATCGCGAGCCGGACCGTGCCCGCCCGCGCCGCCGCCGGGACGACCGCGTCGAGCAGGTCGAGGTGCGCGACGTCGTCGATCATGAGCGTGACCCGGTCGAGCGCCTCGGCGTCCGTCAGGAGAGCCCGCAGCGCCGCCAGGTCGGTGCTCGGGTAGCCGACGACGACGTCCCTGCTGACCGCCTGGTCCCCGTCGGCGAGCCACAACGCCTCCCGCAGGGAGTAGGCGAGGACACCGGCGAAGCCCGGCCGGGCGAGCACCCGCCGCAGCAGCCCGCGGCAGCGCACCGACTTGCTCGCCACCCGGATCGGCCGCCCCCCGGCGCGCGCGAGGAGCGTGTCCGCGTTCGCGTCGAACGCCACGAGGTCGACGACCGCGAACGGCGCGTCGAGCGCGGCGGTCGCGGCGGCCAGCCGGACGACGTCGGTCACGGGCACATCCAACACCGTCCCCCCGCCATGATCACCGCGAGTCGGCGCCCGGGTGGACGTGTGTCCACCCGGGCGCCCGCAGTCGGTGATCAGCCTCGGCGCTTGCGGATCTCCGCGTTCACGGCCGGCACGACCTCGTGCAGGTCGCCGATGACCGCGTAGTGCGCCTTCGTCACCATCGGCGCCTCGGCATCGGTGTTGATGGCGATGATCGTCTTGGCCGACGAGCAGCCCGCCCAGTGCTGGATCGCGCCGCTGATCCCGCACGCCAGGTACAGGTCCGGCGAGACCCGGCTGCCGGTCTGGCCGACCTGCTCGTGGTGCGGTCGCCAGCCCAGGCTCGTGACGACCCGGGAGACGCCCAGCGCGCCACCGAGCAGCCCGGTGAGCTCGAGCAGGTCGCCGAACTGGTCGGCGCCGCCGACACCGCGGCCCGCCCCGACGACGACGCGGGACGTCGTGAGCCCGCCGCTCTCGTTGACGACCGGCTCCGACCGGACGACGCGCGCGACGAGGTCGGCGTCGGTGAGGACCGGTGCGAACGTCGACACCGACGGCGACGAGGCTGCGTCGGCCGATGCCGGGTCGACGGCGTGCCCGGCCATCGTGACCAGGGCCGGTGCGCCGGCCGCGCCGGTCAGGTGCACCTCCTCCAGGGCGGCCCCGCCCATCACCTGGCGCCGGACGGCGAGGCCGGCGCCGTCCGCGTCCGCGGTGACGACGTTCGCCGCCATCGACACGTCCAGGCGCGCCGCCACGTGCGCGAGCACCTCGTTCCCGCGCGGGCTCGCCGCCGCGAGCAGCGTCGTCGCGCCGGTGGCCTGCGCCGCGTCGACCGCGGCCGCGGCCCACGCCGCCGCCGAGTACGCCGAGAGCCGCTCGTCGTCGGCGTGGTGCACGCGCGAGACCCCGTGCGCGGCAAGGCCTTCGAGGGCCGAGGCGGGGTGCGCGCCGACGACGAGCGCCTGGACGTCGCGGTCGCCGGACGCGGCGACGCCGCGGGCGAAGGTCAGCGCCTCCGCGGACAGCAGGGCGACGCCGTCGGCGTCGGTCTCCACGAGGACGAGGATCATCGCCCGATCACCCCGATCTGCTCGAGCACGTCGACGAGGGCGGGCGCGGCGTCCGCGCCCTCCCCGAGGAGCTGGACCTGGCTGGGCTGCTCCGGCGGCAGGTGCAGCCGGACCCGCCCGGAGCCCGCCGGCTCGAAGCCCGGTGCGAGGGTTTCCACCGGAGCCTTCTTCGCCTTGATCCGGCCCGGCAGGGACGGGTAGCGCGGCGTGATGCCGCCCTCCTTGACGGTCAGGACCGCGGGCAGGGGGACGTCGAAGTGCTCGACGCCGTCCGGCCCGTCGCCGAGCGCGGCGACCCGGGCAGCCCCGTCGACGGCGGAGATCGTGAACGACCGGACGCCGGTGACGACCGGCCAGTCGAGCCGGTACGCCAGCCGGATGCCGACCTGGAAGTCGCCGGTGTCGGCCGCGTCGTTGCCGAGCAGCACGAGGTCGACCGCCTCGTCGGAACCGGCCCGCCCGGACACGACGTCGGCGACCGCCCGGGCCACGTCGGCCGGGCCGAACGCGTCGGTGTCCGCCACGACATGGACGGCGCCCTTCGCGCCCATGGCGAGCGCGTCGCGCAGCTGCTCGAGGGCGTCCTCCGGGCCGACCGTGAGCACGACCGCGGTTCCGCCGTGGGCCTCGACGAGCTGGACGGCCGCCTCGACCGCGCACTCCTCGTGCGGGCTCGTCGTGTAGCCGACGTGCCGGGTGTCCAGGGCCATCGCGTCGTCGGTCAGTGTCACCGCCGACGACGCGGCCGGCACTCGCTTGATGCAGACGAGGGTGTTCATGCGCCTCAGCCCCTGATCCGTGCGTTGTCGGCGTCGAACAGCGGCGTGGCGTCGGTGGCCGCCACGGTCACCGGGTATCGCTCGCCGAGGTACTCGACCGTGAGGGACGTCCCGACCACCGCGTGCGACGGCGGCAGGAACGCCATGAGGAGGTGCTTGCCGAGGCTCGGCGCCGAGCCCGCGGAGGTGACGTACGCCGGGCGGCCGTGGGCGTCCCGGATGAGCCCGCCGTCGGTCGTGAGGACCGGCTCGCCGCCGAGCATGTAGCGCTTCACGCCCGTGGACGACGTGTGGTCGTCGACGGTCAGCGAGCAGAGCACCGTGACCGGCTCCCCGTCGCGCTGCTTGAGGTAGGCGGCCTTGCCGACGAAGTCGCACGACTTGACCTTGGCCCGTTGCATGCCGACCTCGACGATGTTCCGCTCGGTGTCGAGCTCGGTGCCGTAGGCGCGGTAGCCCTTCTCGATCCGGCCGGTCGTGCCGTAGACGCCGATCCCGACGGGGACCGCGCCGTGCGGGGCGCCGGCCTCCAGGAGCAGGTCCCACAGCCGTGCACCCGTCTCGAACGGCACGTAGAGCTCCCAGCCGAGCTCGCCGACGTAGGAGATCCGGGACGCGAGCACGAGCAGCGAGCGCAGCTCGATCGTCCGGCAGGTGCCGAACGGGAAGGCCGCGTGCGAGAGGTCGTCGCGGGTGAGCGACTGCAGGATCTCGCGGGCCTTCGGGCCCCAGATCCCGACCGTGGTCCACGCCGACGTCTGGTCGACGACGTACGCGCCGCCGTCGGCGGGCAGGTGGTCCTTGAACCACTTGCGGTCGGCGTTGCCGTGCGCGCCGCCGGTGACGACCCGGAAGTGGTCCCGGCCCAGGCGCATCACCGTGAGGTCGCACTTGAAGCCGCCGTTCGGCGTGAGCACCGGGGTGTAGACGACGCGGCCGTCCGAGACGTCGACGTTCTGCACGACGATGCCCTGCACGGCCTCGCAGGCCTTCGGGCCGACGACGTCGAAGATGCTGAACGCGGTGAGGTCGACGACGCCGGCGCTCTCCCGCATCGCGAGGTGCTCCGCGTTGATGATCGGCGACCACCAGCGGGCGTCCCACTCGGCCTCCCGCGGCATGACGGCGTCGCCGTACTTCGCCACGAGCGGTGCGTTGCTCTCGTACCACCACGGCCGCTCCCAGCCGGCGGTCTCGAAGAAGACCGCGCCGAGCGCCTTCTCCCGCTCGTGCATCGGGGACAGCCGCACGTCGCGGTTGCTCGCCCACTGCTCGCCCGGGTGCACGATGCCGTAGGTCTTGTTGAACGCCTCGGACGTGCGCGCCCGGACGTGCTCGCGGGTGCGCTGGTGGGGGTAGAAGCGGGCGATGTCGCTGTGGTGCAGGTCGATCTCGCTCTCGCCCTCGACGATCCACTCGGCGACGGCGCGCGCGGTGCCCGGGCCCTCCTTGACCCAGACGGCGGCGGCCGACCACAGCCCCTTGACCTCGGGGGTCTCGCCGAGGACCGGGAAGCCGTCGGGGGTCAGGGAGAGCAGGCCGTTGATGGCGTACCGGATGCCGGCGCTCTCGTCGCCGAGCAGCTCGGGCATCAGCTCGAGCGCCTGCTCGAGCTGGGGGTCGAAGTCGTCGCTCGTGAACGGCAGCTCGGTCGGGGAGAGCGCGGACTGCTCGATCGACGGGATGTCCTCGGGGTCCCAGAGGATCGGGCGGTGCGCGTAGGAGCCGACCTCCATGTCGCCGCCGTGCTGGCGCTCGTAGCAGAAGGTGTCCATGTCGCGGACGATCGGGAAGTTGATCTCGCCGGGCAGGCCCTGGAACGCGGCGATCGGGCCGACGGAGATCATCTGGTGGACGGCGGGCGTGAGCGGGATGTGCGCGCCGGCCATCCGGGCGATCTTCGGACTCCAGACCCCGCAGGCGATGACCAGCACCTCGCATTCGATGTCGCCCATCGTCGTCCGGACGCCGGTCACCCGGCCGTTCTCGACGTCGACGCCGAGTACCTCGGTGTTGGGCACCGACGTGAGGGCGCCCAGCTCGATCGCCTTCTCGCGCAGCAGCGTGCCGAACCGGACCGACTCGACGACGCCGACCGACGGCGTCCAGAAGCCACCGGTGATGACGTCCGGGTCGAGGAACGGGACCTTCTCCTGGACCTCCTTCGGCGACACCAGCTCCGACTCGATGCCCCACGCCTTGGAGCTCGTGATCCGCCGGGTCAGCTCCTGCATCCGGGCCTGCGACCGGGCGACCTCGAAGCCGCCGGACTGGATGAAGCAGCCGAGCTCGGAGTACTGCCGCACCGAGTCACGGGTGATGTCGGTCATCTCGCGGGAGTGGTCCACCGGGAAGATGAAGTTGCTCGCGTGCCCCGTCGACCCGCCGGGGTTCGGCAGCGGGCCCTTGTCGATCTGCACCAGATCCCGCCAGCCGAGCCGGGCCAGGTGGTAGGCGAGGCTGTTGCCGACGATTCCGGCGCCGACGACGACGGCTCGCGCGTGGGCGGGCAGGGCACTCATGGCAGATCCTTCCGCGGTGTCGACCGCTGGGTCAGGAGGGCGGGCCCCGCTCGGGCCCCCGCTCGGGTGTTGCGTATCGCGAAACGGCAAGCGCGATACGGAACGAAGAACAAGGATGCCAAGTCCACGCCGTGCGTCAAGCCTTGGCGCCGGCCGCTGCCCGCCCTACCGGCCCCGGAGCCACCCGGAACGCGGACACCCTCCGTCCTCTGGTGGCGAAGGGGCCCTACGACTGCTGCGCAAGGGCCCCTTCGCCACCAGAGGACGAAGGGTGCGGGTCCGGATCGGGGGGTGGTGCGAGGTCAGTTGCCGTGCGAGGGGCGCGGGGCCGGGGTCCGGACGACGATGCCCGGGTCGGACGAGGCGCGCCGCACCTGGGGTGCGAGGGCGGGCGCCGGTAGCGGCGGCGTGCGGCCGGCCTTCTCGGCCCGCTCGACGGTGTCGACGAGTCCGGCGAGCGTGGTCAGCACCTGGTGCGGTGAGACGTCGGGGGGCAGGGTCACCCGGGTCTCCAGGCCCGGGCCCTCGACGACGAGGCGCGTCGTCGCCGTCGGCGGCCGGCGGAAGACGCACAGGCAGATCGCCTGGGCGAGCGTCGGGAGCTGGTCCTTGAGGTCGGAGGTCGACGAGACGCCGGTGACGACGTCGAGCCCGTCGATGCTCACCGTGAGCGTCACGCTCTCGGTGGGCCTCGCGGGGCCCGGCTCCTCACGCAGGGCGGCGAGAACGTCGGATGGAACGTGGAGCTCGACTGACGTCACAACTGGACTCCGTCACCAAGGGGCAATCGCCGCGGAAGGGATCAGCGGGAGATAGTGATGGACACTACATCCAGTTCGGAGTGATCTACCCTCAGTAACACAACAATTGGTCCGTTCGCCCGAGTCGAATCGACTCACGACTGCATGCGGCACTGTCAGCGACGCAGCGGCTGGGTCGCCTGGTGTCCCTGGGACCCACGAGGGGCCCGGGGACGTTGTGACGACGCAGGGTCATCGGGGCTGTCGGGTCGCGGTCGGGGCAGCCGCCGGGACGGCCGCCGATGACTCGTCCGCGGCGCTTTCCCCGGACGGCGCTCCGGACGGGCACCGCCGCTGCGTTCAGGCACCGGGGGCGTAAGCCCCGTAGCCGGTGGCCTTCGGGTTGCGGGGCTGGTAGTCGCCGCCGGCCGGGTCGGTGAAGTCCGGGTCGGCCACGACGTTGCCGCCGCCGTCCTCGAGGCCGTCGGTGCCGGGCTCGTCGGGTCCCTCGGAGCCGAAGATGACGTTGTCCCACACCCGGTTGCCGCTCCCGGACAGGTCCTTGGCGGTGACGTTCGCCATGCCCTTGTCGGGGTCGACCATGATGTTGCGGTAGATCTTCACCCCGGAGGTGTTGTACGACAGGCTGACGTTGCTGGGGCCCCGGTTGTCGACCATGGTGTTGTACCGGATCACGACGTTCCCGAGGACCTCGTCCCCGCCGTCCTCCGGCGGGCCCACCTTGATCGCCCGGCCGTTCGGGCTGCCGACGAGCACGTTGCGCTCGATGACCCCGCCCCGCGCGTCGGTGTTCACGTAGACGAGGTGGTCCTGGTTGCGTCCGTTGGCCTTGCGGGTGTCGTGGATGTACATGTCCGAGACGGTGAACTTGTTCGCGCCGCCGCTGATGAGCAGCGCCGCGTACGACTTCGCCCGCGAGAGCTCCCCGGCCGTCAGGGTCCAACCGGTGCCGCCGATGAACTTCACCATGTGGTTGCCCTTGTTGTTGCGGCTGTCCCACCGGACGTCGAGGCCGGTGACGTCCCAGTAGTCCGCACCGGTGAGCCACAGGTGGCCGACGAGCACCGGGTTCGCCCCGGGTGCGGCCTCCACGCGGATCCGCCGGTCCGCCTGCCCGGGTGCGATGACGAGGTCGCGCAGCGACTCGCGGTACTCGCCGTCGGCGACCACGAGCGTGTCCCCGGGCTGGAGCCGGGCGAGCGCGGTCCCGAGCGTCCCGAGCGGCTCGCCCTCGGTGCCCGCGGCGTCGTCCGAGCCCTCGGGGCTGACGAACAGGGTGCCCGGGGTGTGGTCGGGGTCGACGGACCGCGTCGGCCGCACCCGGTCGGGCTCCGCTGCGGAGCCGTCACCCCCGTTCGCGGCGTTGAGGCCGACGAAGACGGCCGCCGCCAGCGCGAGCGCGGCGAGGACGGCGACGATCGGAACCCACCGCGGGACACCGCGACCGGCCTTCGGCGGCGTGGCCGGTGTCACGGGCCCTGACGGCCCGGAGCCGCCGGGCACCGCGTCGGCGACGACGGGCCGCGTCGTCCCGGCCGCCTTCTCGGGCGCGGACGCGCGACTCCCGGTCTCCGGATCCCCCACCGACTGCTCCCTCGTGACCTCTACGCATCCGGCCGTCGACCCGAACCGGACACCGTCGACGGTACCTGGCTCGCCGCGGACCTGACCGGCGAACGACAGCGCTCGTCCACCCGGACGGCGTCCGGCCCCGGCGACCGTCCGGACGACGCGGGTCCGGGCCAGGCCGACCGGTGAGCCGGTCAGCCCGTCAACCGGTCAGCCCGTCCGCGCCGGCATCGACGCGTTGGGCGCCACGAGCATGAAGTCGCCGCCCATCGGGTCGCTCACCCCGGCGATCCGGCCGAACTCGGTGTCCTCGGCGGGCGTGCGGACCGAGCCGCCGAGCCGTTCGAGGGTGGCGACCGCGACGTCCGTGTCGTCGACCCCGAAGTACACCTGCCAGTGCGGCGGGACGCCCTCGGGAAGGAACGTCGCGGAGTCCATGACCCCGGCCAGAGGGTCCTCGGAGCCGGGCGCGTGCAGGGTGGTGTACCGGAACTCGTCGGTGTCGGACATCACCCGCGGCTCGAGACCGAAGACGTCACGGTAGAAGGCCACCGTCCGGTCGTAGTCGCGGGTGTGCACCTCGAACCAGGCCGGCGCGCCGTGCTCGGCGAGCAGCCCGAAGCCGTGGAACGTCGCCGGCTGCCAGACGCCGACCCCGGCGCCGCCGACGTCGACCGCGAAGGCCATCGACCCGAGGTCGGCGACCTGCATCGGCTGGACGACGACCTGGCCGCCCGCCGCCGTCGCCGCCTCGAGGGTCTTGGTCGCGTCCGCGCTCGCGAGGTAGACCGACCAGACGTCCGACACCGGTGCCTCGGCGTCGGCCGGCATGCCACCGGCGACCGGCACGCCGTTGCGGGTGAACATGAAGTAGCCGCCGAACTCGTCGCTGCCCGGCAGAGCCTCCCAGCCGAGGACCTCGGGGTAGAAGGCACGGGCCCGGTCGACGTCCGAGGTCTGCAGGTCGACCCAGCAGGGGGCGCCGAGCGGCGCACTGTCGCGGGAGGTCATGTCGGCTCCGATCGTCGGCCCGGCGCACGATGCGCCGGAGTCATCCTCTACGACCCGGGCGGCGGTGCGGACTCATCGGCGGACGGGGCGTGTCCGGCTCCTCGTCCCCTGCTCCGGGCAGCTCCCGGACCCGCCCGCCGGAGCCGAGCCGCTCGCCGTCCGTGCCGTCGCAGACGCAGGTGTGCGTGTGCGCCCACGCCGGGTCCAGGGCCCACCGCGCCCACACGGCGGCCCTGCCGTCGAGGAACGTCGCGCCCCAGCGGTCGGCGACGGCCGCGACGATCCGCAGGCCACGCCCGCCCGCCCGCTCCCAGCCGTCGGGGTCGGGGTGGTGCGCGGCTCGCAGCGCGCGCCGGGAGGGCCCCGGCCCGCCGTCCGACACGACGACCTCGAGCGACCCGGCGTGCACGACGATCCGGCAGGCACCTGCGCCCGGCGAGTGCACGACGGCGTTCGTCACGAGCTCGTTGAGCACGAGCAGGGTGCGGTCGACCTCGGCCTCGAGATCCCAGTGGCGCAGTCGGTCCGCAGCCCACTGCCGCGTCCGGGCGGGTGCCTGCTCGGAGCCCGCGATCTCGCGGACGGCCACCCGGCACACCGCCGACCACATCCTTCCCGCCTCGGACCTGCCTCGAACCCGCCGCGAACCTGCCGCGGACTGCCGCGGACTGCCGCGGACTGCCGCGGACTGCCGCGGACTGCCGCGGACTGCC
>DAIOGQ010000023.1:15837-22396 GCA_036745175.1 Kineosporiaceae bacterium
GCGGACCTGCCGCGGACTGCCGCGGACCTGCCGCGGACTGCCGCGGACCTGCCCCGGACCCTGCCTCGTACGGACCGCCCGCCCCCAATGGACCGCGGGACGGTCCCCTCCGCATCTCGGGCGGGCCATCCCGGGCCGGCACTCCCCGAGCGGGCCTGCCCGCAGGACCTGGCGCTATCGTCCTGGGCACCCACCCCGCCGCCGGCGTCGTCCCCGGCCGCCCGCGAAGGAGCCGCACATGCCGGTCGTCGTCGTCGCCACGATCACCCCCGTGCCGGGCGAGCACGAGGCGGTGCGCGAGGCGCTCCTCGGCGTCGTGCCGCTCGTCCACGCCGAGGACGGCTGCGAGCTCTACGCCCTGCACGAGACGGACGACCGGCTCGTCATGATCGAGCAGTGGGCGAGTCAGGCGGCGCTCGACGCGCACTCGCGCGGCGCCGCCCTCGCCGGCCTGGCCCCGTCGCTTGCCGGCAGGCTCGCCGGGCCCGCGGACGTGGTCGTGCTGACCGCCCTCCCCGGCGGAGACCCGGTCAAGGGCCGGGTCGTCCGCTGACGGACGAGACCGCCCGCCGGCCGTGACCGTCCTCGCGATCGACCAGGGCACCTCCGGCACGAAGGCCGTCGTCGTCGACGCCGCGGGCACCCCGTCCGCGGTCTGCGAGGAGCCGCTGCGCCCGGCCTACCTCGGCGGCGGCGCGGTGGAGCAGGACCCGCGCGCCCTGCTCGACTCGGTGCTGGTCGCCGGACGCCGCGCCCTCGAGACGTCCGGTCGGCGCGTCGAGGCTGTCGCGCTCGCGAACCAGGGCGAGACCGTCCTGGCCTGGGACCCGGCCACCGGTGACCCGCTGACCCCGGCGATCGTGTGGCAGGACCGGCGGGCCGAGTCGGTCTGCGCCGGGCTCGCCGACGCGGCCGGTCTCGTCGCGGCCCGGACCGGCCTCACGCTCGACGCGTACTTCACCGCGCCCAAGCTCGCCTGGCTGCGCCGCACCCTGACGACGCAGGGCGTCGTGACGACGACGGACACCTGGCTCCTGCACCACCTGACGGGCGCCTTCGTCACCGACGTCACGACGGCCAGCCGCTCG
Source organism: Kineosporiaceae bacterium (assembly GCA_036745175.1). Classification (GTDB taxonomy): domain Bacteria; phylum Actinomycetota; class Actinomycetes; order Actinomycetales; family Kineosporiaceae; genus R-H-3. The sequence goes on from DAIOGQ010000023.1 coordinate 16,926, forward strand.
CTCCTGCTCGACGTCGACCAGCGGACCTGGGATCCCGAGCTCACCGGGCTCTTCGGGCTGGACGGCGAGCGGCTGCCCCGGGTGGTCGGTTGCGACGAGGTCGTCGGCACCACGACGGCGTTCGGTGCCGAGGTGCCGGTCACCGGCGTCGTCGTCGACCAGCAGGCCGCGCTGCTCGCCCAGCGCTGTCTGGACCCCGGCAGCGCGAAGTGCACGTACGGCACGGGGGCGTTCCTGCTCGCGAACGTCGGCCCGACGGCGACCCGGTCGACCGCCGGGCTCGCGACGTCCGTGGCGTGGCAGGTCCGCGGCGGCGCGGACGTCGCGGACGTCGCGTACTGCCTCGACGGACAGGTCTTCACCGCGGCGTCCGCGATCCGCTGGCTCGTCGACCTCGGCCTCGTCGGGTCGGCCGCCGACCTCGACGCGGTCGCCGCGCAGGACGCCGGCGACGTCCTGTGCGTCCCGGCGCTCGCCGGGCTCGGCGCCCCGTGGTGGCGGGCCGCCGCGCAGGGCACGCTCACCGGGCTCACGCTGTCGACCGGACGCGGCGAGGTCGTCCTCGCCGTCCTGCAGGGGATCGCGGCGCAGGTGGCGATGCTCGCCGGCAGCGTCGCGGCGGACCTGCGCCGGCCGCTGACCCGGTTGCGCGTCGACGGCGGCCTCACCCGCAGTCGCGTCCTCATGCAGGCCCAGGCCGACTTGCTCGGGGTGCCGGTCGACGTCTACCCGTCGCCGCACGCGACCGGTCTCGGCGCCGCCGCGCTCGCCCGGGTCGGGCTCGACCCCGGCCTGGCCCTCGTCGACGCCGTCGACGCCTGGACCCCGGCGCACACCTACGAGCCGCGGTGGACGCCGGACCGGGCGGCCGCCCACCTCACGCGCTGGAACGCCGCCGTCGCAACGGCCCCGGGCGCGGTCCGGGGGACGTCATGACCGGCACCGGCACCCCCACCGATGCCCCCGTCGATGCCACGGTGGACGTCGCCGTGATCGGCGCCGGCATCGTCGGGTCCGCCGTCGCTCGCGACCTCGCGGCGTCGCACCTGTCCGTCGCCCTCGTCGAGGCGCGGTCCGACGTCGGGGCCGGCACGAGCAAGGCGAATACCGCGATCCTCCACACCGGGTTCGACGCGACGCCCGGCACCCTGGAGTCCCGGCTCGTCCGGCGCGGCCACGCGCTGCTGAGCGCCTACGCGGCGCAGGTCGGGATCCCCGTGGAGCGCACCGGGGCACTGCTCGTCGCCTGGACGCAGCTGGAGCTCGAGGCGCTGCCGGTGTTGCGGGATAAGGCGGTCGCGAACGGCTACCTGCACTGCGAGATCGTCGACGCCGCCGCCGTGTACGCGGCGGTCCCGGCGCTCGGCGCCGGCGCGCGCGGCGGCCTGACCGTGCCCGACGAGGCGATCACGTGCACGTGGACGACGAACCTCGCGCTCGCGACGCAGGCGGTCGAGCGCGGGGCGCGGCTCGTGCTCGACGCGCCGGTCACCGGCGTCGTTCGCGCCGCCGACCTCCTGACCTCGCCCGGCGTGACCTCGCCCGGCGTGACCTCGCCCCCCGCGACCCTCGGCGCCGCAACGGTCCTGCGCACGCCCGCCGGCGACGTCACCGCGCGCTGGGTCGTCAACGCGGCGGGCCTGGGAGCGGCCGCGGTCGACGCGCTCTTCGGCCACCGGCGCTTCACCGTCACCCCGCGCCGCGGCGAGCTCGTCGTCTTCGACAAGCTCGCCCGTGCCCTCGTCGACCGGATCGTCCTGCCGGTGCCGACGACGGCCGGCAAGGGCGTCCTGGTGAGCCCGACGGTCTACGGCAACGTCATGCTCGGCCCGACGGCGGACGACGTCGACGACCCGACAGCGACGGGGACGACCGAGCACGGGCTCCAGTCGTTGCTGGTGAAGGGGTCCCGGCTCATGCCGCGGCTCCTCGAGGAGGAGGTCACCGCGACCTACGCAGGGCTGCGGGCCGGGACCGGTGCCGGCGACTACCTCGTCGAGGTCGACCCGACGGCGCGCTACCTCCTCGTCGGCGGCATCCGGTCGACCGGCCTCACCGCAGGGATGGCGATCGCCGAGCACGTCGTCGGTCTGCTCCGCGACGCCGGGCTGGACGTCACCCCGCGCGACGACCTGCCGCCGGCGCCGCGGATGCCCAACCTCGGCGAGGCGTTCCTGCGGCCCTACGCCGACGCCGACCTCATCGCACGGGACGGGGCGTACGGCGCCGTGGTCTGCTTCTGCGAGCGGGTCACCCTGGGCGAGATCCGCGACGCCTTCGCCGCGACCCTGCCGCCCGCCGACCTCGACGGGCTGCGCCGACGCACCCGCGTGACGAACGGCCGCTGCCAGGGCTTCTACTGCGGCGCAACGGTCGAGGCGCTCGTCGCCGCCCGCGGCGCGTCGTCCGGGACCGCGGGATGAGCGCGCGCGCAGCGTCGTCCGGCTCCCGGCCGGGCCCGAGGGTCGTCGTCGTCGGGGCGGGGCCGGCGGGACTCACGGCCGGTACCGCGCTCGCCGGTCGCGTCGACGGCGAGGTGCTCGTGCTGGACCGGGAGGCGCAGGCCGGCGGGATCCCGCGGCACAGCGACCACACCGGGTACGGGGTGCGCGACCTACGGCGCGTGCTGACGGGACCGCAGTACGCGCGCCGGCTCGTCGACCGCGCCCTCGAGGCCGGCGTCGTCGTCTCGACGGGTGCGACCGTGACCGGCTGGGCCGGGGAACGCGCCCTCGACGTCACCAGCCCCCTCGGACGTGCCGTCGTCGAGGCGGGCGCCGTCGTGCTCGCGACCGGCGCCCGGGAGCGCCCCCGGGCGGCACGCCTCGTCGCGGGCGACCGTCCGGCCGGCGTGTACACGACCGGCATGCTGCAGAACGCCGTCCATCAGTACGGTCACCCGGTCGGGAACCGCGCCGTCGTCGTCGGGGCCGAGGCCGTCTCGTGGTCCGCGGTCCTCACCCTGCGGCACGCGCACTGCGAACCGGTGCTCATGACGTCCCGGTCCGCCCGGCCGGAGGCCTTCGCGGCCTTCACCGCGGCGGGTCGGCTCGGGCTCGGCGTACCGGTCGCCACCTCGACCCGTGTCGTCCGCGTCGTCGGACGACGCCGCGTGGAGGCCGTCGAGATCGAGCACGTCACCACCGGTCGCCGCCGGCTCGTCCGCTGCGACGCCGTCGTCTTCACCGGTGACTGGGTGCCCGACTCCGAGCTCGCGCGTACCGCCGGGCTCGAGACGGACGGCGGCACGCGGGGCCCGCTCGTCGACACCGCGCTGCGGACGTCGCAGCCCGGCGTCTTCGCCGTGGGCAACCTCGTCCACCCGGTCGACACCGCGGACGTCGCAGCCCTCGGCGGCCGGCACGTCGCCCCCGCTGTCCTGGACTGGCTCGAGGGCCGCGAGCACCGCGCGGACGGCGTCCGGGTCCGGGCGCGGGCGCCGTTCACCTGGGTCTCGCCCGGGCTGCTGCGGGCCGGCGACCCGGGACCGTCCCGCGGCCGGTTCCTGCTGTGGGGCGCGGAGTTCGTCCGGACCCCGCGGGTCGTCGTCCGGCAGCACGGCCGGGTCGTCGGCGCCGTGCGCGTGCCGTGGCCGCTCGCCCCCGGCCGGGTCTTCCGGCTGCCGGCCCGCGCGCTGGGCGAGGTCCGGCCGGGCGCCGGCGACGTCGTCCTCGGTATCGAGCGCTGACCTCCCCGGGCGCCGGGCGGGTCAGGGCGCCGACGGTCCGAGCGGCGCAGCTGCGGTCGTGGCCGGCGAACCGGCAGGCGCGGGCTCCTTGAGCTCGACGAAGAGCGAGTGGGTCTGCGTGTGCCCGATGTTCACCCCCGAGTGCTCCTGGGCCGAGACCCAGCGCACCTGCCCCGCGGGCAGGTCGACCTCGACCTCGCGGCCGGCCGCGCGCAGCCGCCGCGAGAACGACGAGAGCGTGTACATCACCGAGTCCGGGTGGTGGTGCGGGTGCGTGCTGTCGCCGGGAGAGTCGCGGTACTCCAGCACCCTGACCCGGTCGTTCTCGAAGAGCACCCGGTAGAGCTCGGGGTCGGTGACCGCCGGGTCCGTGGCGTCGCCCGCCGCGCTCGGTACCGGGCTGTCCGGCGTGGTGTCTGCCGTGTCGTCCGTCGCGCTGTCTGTCGCGCTGTCTGTCGCGCTGCCCCTCGCGCTGCCCCTCGCGCTGCCTGCCGTGCCGTCTGCCGTCCGCATGTCCGCCTCCACGTGTGTCGCCGCGACACGCGCGCCCCTTCGGCCCGCCTGCTGCGTGGTCTTCGTGGGACGACAGTACCATGACGGGATGGACGTCCCATATGATCAGTTCGGCCGGACGAGCCAGAAGAGCCGCACCCGCCGGGCGCTCGTCGAGGCGACGCGCCGCCTGTTGGCCGAGGGGGTCACACCGACGGTCGAGGAGGCCGCCCGGGCGGCGGGGGTGTCGAGGACGTCGGCGTACCGGTACTTCCCGACCCGCCAGGCCCTCGTCCTCGGCGCTCATCCGCAGACCCGGCTCGCCTCGCTCCTGCCGCCGGACGCCCCCGAGGACCCGGCGGACCGGCTCGACCTCGTCATGGCCGAGCACCTGCGCACGCTGCTGGAGTGGGAGCCGCAGCTGCGGGCGACGCTTCGGGTCTCGCTCGATCCTGCGACCGACCGCGCGGGGCTGCCGTTGCGCCAGGGCAGGGTCGTCGGCTGGCTCGAGGACGCCCTTGCGCCGCTGCGCACCTCCCGACCGGACGTCGACGTCCACCGGCTCGCCGTGGCGATCCGCTCGGCGACCGGCATCGAGTCGCTCGTCTGGGTGACGGATGTCGCCGGCCTGTCCCGCGAGGAGGCTGTCGACCTCTTCCGCGGCAGCGCGCAGGCGCTGCTCGCCGCTGCGCTCGCGCCGCCGCCGGGGCCGCGGCGTCGGCGTCCCGGGCCGGGCGGGTCCGGCCACGCAGCGCCGTGAGGCGGCGGATGAGGCAGCATGTCGGCGTGGGTGAGCAGCCGGTCGAGCAGCAGCATGGGTGAGCCGCTGCGCCGGGTGCTGCCGCGCCCCGCCTACCTGCGCGAGCTCGACGCCGATCACGTCGTCGAGCTCGGGGACGTCGCGACGCTCGCCGGCCTGGTCGGCGACGGCGGGGTCGTGGTCCTGTCCGGCGCCGGGCTGTCGACGGAGTCCGGCATCCCCGACTACCGCGGGCCGCAGGGCGCGCTGCGCCGGCACACCCCGATGACCTTCCAGGAGTTCACCGGCGGCCCGGACGGCCGGCGCCGCTACTGGGCGCGCAGCTTCGTCGGCTGGCGTCATGTCGCCGCGGCCGTGCCGAACGAGGGGCATCGCGTCGTCGCGGCGCTCGAGCATGCCGGTCACGTCGCGGGCGTCGTCACGCAGAACGTCGACGGGCTGCACCAGGCAGCCGGCGCGCGCCGGGTCGTCGACCTGCACGGCAGCCTCGACCGTGTCGTCTGCCTCGGCTGCGGAGCGACGAGCGGGCGC
>DAIOGQ010000024.1:0-22073 GCA_036745175.1 Kineosporiaceae bacterium
GGGCGGCAGGTGCTCGGGGTGCTCACCGTCGAGGCGCTCGTCCTCGGCGTCCCGGCGGCGGGCGTGGGCGGGGTCCTCGCCTCGCTCCTGCCGGGATCGCCCGGGATCTCGGGCGCCGTGCTCCTCGGACTGGTCGCCCTGGCCCCCGCCGCCGCGGTCGTCGTTGCAGCGGTCCCGCTCGTGCGGCGCGGCCGCGGCCCGGCCGAGGGCGCCCGGATCGGCGGCCGCGGCGGTGCGGCAGCACCGTCCCGGCGGGCCCGGCTCGCCCGGCAGGCGCCGACCGTCGTCCTGGTGCTCCTCGTCGCGCTGGCGGCGGTGGCCGTCCTCGCCCTGCGCCGCCGAGGCCTCGACGTGGCTGCGAACGGTGGGGCGACCCTCGACGCGCAGAGCGCCGCGGGGCTCGACCGGGTCCCCGAGAGCGGGCTCGACCCGCTCGTCGTCGCGGCCCCGACGCTGCTCGCCGCCGTCGTCGCGGTCCTCGCCGCGTGCGCCCTCGCGGCGCCCGTCGCGCTCGCCGCCAGGCTGGTGACCCGTCGCCGCGGCGCGGTCGGCTTCCTCGGGCTGGCCCGGGCGCAGCGCGAGTCCGGCGGGCTGCTCCCGCTCGTGTGCCTGGGTCTGTGCCTGGCCGTCGCGGTGCTCGCCGTCGTGACGTCACGGACGACGCAGGCCGCGACGGAGCGCTCGGCGACCCAGGCCGTCGCGGCCCCGCTGCGCCTGCACAGCATCGGCTTCCCGGAGGAGTCGCTCGCCGAGCTCGAGGGCATGCCGGGGGTGCGCGCGGCCGCTCGGCTCACCGAGATCGACGCCGCCGCGTTCACGCCGCCGTCGCGGGACGGCAGCACCCCGCCGGAGCGGATCGTCCGCGTCTACGGCACCGACCCGGTGGCGCTCGCCCGGGTGCAGGGCGGGCTGCGCGGCGTCCCCGCCCTGTCGCCCGCCGTCGCCGCCCGGCTGGAGCCCGCAGGCCCGACCGGGCCGTTGCCGGTCGCCGTCGGCCCGGTGACCGCGCGGTCCGCACCGGTCGGGTCGACGGTCTCGCTGCGGGTCGGTGCCCGCCGGATCGAGGTCGTCGTCGCGGCCGTCGTCACCGACGGGCTCGTCGGGATGCCGCGTGACGGCAGCTGGATGCTCGGGTCGCTGCCCGGGCTGCGAGACCGGACCAGGCTCGTGCTCTCGCCGCAGGACCTGCTCGCGGACGTCGATCCCGTGCCGGACGACGACACGGTCCGCGGCTTCGTCCCCGACGCGGTGACCGTCCGGACGCCCGCCGAGACCGCCGCGCGGTACACCGACAGCCCGCTCGCCGTCGCGGTCCGGGAGGCGCTCCCGGTCACGCTCGTCGTCGGGTCCCTGCTCGCGGCGACGGCCGTCCTGCTCGCGCTGCTGCTCGGCGCCCGGGCCCGCTCGCGCTTCATCGCGCACCTGCGCGCCCTCGGGCTCGCCGGGCGGCAGGCGTCCGCGCTCGTCGGGCTCGAGGTCGCGCCCGTCGCGGCCGGTGCGGTGCTCGGCGGCGTCGTCGGCGGGTTGCTCCTGGCCCGGCTCGTGCTGCCGGTCGCCGACCTGCGCCCGCTCACCGGGGCCGTCGTGCCGCCGCCGGTGCTCGTGCCGGTCTGGCCCGTCGTGGCGATCGTCGTCGGCCTCGGGGTCGTCGTCGCGCTCGGGGTGCTCGGCGCCGTCCTCGCCGGTCGGTCGGTCTCGCCCGCCCAGGCGGCGCGCACCGTGGAAGGTGGTTGACAACCGTGGTGGTCGGTACGCAACCGAGGGTGCGGGGCAGCGGCCCCGTCGTCGTCTGCGAGGGGCTGGTCCGGATCTTCCGGACGGCGGACGTCGAGGTGCAGGCCCTCCAGGGCCTCGACCTCAGCCTCGACGACGGCGAGCTCGTGGCCGTCGTCGGGGCGTCCGGGTCCGGCAAGTCGACGATGCTGACGATCCTGTCCGGGCTCGACGCCCCGACGGCCGGCCGGGTCGTCGTCGCCGGTCACGACCTGACGGCGTTGCGCGGCCGGGCGCGGGTGCGCTACCAGCGGCACGTCGTCGGCTTCCTCTGGCAGCAGACCTCACGCAACCTCCTGCCGTACCTCACGGCGGCCGACAACATCGCGCTGCCGCTGGCCGTGACGCGCACGAAGGCCCCGGCCGCACGGGCCCGGGTCGACGAGCTCCTCGAGCTGTTCGGTGTCGGGCACTGCCGGGACCGGCGCCCGCGGGAGATGTCCGGCGGCGAGCAGCAGCGGGTCGCGCTCGGGGTCGCGCTCGCGAACCGACCGCACGTGCTCCTCGCCGACGAGCCGACCGGGGAGCTCGACGTCGCGACGTCCGACGAGGTGTTCGCCGCGCTGCGGGCCGCCAACCGCGAGCTGGGTGTCACGGTCCTCGTCGTCACCCACGACCCGCTCGTCAGCGAGCAGGTCGACCGGACCGTCGCCATCCGCGACGGCCGCACGGCGACCGAGACCGTGCGGAGCACGCGGGTCGACGAGCACGGCCGGGAGACCGTCGTCGCGCAGGAGTACGCGGTCCTCGACCGGGTGGGCCGCCTCCAGCTGCCGCGCGACTTCGTCGGCGCCCTCAGGTTGCGCGACCGGGTCCGCCTCGAGCTCGAGTCCGACCACGTCGGCGTCTGGCCGTCGGACGGCACGGGACCCGATCCGGCGCCGGCCGTGCCGACGGGGGACGACGATGAGTGAGCCGCTCCTGGTCGCCCGTGGCCTCGTGCGCCGTTACGGCAGCGGCCGCCGCGCGGTCACCGCCGTCCGCGGGGTCGACCTCGACGTCACGCGCGGCACCGTGCTCGCGGTCCGGGGCCGGTCGGGCTCGGGCAAGACGACGCTGCTCAACCTCGTCGCCGGCCTCGACCGGCCCGACGAGGGAACGGTGCACCTCGGCGACACCGAGGTCTCGGCCCTGTCCGAACGCGAGCTCGTCGACCTGCGCCGCCGCCGCGTCGGGGTCGTCTTCCAGACGTTCGGCCTCGTGCCGATCCTGTCCGCCGCCGAGAACGTCGGTGTCCCGCTGCGGCTCGTCGGCACCGACCCGGGCGCACGGGAGGCCCGGGTCGCCGAGCTGCTCGACGTCGTCGGGCTCTCGGCGCACGCCGGGCAGCGGCCCTACGAGCTGTCCGGCGGGCAGCAGCAACGGGTCGCCATCGCCCGGGCGCTCGCGAACTCCCCCGACCTGCTCGTCGCCGACGAGCCGACCGGGCAGCTCGACTCGCAGACCGGCCGGGCCGTCATGGACCTGCTCAGCCGGCTCGTCCACGACCGCGGGATGACCGCCGTCGTGGCGACCCACGACCCGGCGCTCGTCGGCCTCGCCGACGCCGTCGTCGACCTCACCGACGGCGCCGTCTCGGCGCCGGGGGCCCGACGGACGTCCGGCCGGCACGCCGCGGGCTGACGTCGGTCGCGGCGGCCGACCAGTCTTCACGCCGGTTGCCCGTGCGGACCGTCAGCCGCCGACGGGCGACGGCTGCGGTGCGGGGCGGCGCGACGTGACCTGCCACGAGACGACGGCCGGGGCGCTGCGCAGGCCGCTGGCGAGGTCCACGGCGCGGACGGCGAAGCGGTGCTCGCCGCCGGCGACGTCGATGTAGGTCGTCGAGGTGACAGCGCCGACCGGAGTCCACTCCCCGTCGTCCAGCGAGCACTCGAACTCCTGTCCCGGCGCCGGTACCCAGGCGAAGGCGGCGGCCCGCAGGTCCGTCACGGGCGGAGGACGGCAGAAGAGCACCGGGGCGGGCAGATCCTCGTGGTGCGCGCGCTGCGGCGGGACGGTGACCCCGCGTGCGGTGCCGCCACGGGACGCGGCGTCCGCGGTGAGGCCAGCGGAGAGGCCGGAGGTGAGGTCCGTGGTGAGGTCCGGGTCGACACCCGCCCCGAACGCCTCGCCGAGGTCAGGCGCAGGACTGGTCGGCGTTCGCACGGTCGTGGCTCGCGTCACCGGGTCCGCCGCACCTCGCCGTAGCCCGACGCTCTGGGCCGGGATGGCGCGCTCGGCCGGCGTCGGCAGCACCGTGGCGCCGGGGCCCCACCATCCCTGCCTGCCGGGGCGGTCGCCGGCCGCGTCGACGTCGCGGGCCGACCCGACGGCGCCGCCCGCGCCGGGGTCGGTGGCCGCGCCGGGGTCGGTGGCCGCGCCGGGGTCGGTGGCCGCGCCGGGGTCGCCGACCGCGTCGAGGTCAACGGGGGAGCGGCGGCCGATCGTCAGCCGGCGCCCTGAGGCGGTGGCGCGCGCGCCCAGGAGACCGAGCGGGCTGCGGACCCAGCGCAGGCGCGGCGTCGACAGGCCCAGGAACACATCGACGACGTCGGGGTCGAACTGCGTGCCGCGGCAGCGACGGATCTCGGCCTTCGCCGCCGCCATGGACAGCGCCGGGCGGTGCGGGCGGGTGCGCGTCATGCTCTCGTAGGCGTCGGCCAGTGCGACGATGCGTGCCGACGTGGGGATCCGCGGACCGACCAGGCCGTCGGGGTAGCCCGCACCGTCGTACCGCTCGTGGTGATGCCGGATGGCCTGCCCCCACGGCCCCAGCCACCCGAGGACCGCGCCGGCCATGTCGGCGCCGTCGAGCGGGTGACGGCGGAGCAGCTCCCACTCCTCCTGCGTCGGCTCCCCGGGGTTGTCGAGGATCTCGCGCGCGACGGTCAGCTTGCCGATGTCACACAGCAGGGCGGCCCACGCCAGCCTCGTCCGGCCGGCCTCGTCGACCCCGAGGCGGCGGGCGAGCACATCGGTCAGGGCGGCGACCCGACGGGCCCGTCGCAGGAGCGACCTGTCCGCCCCCCCGAGCGCGCTGAGCAACGTCACCAGAGACACCGCAGCGTCGGGCGCCGTGCCGTGCACGGCCACCCGGGTGCTCTCGACGACCCGGCTCCGGCGCAGCCCTCGGACGGTGACGAGGACCCTGTTCGGCGCGGGCCCCGGGAACGTCAGGGCCAGGTCGAGCAGGTCCGGCAGGCCGGCGAGCCGGCGGACGAGAATGCCCGCCGCCGCGGCCGTGACGGCCGCCGGAGTGACCGCCACCAGGGCTGAGAGCACGGGCGAGGTCCCGACCGGATCCATCCCGACGAGGGTCAGGTAGCCGACGAGCACCCCCGACAGGGGCGGCCCCACGAGGCCCGTGGTGCGCAACGTCGCCGACGTCAGGACGCGAGCCCGCCAGCGGCCCCGCTCCCTTGGTCCGGAGATCCCCACATCATTCGCTCGGCTCCTGGTGCCGGGTCCTTAACGAGTCCGCTCGATCTGCTTCCACCGGGCCGGACGGGCGCGACGGCGGGGACGGCCGCGACGGGCGCAGCCGGTCCGCCGCCGGACCGCCGAGCAGCCGTGCGCCGGTGTCGTGGAGGACCGCGCGGACGAACGAGCGCCCCAGCCCGGGGTCCGCGTCCGCCCAGCGCAGGACCGCGGCGACCTGCTCGGCGTACGGGTAGGGGATGTTGGGGAAGTCGCTGCCGAGCGCGACCCGGTCGGCGACGTCGGCGAGCCGCGCGGGCCAGTCGGGCGGCAGCGGCGCGAAGCGGTCGGTGTACGCCGTCCCGACCATCGTCGTGTCGAGGTGGATCCGGGGGAACCGGCGGACGAGGTCGAGCGTGCCGGCGTAGTCCGGCAGGCCGGCGTGCGCGATGACCGCGACCAGCATCGGGTGCCGGCGCAGCACCTCCTCGAAGACGGCGAGGCCGGTGAACGCACCGCGCCGCGGTCCGTCGCCGCAGTGCACGACGACCGGCGTACCGGCCTCGGCGAGCAGGCCCCAGACGGCGTCGAGGACGTCGTCCCGCGGGTCGAACCCGCCGACCTGGACGTGCACCTTGACGCAGCGCACCCCCTCGTCGACGGCCCGGCGCACGTACCCGGCCGCCTCCGGCTCGGCGAAGAACGTCGCGGTCGGGACGGCGTCCGGCGTCCGCGCGGTGAAGTCGGCCAGCCAGTGGTTGAGCCACGCCGCCATGCCCGGCCGGTGCGGGTACGCCAGCGGTGCGAACCGGGTGACCCCGAGCGCCCGGAGCGTCGCCAGCCGGGTGTCGGCGTCGAACCGGTACGTGATCGGCCACGGCAGCCCGGTCGCCGCGCCGACGCCGTCGAAGAACGCCCACACCTTGGCCAGGACGTTCTCCGGCATGAAGTGGGTGTGCACGTCGACGAGCCCGTCGATCCCGTGCGCGGCCAGCACTCCGGGCAGGTCCGCGTCGGTCAGCGGGTCGGTCGGCGAAGTCGTCGGCATCCGGCCAGCATCGCGCGCGGCCTGGTCAGGCCACGACCCAGGACGCCCGCGCCGGCTCTCCGGCCGCGCCGGTCGCCGGGTCGACGGAACGGACGGCGAACCGGTGCCGCCCGGGCTCGACGTCGATGTAGGTCGCGAACCATCTGCCGTCGCAGGGCAGCCAGCCGTGGTCGTCGAGGCTGCACTCGTAGTCCAGGCCCGGCCGGACGAGCCAGCCGAAGCCGGCCGCCCGCAGCGTCGTCTCGGCCGGCGTCCGGACGACGAACGTGGGTGCGGGTGCCGGCGTGGAGGCCGCGGTCGCGCCGGTGCCGGACGCCGGCGACGGCATCGCCGTCGTCGCAGCGGGGTCGGGTGCCGGCGACGGCGTGGAGGTCGCCGTCGTGGGCGCAGGCGACGGTGTCGACGTCGTCGGGCCCGGGGCCGACGTGCTGGAGGTCGTCGTGCTGGAGGTCGTCGTGCTGGTCGTCGCGCTCGGAGCCGTGCTGGACGTCGTCGTGCTGGGCGTCGTGCTGGTCGTCGCGCTCGGAGTCGGGCGAGGGACCGTACTCGTCATGGTGGGTCCCGGTGGGGTCGTCGTGGTCGCGGGGCGGGTCGTCGTCGCGCGCACCGTCGTCGGGTGCACCGTCGTCGGGTGCACCGTCGTCGGGTGCACCGTCGTCGGGTGCACGGTCGGGTGGCTCGTCGGGTCGGTGCCCGTCGGCGGGGCCGTGCTCGACGGGATGCGCCTCGGGGACGCCGCGGGCGCCGGGCCGGCCGCGGTCGCAGGCCCTGCGGCGGGGCCGGTCGCAGGCACGAGACCACCGGTCGCGGCGACTCCGCCGAGGACCACGGCGGTCGACGCGGCCACCATCGCCACCTGGGGAGCCGCGGACGCGAGGACCCCTTGCTGCCCGATGCGGGCGAGCGCCCCGAGCGTCGGGAGGTTCGCGAGCAGCGCGACGGGCCCGCTGGCCCGGAGTAGGCGGCGCAGCGGGATCGCGAGGAAGGCGTCGACCACGGCCGGGTCGAACTGGCTGCCGCGACCGCGGGTGACCTCCGCGTACGCGGCCCGGGTCGCCATCGGGGACCGGTACGGCCGGGCGGCAGTCATGCTCTCCCAGGCGTCGGCGAGCGCGACGATCCGCGCCGAGCGGGGGATCGCCTCACCGGCGAGACCGTCCGGGTAGCCCCCGCCGTCCCAGCGCTCGTGGTGGTGCCGGATGGCCGCGCCCCACTCGCCGAGCCAGGCCAGGAGCGGGCCGACCAGCTCGGCGCCGTCCGAGGGGTGGCGGCGCAGGACGTCCCACTGTGCGGGTGTCGGTCGGCCCGCCTTGTCGAGGATCCGCGTCGCCACCGTGAGCTTGCCGACGTCGTGGAGCAGGGCCGCCCACTCGAGCCGGTCGCGCTGCGGTCCGTCGATGCCGAGGCGGTCCGCGAGCAGCCGGGTCAGCGCCCGGACCCGCCGCGTCCGGTAGCGGCCGCGCCGGTCGTGGGCGCTGAGCGCGGCGATCAGGACGACGACGGCCTGCGCGGCGTCGGACGCCGACCCGGTGCGGCTGGTGCGGACCCGCTGCACCGCTGCCCTCGGCCGGACGTCCCGGGTCGCGAGCGCCCATCGGCGCGGGGCCTCGTCCGGGAACGTGAGGCCGAGGTCCAGCAGGGTCGCGATGGCGAGCAGCGGCCGCGCGGCGCGGCGTCCGAGAAGGGCGACCGCCACCCCGCCGGTGACCCCTAGCGCGGTCGCCGCGAGCCGGGGAGCCTGCGCGGCGGCCAGGCCAGCGACCGCCCACCGGCCGGCCACCGCGCCGACCAGCAGCGGGACGACGAGCGCGACCGCGCGCACGCCGGCCGCGGCAACGGGACGCGCCCGCCAGCGGTCAGCGGACCGAGCGCCGTCGCCACCCACCCGCTGGTGATCGGCGTCGGGGGCCGTCGGCTTGACGGCCTGGCCGGACGGTGCGCGGTCAGGAGGGCCAACCGGGCCACGCGCCCGGGCCCCAGTCCGCGCCGACGGGCTCCCACTGGTGTCCGTCCCATCGTGCGTGCCCGCGGGACCGGATCGCCGACGCAGCGGGTCGCGACGCCCCGGGGGACGGCAGCCCCGGCTCCAGGCAGGCCAGGCAGAGCACGGCCTCCCAGCGGCCGCCGTCGTTCTCGATGCTCCACAGCACGTCGCCCGGGTCGCAGCACGCCTCGCAGGGCAGCCGTCGGCCGGACAGCACGACGTCCGCGATGCGCTCCTGGCCCGAGCACCAGCGGCCCCACCGCAGCTCGAGCCGCTGCCGGCCGGGGCGGTGCCGGGACAGCGCGGACCGGTGCCGGCCGCACACCGCCTCGTCGGGCTCGTCGGGCTCGTCGGGGGTGCGGTACGCGATGACGGCAGGAGCGCCGCAGACGGCGCAGTCGAGGGTGTCGGGCGGGGGTGCCGGGACGTCGATCATCGCCCGTCGCCTCCCCTCGCGCGCGTGTCCCGTCCGGCCGCCGGTTCGGGCGGCCGCCGCCCCCCGGCGACGGCTCCCATCCTGGCCTGCCGCGCCGCCGAACGGGAGCGACCCGCCCGTGCACGCCGGCCCCGGGACCTCGGCGGCCGGTGGACCGGGGCGGATCTGGAAGGATTGCGGCCGGAGACGCTGCAGCGCTGCAGCGCGCAGGCGTCGTCCATGAGGCGGCGCCGGAAGACACCGCCGAGCGCGACCGCGGTCGGCGGACGATCAGCACAGGAGCGATCGAATGCCCATCGCAACCCCCGAGGTCTACCGCGAGATGCTCGACCGCGCGAAGGCGGGCGCCTTCGCCTACCCGGCCATCAACGTCACCTCGTCCCAGACCCTCAACGCCGCGATCCGGGGCTTCGCCGACGCGGGGAGCGACGGCATCGTCCAGGTGTCGACCGGTGGTGCCGAGTACCTGTCCGGCCCGACCGTCAAGGACATGGTCACCGGCTCCGTCGCGCTCGCCGCGTACGCCCACGAGGTCGCCAAGAGCTACGACGTCAACATCGCCCTCCACACCGACCACTGCCCGAAGAACAAGCTCGACGGGTTCGTCCGTCCGCTGCTCGCCATCAGCGCCGACCGGGTCAAGGCCGGCGGCACGCCGCTGTTCCAGTCGCACATGTGGGACGGCTCGGCCGTGCCGCTGGCCGAGAACCTGCTCATCGCCCAGGAGCTGCTCGCCCTCGCGTCCGCCGCGAACATCGTTCTCGAGGTCGAGATCGGGGTCGTCGGGGGCGAGGAGGACGGCGTCGCCAACGAGATCAACGAGAAGCTCTACACGACGGTCGACGACGGCCTGGCCACCGCCGCGGCGCTCGGTCTCGGCGAGAAGGGCCGTTACATGGCGGCGCTGACCTTCGGCAACGTGCACGGGGTCTACAAGCCGGGCAACGTCAAGCTGCGCCCGGAGATCCTCAAGGAGATCCAGGACGCCGTCGGCGCCCGGTACGGCAGGGACAAGCCGTTCGACCTCGTCTTCCACGGCGGGTCGGGCTCGCTGCCCGAGGAGATCGCGGCGGCCGTCGACTTCGGCGTCATCAAGATGAACGTCGACACCGACACCCAGTACGCGTTCTCCCGCCCGGTCGCCGACCACTTCTTCACGAACTACGACGGCGTCCTCAAGGTGGACGGCGAGGTCGGCAACAAGAAGGCCTACGACCCGCGGGCCTGGGGCAAGGCCGCCGAGGCCGGCCTGTCGGCCCGCGTCGTGGAGGCCTGCGAGAACCTGCGCTCGGCGGGCACCCGCATCACGTGACCGGCTGACCGCAGTGGCGGACCGTCGTCGCCGGGGCCGGGGTCGGGTCCCCTGGGTGGGGTCGGGCCCCGGAGGTGGGGTTGGATGGGTGCGTGAGCATCGGCGAGAACCTTCTCGGCATCCCCCCCACGAACCTCCCGGACGACGCCGGTCCCCGTGAGGCGCTCGAGGCCGGCACCGCGCCGACCGACGTCGCGGCCGCGCACCCGGCGACCAGCCTGCCGTGGGCCGTCCTCGCGGAGCAGGCGCTCGAGGCCGGTCGCCCCGTCGAGGGCTACGCCTACGCCCGGGTCGGCTACCACCGCGGCCTCGACGCGCTGCGCCGAGCGGGCTGGCGCGGCCAGGGCCCGGTCCCGTGGGCGCACGCGCCGAACCGTGGCTTCCTCCGTGCGCTCGCCGCGCTGGCCCGCGCGGCCGGGGCGATCGGCGAGGCAGCCGAGCACGAGCGCTGCCGGACCTTCCTGCGCGACTGCGACCCCGCCGCCGCCCGGGCTCTCGACCTCGCCTGACATACCCGACAAAGCGTCCGCCGCCCGCGTGCCCGGTGCGCCGGTGACGGGCGACGCCCGGATTCCGGGTCGCGCGCAGACGCCGAGTGTCAAAGGATGGGCCGGTGACCGACAGCAACGCACCCGTCGTCGTCGTGGGCGCCGGCATGGCCGGCATCTCCTGCGCCCGGACCCTGGTCGACGCCGGACACGGCGTCCGCGTCCTCGACCGCGGCCACCGGATCGGTGGCCGGGCGGCGGTCCGCACCGAAGACCTCCCCGAGGGCCGGCACGCGGTCGACATCGGCGCGTCGTACTTCACGGTCCGCGACGTGCGGTTCAAGGCCGTCGTCGACGGCTGGCGGGACGCCGGCCTGGCCCGGGTCTGGACCGACACCTTCCAGCTCGTGTCGCCCGAGGGCCGGGTCGGGACGACGACCGGCCTGCCGCGCTGGGCGGCCGTCGGCGGCCTGCGCAGCATCGTCGAGGACCTCGCTGCCGGCCTCGACGTGCGTGGTGCGACCGACGTCGAGGAGGTCGAGGTGAACGGCGACCGGCTGGCCGTGGACGGCGAGCCGGCCCGCGCCGTCGTCCTCGCGATGCCCGACCCGCAGGCCGCCGACCTGCTCCCCGAGCCGGTTGCGACGTGGCTCGAGCTCGACCGCGGACTCGAGTGGGCCCCGGCGATCGCCGTCTGGGGTGCCTGGGACACGCGCTGGTGGGGCGACCTCGACGGTGCGTTCATCGACGGCTCACCGGTCGTGTCGTGGCTCGCCGACGACGGACGACGGCGCGGTGACGGCGCGGCGGTCCTCGTCGCGCACACGACGTCCGTCTTCGCCGCCGGCCGGCTGGAGGACCCGGGCTCCGCCGTCACACCGGTCCTGCGTGAGCTCGCCGCGTTGCTCGGGGTCGCGCGCAGCCCCGAGCCGATGTTCGCCCGGGCGCACCGCTGGTCGCTCGCTGCGCCGCTGCACCAGCACTCCGCGCCGTTCGCGCTGCACCCGGCGCTCGTCGGGGTGTGCGGCGACGCGTGGGGGGAGCGGTCCCGGATCGAGCAGGCGTGGCTGTCGGGGCGGCTGCTCGGCGAGGAGCTGGTCGAGCGCCTCGCGTGACGACGTGCGGACGCCGTGCGCCCACCGGCCCGCGCAGGCGGCTGGGATACCCTCTCTGGGGTCCGCCCGGGCCGCGTCCGTGGTCCAGAAGCGGTGAGGTAGGTGGTCCGCGATGCCCGCGATCGTGCTCGTCGGGGCCCAGTGGGGTGACGAGGGCAAGGGCAAGGCGACCGATGCGCTCGGCCACCGGGTCGACTACGTGGTCAAGTACAACGGCGGCAACAACGCCGGCCACACCGTCGTCGTCGGCGACGAGAAGTACGCCCTCCACCTGCTGCCGTCGGGCATCCTCACCCCGGGCTGCACGCCGGTCATCGGCAACGGTGTCGTCGTCGACCTGTCGGTGCTCTTCGGTGAGATCGAGGACCTGACGGCGCGCGGCATCGACTGCAGCGCGCTGCGGGTCTCGGCGAACGCGCACGTGATCGCGCCCTACAACCGCACGATCGACAAGGTCACCGAGCGTTTCCTCGGCAAGCGCAAGATCGGGACGACCGGCCGCGGGATCGGCCCGACGTACGCCGACAAGATGAACCGCGTCGGGATCCGGGTGCAGGACCTGTTCGACGAGCACATCCTCGCGCAGAAGGTCGAGGGAGCCCTCGACCAGAAGAACCACCTGCTCGTCAAGGTCTACAACCGCCGCGCGATCACCGTGAACGAGGTCGTCGACGAGCTGCTGTCGTACACCGAGCGGCTGCGGCCGATGGTCGCCGACGTGTCGCTCGAGCTCGGCCGCGCCCTCGACCGCGGCGCGACCGTGCTCTTCGAGGGCGGCCAGGCGACCCTGCTCGACGTCGACCACGGCACCTACCCGTTCGTCACGTCGTCCAACCCGACGTCCGGCGGCGCGTGCACCGGCAGCGGTGTCCCGCCGACCCGGATCGACCGGGTCATCGGGGTCGTCAAGGCGTACGCGACCCGGGTCGGGGAGGGCCCCTTCCCGACCGAGCTGTTCGACGACGACGGCGCACGGCTGCGCGCCGTGGGTCACGAGTTCGGGACGACGACCGGCCGGCCCCGGCGCTGCGGCTGGTACGACGCCCCCGTCGCGCGGTTCGCCGCGCGGATCAACGGTGTCACCGACTTCGTCCTCACCAAGCTCGACGTCCTCACCGGCTTCGAGCGGCTGCCGGTCTGCGTCGCCTACGACGTCGACAGGGTCCGGATGCCCGAGATGCCGTTGACGCAGACCGACGTCCATCACGCGAAGCCGGTGTACGAGCTCTTCGACGGCTGGGACCAGGACATCAGCACCGCCCGCTCCTTCGACGACCTGCCGAAGAACGCCCAGCAGTACGTCCTCGCGCTCGAGGAGATGTCCGGCAGCCGGATCTCGGCCGTCGGTGTCGGCCCGGACCGCGACGCGACGATCGTGCGGCACGACCTGCTGCGCTGACCCCCCCAAGATCACCGTAGGCCGGCCCCCGGGTGGCTGTGTGCCCACCCGGGGGCCGCGCCACGGTGATCTCTAGAAGCGCTTCAGCGCGACAACGCGGTCCTCGGCGACGGCCTGCGCCGGTGTGAAGCCGAACTTGCTGTCGACGAGCAGCAGCCTGCCGCCCACCAGCTTGGCGGTCGTGAAGGTGCGGTCGGCCGGCGTGGCCACCACGTCCTGCGTCCGTGCCGTCCGCCAGCGCTCGCCCAGCCGCAGCTCGGTGATCTGCCGGCTGAAGTTCTGCACGACGTACAGCGTCCTGCCCGTGAGCACGATGCCGTCGGCGTTGACCAGCGGTGCGCCGTCGAGCGCCACCTCGGTGATCCGCCGGGTCCGCAGGTCGATCCGCCACAGCTGCCCGGTCGTGCCCTGCGTGGTGAGGAGCGCGTCGCCGTCCGGGGTCGTGACGATGCCGCCGAGGTCGAAGTCGGTGAGCGCCGGGGTGTACGTGATCGTGCCGCTCACGTCGCGCCACAGCTCGATCGTCCAGCCGGCGCGGGTCTGCCTCACCCGCCAGATCCGCGGCAGGCTCGAGTCGGTGACGTACACCGAGCCGTCGTCGGCGACCCGGACGTCGTTGAGGAACGAGCCGGGCTCACCCGTCGGCAGCTCGGCGAGGAGGCGGCCGGACCGGGAGAAGACCCGGACCTCGGCGCTCGGTCCGCCCGCGACGAAGACCCGGCCCCGGTCGTCGACGTCGATGCCGCGGCCGTTGTCGCCGGGCGTCGGGCCCTGCCAGACGTCGAGCCGGCCGGAGCCGACCTCGCCGCGGTAGATCGTGCCGCTGCGGTTCGTCGCGCTCACGTAGACGAGGCCCGCGCGGTCGTCCACGCCGATGCCCTCGAGGAAGACACCCGCCTCGGGCAGGTCGTAGTCGCGGGTCGCAGCATGCGCGGGGCCCGCTGTCAGGGCGGTCGTCATCGCGAGAGTCACGGTGGTCAGCAGGGCCAGGACGGTGCGCCTCATCGCGCCCTCCACGTCGTCGTGCGGGCCACCGGCGACCCGCGCTCACCCTGCGGAACGGCGCGAAGCGGTCACGGGTTCACCAACAGGACTCGAACGCCGGGGCCCGCGTCAGGGGCGCAGCGGCACGATCGGCGGCCGTCCCGGGCCGGACGCCGCGCCGGTCGTCGCACGGCCCGCCGTCCGCGACCGGGGGCCCGCGCCGAGGTCGCCGCCGTCGAGCTCGCCGCCGCCGTCCGCGTCGTCGAGCCGCGTCGCGAACGGCTGGACGTCCCCGACGCACCGGGCGCCGCGGGCCGGAACCACGCCGCGCAGCAGGTACGCGTCGACCGCGCGGGAGAGGCAGGCCGACGTGCCGAGCGCGGTGTGCCCCCAGCTGACGCTCGTCAGCAGGCGGCTGTTCGGCAGCAGCCGGGCCGTCGTGACGGCGCCGCCGTAGGGCGTCGCCGGGTCCCACGTCGCGCCCACGACGAGCACCGGCCGCACCGTCCGTCGGGTGAAGGGACCGCGGTAGGCGTCCTCGTCGCGGGCCGTCCACGTCGCGCTCGCGCACGGCGCGGACGCCCAGGTCCACAGCGGTCCGAAGCCCGGGGCACGACGGCCGGCCGTCAGGGCGTAGTCGGGCCACCGGCCGGCGAACGGCGGGTTCACGCCGTCCGTGCAGAGCACCGACTGGAAGGCCTCCGGACCGTTCGGGTACGGGAAGGCGAACCGGCCGAACGCGGCGCGGTGCCGGGCCGTCAGCCCGCCGGTCGTCCGGAACGCCTTGCGCTGCACCGTGATCCGGCGCAGTCCGGCGCGCGCCGCGGCCGTCCGGGCCGGTGACCGGGTGGGGCTGCGGAGGTCGTCGAGGAAGGAGAGGAAGCCGTCGACGTCGTCGCTGCCCTGCGGGGAGTAGAGCATGTCGAGCAGGGTCCCGACGACGACGGGGTAGGTGTACGTCATCGTGAAGTCGGGGTCCCGCAGGACGATCGGCGAGCGCCGGACGGAGGCCATGACCGCGGCATGCACCCGCCGCGGCTCGCCGCGGCGGGCGAGCAGGCAGAAGTCCGGCCCGGCGGCCGAGCAGCGGGCGAGGATCTCGCGCAGCGCCTTCGCCGACGCCTCGCCCGAGCGCAGCCGCGTCGTCTGCGGGACGGCGCGGTTCGAGGCGGTCCCGGCCCAGGCGAGCGGGTCGAGGACGCCGTCGAGCACCGCTGCACGGACCCGGTCGGGGAAGAGGTTGGCGTAGACCTGGCCGAGGTAGGTGCCGTAGGAGAACCCGAGGTAGCTGAGCTTGCGGTCACCGACGGCGCGGCGCAGGACGTCCATGTCGCGGGCGACCTGGGCGGTCGACATGGACGCCGCGAGCGGGCGCCCCCTCGCCGAGCACGCGCGGCCGAAGGCGCGGGCCGACCGGACCGCCGCCTGGTTCTGCGCGGCACCGGTCGGGAACGCCGTCCGCAGGCCGGTCAGGGCGCGGTCCTGGCGGTCCGCGTCCGGCCAGCACCGGACGTTGTCGCTGAGGTTCGTGCCGCGCGGGTCGAACCCGACGACGTCGAACCGGTCGAGCACGGACTGGTCGAGGTAGGTCGCCGCCGCTGCGGCGAACTCGACGCCCGACCCGCCGGGGCCGCCGGGGTTGACGAAGAGCGTCCCGATCCGCGCCGCCGGTCGGGCGGCCGGGATCTTGAGCAGCGCGATCTCGACCTGTGCGCCGCGCGGCCGGTCGTAGTCGAGCGGCAGCAGCACCGTGCCGCAGCGGGCACCGGGGACGAAGTAGCCGCCGCAGTCGAACCAGGCGGGTTTCGGGGTGCGGACCCGGTCGACCCGGCGGGCCTCGAGCCGGCTCGTCCGGTCGGGGGCCGGTCCCGGTCGGGCGTCGGCCGGGGCGGCGGTGCCGAGGACGGTGCAGATCAGGACGCAGGTTGCGAGGACAGGCAGGAGGGCACGGTGCGCCCGGACGGCAGACAGCAAGCAAGACACCCCAGGGAAGGCCGCCTCCGAGGGCGGGAAGGTTGCCACGGCGCCCCCCGGCGAGGATCACCCTTCCGGTTACGGTAGGTGACGCGCAACCCTTGTGGAGTAACTACATGGATGTGATTCGCGGACTTGCATCGGGGTCGTTCGGTGGCCGGTGCCCACGTGCGGGCCTTTCCGCGCGGTGGCCTGGTCCCTGGTGACCGACGTCCTACGCGCTCTTGCGCGGGGCTGTTTTCTTCGCCGCCGGCTTCTTGGCGGGGGTCTTCTTGGCCGGCTCCGGCGCAGCGGACTTCTTCGCGGCCGGCTTCTTCGCCGCCGCCGGCTTCGCGGCCGGGGCCGGCTTCGACGCGCCGTCGGCGACGTCGTCCGAGGGCGCCTCGCCGCGGGCCTGCCGCGCGCGCTCGACGCTGCGCTGCAGCGCGGTGAGCAGGTCGACGACCTCGCCGGTGTCGGTGTCGTCCTCGACCGGCGCCGGGGCCGGCTCGGCGCCCTCGAGCTTGGCCTCGACGAGGTCGCTGAGCGCCTTGGTGTAGCTGTCCTCGAACTGCTCCGGAGCGAAGTCCGCCGCGAGGCTCTCCACGAGCGACTGGGCCATGGCGAGCTCCTGCGGCCGCACCTCGACGTCGGAGTCGAGGACGTCGAACTCGGCCGCGCGCACCTCGTCCGGCCAGAGCAGGGTCTGCAGGACGATGACCTTGTCGCGCACCCGCAGGACGGCGAGCGTCTCGCGCTGGCGCAGCGCGACCTTGACGACGGCCATCCGGTCGCTGGCGGTCAGGGCCTCGCGCAGGAGCTGGTACGGCTTGGCCGCCCGCGCCTCGGGCTCGAGGTAGTAGGTCTTGTTGAACAGGATCGGGTCGACCTGCTCGGCGGGGACGAACTCGACGACGTCGATCTCCCGGCTCGTCGACAGCGGCAGGTTGTCGAAGTCCTCGTCGGTGAGGACGACGAGCCGCCCGTCGGGCGACTCGTAGCCCTTGGCGAGCTGGTCGTAGGCCACCTCCTCGCCGTCGATGCTGCACGTCCGCTTCATCTTGATCCGGCCGCCGTCCTCGGCGTGCACCTGATGGAACCGGATGTCGTGCTCCTGGGTCGCGGCGAAGACGCGCACGGGCACGCTGACCAGGCCGAACGACACCGCACCCTTCCAGATCGCCCGCATGGCCCGCTCCCTCCCTGGTGGACGCCGTCCCCCTCATGAGACACCGCCCGAGGGCAGATGTCATCGGCGCAGCACGCCGGGTCCGACCACGGCAGCATGGCTGCTCCCCGCCACCTCCCGCCAGCCCATCCGGCCCCGAGCGACCCGTGTCGGGCGTAGAACCGCCCGGTCGGCGGGCAGCATGGAGGGGTGAATGTCATGCTCGCCACCTCCGCCGGCCCGCGGGCCGGGCTGCCCATGGACGGCACCCGCTGGGCGTACGAGGTCAAGTGGGACGGCATGCGCGTGCTCGCTGACGTGCGGGACGGCGCCGTCCGGCTGACGAGCCGCGCCGGCAACGACGTCACCGCCGCCTGGCCCGAGCTCGCGGCGCTCGGTGAGGTCCACCCGGACGTCCTGCTCGACGGCGAGGTCGTCGTCCTGCGCCGAGGCGTCCCGAGCTTCGGCGCGCTCGCCGAGCGGATGCACGTGCGCGACCGGCGCCGGGCGGCCGCCTACGCGGTGTCCGCGCCGGCGACGTTCATCGCCTTCGACGTGCTGCGGCTCTACGGCGTCGACCTCACCGGCCGCAGCTGGCAGGAGCGTCGGGAGGCGCTCGAACGGCTCGCGCCGTCCGGCCGGGCCTGGCAGCTGTCCCCGGTGTACGACGACGCCGACGTGCTGCTCGCCGCGACGCTGGAGCAGGGCCTCGAAGGCGTCGTCGCCAAGCGCCGGGCGTCGCGCTACGCGCCCGGCGGGCGCAACGGGGACTGGGTGAAGCTGGCCCATCGTCGGGTGCAGGCCTGCGTCGTCGGGGGATGGCGCCCGGAGACGGACGACGCGCGCCGGATCGGGTCACTGCTGCTCGGCGTGTGGGACGTCGGTGCCGGCAGGCTCGGTGCGGGCGGCCCGGACGGTGGTTCGGACGGCGGCCCGGACGGCGGCCCGGACGGCGGCCGCCGGCTCCGGTTCGTCGGAAAGGTCGGATCAGGGCTCGCGACCGCGTCGCAGGCGGACGTCGTCGCCGCGCTCGCGCCGCACGAGCGCGCGACGTCCCCGTTCGGCGACGATGTGCCGAGGGCGGAGGCGGTCGGGGTGCACTGGCTCGAACCGCGGGTCGTCGCCGAGGTCCGGTACCTCGGCCGCAGCGAGAACGGCCGGCTGCGGCAGCCGGTGTTCCGCGGGCTGCGCACCGATCTCGACCCCGACGACGTCGTCGAGGAGCCCTGACCCAGACCACCCGCCCCCCGCGGTTACTAGCGAGTCAGACCCATCAGCTGGGTCGGACTCGCTAGTAACCGCCGCAGAAGAGAGGCTGACCGACATGGCGCGAACCGTCCGTGGGGGCCACGGACCCGATCAGCCTGTCGACGTCGGCGGGCGTCGGATCGTGCTGCGCAACCTCGACAAGGTGCTCTATCCGGCGACCGGGACGACGAAGGCCGAGGTGCTCGCCTACTACACGGCCGTCGCCGGGCCGCTGCTCGCCGTCGTCAAGGACCGGCCCGTCACCCGCAAGCGGTGGCCGGACGGCGTCGAGGGGCTGGACTTCTTCGAGAAGAACCTGCCGAACGGGACGCCGGACTGGGTCCGGCGGGTGACGCTGCCGGTGCCCGGGTCGACGCGCGCCCGGGAGACGATCACCTTCCCGCTCGTCGACGACGTCGCCGGCCTCGTCTGGTCGGCGAACCTCGCGGCGCTCGAGCTCCACGTGCCGCAGTGGACCGTGGGGCCGCGGGGTGCGGTCAGGGGGCCGGACCGGCTCGTCGTCGACCTCGACCCCGGCGCGCCCGCCGGGCTCGACGAGTGCGTCGAGGTCGCGCACCGGGTCCGGGAGCGGCTCGCCGCCGACGGGCTCGAGTGCTACCCGGTGACCAGCGGCAGCAAGGGGATGCAGCTCTACGCGCCGGTGTCCGGTACGCAGGACGCGATGGTCGTGCACGGCTACGCCCGGCTGGTCGCCGAGGAGCTCGAAAGGGCCCGGCCACGGCTCGTGACGTCGAAGATGACGAAGGCCCTGCGGCCCGGCAAGGTGCTGCTCGACTGGTCGCAGAACCATCCGGGCAAGACGACGATCGCGCCGTACTCGTTGCGCGGCAGGGCGTTGCCGCAGGCGGCAGCGCCGCGGTCGTGGGACGAGCTCGAGCCGGGGCTCACCCAGCTCGACCACCACGAGGTCGTCGAGCGGCTGCAGTCGGACGGCGACCTGCTCGTCGGCCTCGAACGGCGTGGCCCGAAGGTGCCGACGTAGCCCGGGCCGGACGCCGTCCGGCCCAGGCTCCTGTGCGGGATGGGTCGTGGAAGAGGTCGGCGCCGGGGGCCCTGCCGGTTCCCTTCGCCAGGCGGCCCGTGCCACCCTGCACCGGCGCCCCGCCGGCGCCGACCTCCGTTCGTGGCGGATCAGTCGGTGTAGTGGTCGCTCATGAGCACGACCAGCCCGGTCATCGCCGAGATGACGATGATGGCGAACGGGCTGTGCGTCAGCTCGAAGGTGAGCAACGAGACGCCGATGACGAGGGCCGTCCCGGCCAGCGGCCAGAACATCGCGTTGCGGCTCTCGGTGCCTCGTGCCCGGCGCGCCGTCCGGTCGGACGCCGGCACGGACGTCGGCAGCGACGGCGGGTGCTTCGGCTCACTGTTCGGCCGGGCGTCGTCGTCCTCGGTGCGGTGGCGCTCGTCGTCCGGCGTCGGCGCGCCGACGGCCGGGTTCACGACCCGCTCCGGAAGACGACGTCGACCAGGCCGGAGCCGAGGACGACGACGACGGCCAGCATCCAGGCGGACAGGCAGGGGAGCGGGAAGGTCTCGCGAACCTGCTGACGCCACGCAGGTGTGCGGGCTTGGACTGAGCGCGGCGCGCGCGTAAGGTTGGACATGTTCGTCTCCCTAGGAATGCTCTTGGCGGGCGTTTTCGCGAGGCGACTGGCGAGCCCACGGTGTTGCAGCACCGGGGCTCGTCGCCTTTTGGACGCGAAACGCTGCAGGACGGCCGGTGGCGGCGATGGCACCGATCGGTCGGGCTGCAGCGCTTCGGAGCGGGAACTGGTTGTCGCGAGAGGGCATCGACTGCGTCGTCGCAGGAGCCTCGCGGCCGGGCGCGCTGTGGCGCCTCCGGCGGTCTAGGACGTGCCGACCATGGGCTGCTCCCCTTCCTCGGCGGAAGAGTCACGACGTGGCTTTGCGGGGTTCTCGCTCTGCCCAGTCGGTGCCCTCGGACCCTTCCTGCCGCCTGCAACTTCTACGGGTGGTACTCGCGGGTGATGCGAGTCGGTTCGGAGGTCGCCGGTAGGTGGAGGTCCGCGACCGTGATGTTCCTGTGACTTCAGGGTGGAGCATAGGCATCCCGCTGGCAAGCCCTAGATGAAACTCCCCGAGGCAACGCCATCCGGCAATTGCCTACTCGACGATGCGGCTGGCCCAGAACGTCCGGGATTCGAGAAGAAACGCCTGTGACGCGTCGTCGTCCAGGGCCACGCGGGTGCTCAGGTAGTCGAAGATGTCCTTGTACCGCGCGACGTCGGCCGGGCGGTCGAGGAAGAGCTCCCCGAGCAGGCCCTCGATGTAGACGACGTCCGGCACGGCAGTGCTCGCCAGCTCCAGGACGACGAACCGGCCGTCAAGACCGGGGTGGGCACCTGCGGAGAACGGGATCACCTGGATCCGGACGTTCGGCTTCTTGGCCGCCAGCGCAAGGAACTCGACCTGACGGGCCATGACGGACGCAGAACCGACCGGCCGCACAAGGACCGACTCGTCCAGGACGACGTGGATATGGGGTGCTTCCGAACCATCTAGGAGGTCCTGGCGCAGCTGACGGACCCGGACTCGCCGCTCGATCTCGTCGGAGCCGAAGGTGCCATCCACGCGGACCTTCGACAGAAGTGCCCGAGCGTAGTCGGGTGTCTGGAGCAGGCCGGTGACCGCGAGGTTGTGCGACGAGAGAATCGCGCGAGCGTTGCGCTCAAGGCCGATGTACGTAGACGACTCCTTGGTGAGACCGGACTCCTGCTGCCACCACGCCGTCTCCTTGGCTTGGCGGGCGAGTTCCATCAGCTCGTGGAACTCCGTGTCAGGGACGTCGTATAGTCGACACAAGTCCCTGACGTCGCGTGGGCTGGCCGGTCGGTTGCCGGTCTCCAGTCTGGAGACCTTGCTGGCGGAGCACATCAGCTCGCCCGCAACGGCGTCGATCCCGAGGCCGGCCCGCATGCGGAGGGCGCGCAGCCGCGTCGCTAGTTCCAGCATGCGCACCGTGGGACTGGCTTGTTGACCGGGCACGCTGCCTCCGGAAGTCGTCCCGCATCGCCGAGGCAATTGCCTACGGTGATTGCTGCTGGCATGACTCTGGCACAACGCTGATCCCAGACACGAGTCTTCCCAGCGCCCGATGTGAGCTCTCGCGGCCGGGTGCTCCGGCAACCGCCTGACAGCAGGACGACAAGCGCCGCGGTCGGTCCGGACCGGAGTCCAGGACCGACCGCGGGCCAGGTCAGACGGTGTCGAACTCCCCGTGCTTGACACCCGTGACGAACGCCGCCCACTCAGCGGACGTGAACTGTAGTTCCGGTCCCCCGACCGACTTCCCGTCGCGAACCCGAACACCGTCGGGTCGCAGCGCCACTTCCACGCACGTGCTCTCACCGCAGAAGCTGGAGCGCCTGTACTCCGAGACGCTCATAGCGCCTCCCAAGGGACCGGGCAAGGACTGTCTTCCTCTCGGAGTGGGCGGCGAACCGCCGGCGGCACTTGCCTGAACAGCAGGCACCTTGCCACCCGCCGCCCGAGATGATGGTTGGACGAGCCCCAGCCACGACCGACGAGTTCCCGGTCCCGCATGGTGAGACTCCCGGGCAGGGTATGCCCATCGGGTGTGGGACCGAAGTGCAAAACGCGAAAACCAGCGAGTTTCACGCCACCCCGGACCGGACGCCGAAGATCCTGTCACGGCGGCCGACGGCCGGGGGGGGTGTCCCTATGGGTGTTGTCAAGCCACAGCAGCGGTTGGGGTGGGCTC
>DAIOGQ010000025.1:0-21909 GCA_036745175.1 Kineosporiaceae bacterium
GCCCAGACCCATGCCACGATCGGCCGCCTGCTGCTCGACGCGCTCGACAACGAGCTGGCCTCCCGGGGCCTGGACCACCGGACCGCCACGCTGGTCACCCGTACGCTCGTCGACGGCGACGACCCCGGGTTCACCCACCCGACCAAGCCGATCGGCCGCTACCTGACCGAGCCGGAGGCGGCCGTCCTCGTCGGGCACGGCCAGGTCTGGGCCGACCGCGGCGAGCGCGGCTGGCGGCGGATGGTCGCCAGCCCCGAACCGCTCGAGGTGCTCGACGCGCCGGCCGCCGCGGCCCTGCTCGCCGCCGGCTTCGTCGTCGTCTGCGCCGGGGGCGGCGGGATCCCGACGGTGCGCGTCGTCGACCGGGGCGGCTCGACCCGGCTCGTCGGCGCCCAGGCGGTCATCGACAAGGACCTCACCGCGGCCGTCCTCGCGTCGGCGCTCGCCGTCGACGTCCTCGTCATCGCGACGGACGTCGAACACTCCGTTCTCGGGTTCGGCACGCCGTCGGCGCGACCGCTGGGCCGGGTGACGCCGTCGCAGCTGCGGGCCCACGCCGCGGACGGCGCCTTCGGCGGCGGCAGCATGGGCCCGAAGGTCGAGGCGGTGTGCCGGTTCGTCGAGGCCGGCGGCGCCCTGGCCGCGATCACCTCGCTGGACCACATCACCGCCGCCGTCGACGGCACCGCCGGTACCGTCGTGACCCCCGACCCCCGTCCGGCCCCCACCCCGGCCCGTCCTCTGGTGTGAAAGGGGCCCTTCGCGGCCCGGCGTAGCGCCCTTTCACACCAGAGGACGGGCAGCAGAGCCCCCAACTCGCCCAGCACGAGAAGAGGAACACGCCATGCCCGACGCGATCGAGGTCCGCAAGGTCGCCCTGAAGACGGTCAGCGACGCCTCGGGCCTGGCCGAGCTCGTCGACGCCGGCGTCCTCGACGCCGACCGGGTCGTCGCCGTCATCGGCAAGACCGAGGGCAACGGCGGGGTCAACGACTACACCCGGATCATCGCCGACCGGGCGTTCCGCGAGGTCCTCATGGCCACGGGCACCCGCGACCACGACGCGGTCATGCAGGTGCCGATCGTCTGGTCGGGCGGCACGGACGGCGTCCTCTCGCCGCACGCGACGATCTTCGCGACCGTCCCCGCCGACCGCCCGGACGCGGCGCTCGGCACCGACGAGCCGCGGCTCACCGTCGGGTTCGCCATGAGCGACCGGCTGCTCCCCGAGGACATCGGCCGGGTGAGCATGGTCGAGAAGGTCGCGGCCGCCGTGCGGGTCGCGATGGACCGCGCCGGCATCACCGACCCGGGCGACGTCCACTACGTGCAGACCAAGACCCCGCTCCTGACGATCCACACGATCCGCGACGCGAAGTCCCGCGGGAAGAGCGTGTGGACCGAGCACACCCACGAGTCGATGGACCTGTCGAACGGGACGACGGCGCTCGGGATCGCGCTCGCGCTCGGCGAGATCTCCGGCGTCACCGACGAGCAGGTCATGCGCGACCGGTCGCTGTACTCGTCGGTCGCCTCGTGCTCGTCGGGCGTCGAGCTCGACCAGGCGCAGGTCGTCGTCGTCGGCAACGCCGTCGGGGTCGGCGGGCGGTACCGGATCGGCCACTCGGTCATGCGCGACGCGCTCGACGCCGACGGGATCTGGGCGGCGATCAGGGACGCCGGCCTCGACCTGCCGCCGCGGCCGCACCACAGCGACCTCGGTGGCCGGCTCGTCAACGTCTTCCTCAAGTGCGAGGTCAGCCAGGACGGCCAGGTCCGCGGCCGCCGCAACGCCATGCTCGACGACTCCGACGTCCACTGGCACCGGCAGATCAAGTCGTGCGTCGGCGGCGTCACCGCCGCGGTGACCGGCGACCCTGCCGTCTTCGTCTCGGTCTCGGCCGCGCACCAGGGCCCGGACGGCGGCGGCCCCGTCGCGGCGGTCGTCGACCTCGGTCCGGGCGAGCCGACCGGCTACCGGCCGCCTGCGTCCTGACGGCCGGCGGCCAGGGGGCAGCGGACGGACGTCCGGCTCAACCGCCGGACCCCGTGAGCGCCGGCCGCAGCCCGCTCGCGAGCGGCTCGACGTACCGCCGGATGCCGAGCGCGGCGGCCGCCCCCTCGCCGGCGGCGCTGGCGGCCTGCTTCGTCGACCCGCTGCGCACGTCGCCGGCGACGAAGACGCCCGGCACGCTCGTCTGCATCCCGGGGTCGGCGACGACGAAGCCCGCCGCGTCGACGTCGACGACGTCGCGGACCAGGTCGCTGTTCGGCGAGAGCCCGATGAAGACGAACGCGCCGTCGGCGGCGATCTCCTCGCGCGCACCGTCCCGTTCGACGACGAGCCCACGCAGCCGACCGTCCTCGGAGGTCGCGAAGCCGACCGGCGTCGCGCCGGTGACGACGTCGATGGCAGGGTGCTCGTCGACCTTGGTGACGACGACCGTCGACGCCGTGAGCGCGGCGTCCCGGGTGACGATCGTGACCCGCTCGGCGAACCGGGTGAGGAACACGCTCTCCTCGCCGGCGCTGTTGCCGCCGCCGATGACGACGACCTGCTTGCCGCGGTAGAAGGCGCCGTCGCACGTCGCGCAGAAGTGCACTCCGGCGCCGATGAGGTCGTCCTCGCCGTCGATCCCGAGCCTGCGGTAGGTCGACCCGAGCGCGAGGAGGACCGCGAACGCCGCGTAGGTGGCGCCGTCCCCGGTCGTCACGGTCCGGTAGTGCCCGTCGACGCCGACGGCGGTCACCTCCTGCGCCGCGAGGATCTCGACGCCGAAGCGCTCGGCCTGGGCGCGGAGCCGGTCCGCGAACTCCGCGCCGGTGACGCCCTCGGGGAAGCCCGGGAAGTTGTCCAGCCGCTCGGTGACGCCGGCCTGCCCACCGATCCCGCCGCGCTCGACGACGAGCACGGACAGCCCCTCGCGCGCCGCGTAGAGCGCGGCCGTCAGCCCGGCCGGGCCGGAGCCGACGACGACGAGGTCGTAGAAGGCGTTGCGCGCCACCGTCTGCAGCCCGAGCCGGGCGGCGAGCTGGGCGTTGCTCGGCTCGACGAGGACCGACCCGTCGTCGAACACGATCGTCGGGATGATGTCCTTGCCGTCGTTGTACGACTGCACGACGGCGCGGCCGTCGGCGTCGGCGTCCACATCGACGAAGTCGTACGCGACCCGCTGCTCGCCGAGGAACTGCTTGGCGCGCTTGCAGTCCGTGCACCAGCTGGTGCCGTACATGAGGATCGTCATCGTCCTGCGCTCCCCGGCGTCGCGACCGCCCGCTCGTCGGACCGTCCCGGATGTGAGTACCAGGGGCGTCCCACCGTTACAACCCGGCACGTGAGAACGTCGTGGGGTGACCTCCCACCCCGGCCCGGGCCGTACGGACGCCGCGTTCGTCGAGGAGCGGCTGGCCCGGATGGACCTCGCCGCCAAGGTGGCGCTGCTGCAGGGCGAGACGAACTGGCGGCTCTTCGCGGTCCCCGAGGCGGGCCTGCGCCAGGTCGTCACCTCGGACGGCCCGGCCGGCGTCCGCGGCGAGACGTGGGACGAGCGCGCGGTCGGCGTGAACATCCCCTCCCCGACTGCCGTCGCCGCCTCCTGGGACGAGGACCTCGCCCGGTCCCTCGGCGCGCTGCTCGCCGCCCAGAGCCGCCGCAAGGGCGTGGACGTGCTCCTCACACCGACCGTGAACCTGCAGCGGACGCCGCTGGGCGGCCGGCACTTCGAGTGCTACTCCGAGGACCCCCTGCTCACCGCCCGGGTCGGTGCGGCGATGGTCCGTGGCGTCCAGGGCGGTGGCGTCGCCGCGACCGTCAAGCACTACGTCGGCAACGACGCGGAGACCGAACGGATGACCGTCGACGTCCGGATGGCACCGCGGACGCTGCGCGAGGTCTATCTCGCACCGTTCGAGCACATCGTGGCCGCGGCGCGGCCGTGGGCCCTGATGGCGTCGTACAACGCCGTCGACGGCGTGACGATGACCGAGAACGCCCTCCTGACCGACCCGTTGTCGACGCAGTGGGGCTTCGACGGCGTCGTCATGAGCGACTGGACGGCGACCCGCTCCACGGCCGCCGCAGCGAACGCCGCGCTGGACCTCGCGATGCCCGGCCCGACCGGGCCCTGGGGGGACGCGCTGCTCGCCGCCGCCGAGGCGGGCGAGGTCACCGAGGCGGCCGTCGACGCGAAGGTCCGCCGGATCCTGCTGCTCGCCGGCCGGGTCGGCGCCCTCGACGGCGTCGAGCCCGCCGTCCCGGCGCCCGACCCCGCGACCCTGCCCCCGCCCGACGCCCCGGCCGTGCGGTCCGCCCTCCGGGCGGCCTCGGCGCGCGGCATGGTCCTGCTCCGCAACGAGGGCCTGCTGCCGCTGGCCGCCGCAGGGCTGCGCCGGGTCGCCGTCCTCGGACCCAACGCCGCGACCGCTCGCACCCAGGGCGGCGGCAGCGCGACCGTGCACCCGCCGCATGCCGTGTCACCGCTCGCGGGGCTGCGCGACGCGCTCGGCGACGGGATCGAGATCGTCCACGCCGAGGGCGTCCGCACCCGGGACGTCGTCGCACCGGTCGGCCCGGCGCTCGCCCGGGACCCGGTGACCGGGCTGCCCGGCGTCCGGGTGACCTACCTCGACGACGCCGGGGTCGAGGTGGCGACCGAGCACCGGCTCTCCGGCCGGATCGGGTGGGGCGACGACGGGCTCGAGCACGCGGCCCGGACGGCCCGGATCGACGCGCTCGTCACTCCCGGGCTGCCCGGCGCCTGGCAGCTCGCGGCCGGCGGCCTCGGTCGCGTCCGGCTCGAGGTGGACGGCGCGGCCGTGCTCGACACCGAGGTCACCGTCCCGGGCGGTGGCGAGCCCGACTTCGCGCACTTCGTCAGCCCGCCGCAGTCGGGCGTCACGGTCGAGCTCGAGGCGGGGCGCGAGGTGCGGATCGGGCTGCACGCCGACCCGTTGCGGATGAGCGGCGCGCTGTGCGTCGCCGAGCTGTGCATCGAGCCGCCGGTCCCCGACGCCGGCACCGGGCTCGACGAGGCGGTCGCTCTGGCGGCGGCCGCGGACGTCGCGGTCGTCGTCGTCGGGACGACGGACGCCGTCGAGAGCGAGGGCTTCGACCGGACCACGCTCGCGCTGCCGGGCGCGCAGGACGAGCTCGTCCGCCGGGTCGTCGCGGCGAACCCGCGGACCGTCGTCGTCGTGAACTCCGGCGCCCCGGTGCTGCTGCCGTGGCGCGACGACGTCCCCGCCGTGCTGCTCGGGTGGTTCGGCGGGCAGGAGTTCGGCGACGCCCTCGCCGACGTCCTGCTCGGTGCGGCCGAGCCGGGCGGCCGGCTGCCGACGACGTGGCCCGCCCGGGAGTCGGACTGTCCGGTGCTGTCGACGACGCCGGTCGACGGCGTGCTCGAGTACACCGAGGGCCTGTTCCTGGGCCACCGCGGATGGGCCCGACAGGTCGCGGACGGCGGCGCGGCCCCGGCGTACTGGTTCGGCCACGGGCTCGGCTACACGACGTGGGAGTACGCGTCGTGCGAGGTCGTCGGCCCGGGGCCGGACCCGGACGGCGGACCGGCCGCCGACGGCGCCGCGCCCACCGACGCCCGGGGGTACCTGCGCGCCCGGGTGCGGGTCCGCAACACCGGCGACCGGGCCGGGCGGACCGTCGTCCAGGCGTACCTGTCGCGCGCCACGTCGGCCGTCGAGCGGCCGCCGCTGTGGCTGGCCGGGTTCGCCGTCGTGGCCGCGGAGGCGGGCGCGGAGCACGTGGTCGACGTCGTCCTCGCGCCCCGGGCGTTCGAGCACTGGGACGAGGCGGCGGCCGGCTGTAACGCGGAGCCGGGCACCTTCTCCGTCACCGTCGGCCCGTCATCCGCCGACCGCCCGCTCACCGCCGAGGTGACCCTCCCCGGCTGACCCACCCCCCGCCCCTCGGCGGGCCCGTAGTGTGACCCGAACCACCGGCACGCCGGGAGACCTCGCGCCTGCCCCTCCGGGAGAGTCGGACCCATGAACCTCAGCGGCCTGCAGATCGCCGTCGTCACGCTCATCGCGGTGCTGTCCGTGATCGGGGTCGCGCTGTTCGCGCGGACCGTCGGCCACCTGGTCCGGGTGATCCGGGTCGGTCAGCCGGACCGGACCCGGGGCGGGCAGGCGGGCGCCCGGGCGTACAGCCTGTTCGCCGAGACGCTCGGTCACGCCCGGCTCGGCCGGTGGCCGCTCGTGGGGATCATGCACTGGTTCGTGTTCGTCGGGTTCGGGGCGTTGTTCTTCACCCTCGTCACCGCGTACGGCCAGCTCGTCGAGCCGGAGTTCGCGCTGCCGCTCATCGGGCGCTGGGTCGTCTACGAATGGGTCACCGAGGTCATCGCCTGGCTCACCCTGATCGGCATCGGCGTCCTCATCGCGGTCCGCCAGAAGCAGCACCCGCGGCGCTCGGCCGGTGCGGGCGGGCGCGGCTCGCGGTTCTTCGGCTCCTCGTTCTGGCAGGCCTACTACGTCGAGGCGACGATCCTCGCCGTCGCGCTCTGCGTGCTGACCCTGCGCGGGCTGGAGTACGCGCTGGCGGGGGCCGTCGCCGCGCGCGACGCCGGTCCGCTCGGTGTCTTCGAGGCGCCGTCGGCCGCCCACTTCCCGCTGACCTTCTGGATCGGCGACCTCTTCTCGGCCGCCTCGATCGGCACGATCGAGACCCTGATCGTCCTCGTCGCCGCGACGAAGATCATCGTGTCGATGGCCTGGTTCATCACGATCGCGCTCCAGCCGACGATGGGGGTGGCCTGGCACCGGTTCCTGGCCTTCCCGAACGTGTGGTTCAAGCGGCACCCGGGCAAGGACGCCGACCGCGGGCTCGTCGCGTCGCTGGGCGCCTTGCAGCCGATCCGGGTCAAGGGTGAGCCGCTGAACTTCGAGGACGTCGAGGAGCTCGACGAGGACGCCGCGCTCGGCGTCGGGAAGGTCGAGGACTTCACGTGGAAGGGCCTGCTCGACTTCTCCACGTGCACCGAGTGCGGGCGCTGCCAGTCCCAGTGCCCGGCGTGGAACACCGACAAGCCGCTGTCACCCAAGCTCCTCGTGCTCGCGCTGCGCGACCACGCGCACGGCAAGGCACCGTGGCTGCTCGCCGGGCAGGACCAGCGCGACGGCCTCGACGAGCCCGTCAAGGCGCAGGCCGGGCGGCCGCTGCTCGGGGACACCGGCTGGGCCGAGAGCGGTGACGTGCTCGGCGCCTACGGCGCGGCGGGCGGCGTCATCGACCCGGACGTCCTGTGGTCGTGCACGACGTGCGGCGCCTGCGTCGAGCAGTGCCCGGTCGACATCGAGCACGTCGACCACATCGTCGACATGCGCCGCTACCAGGTGCTCATCGAGTCGGCGTTCCCCAGCGAGCTCGGTGGCCTGTTCAAGAACCTCGAGAAGAACTCCAACCCGTGGGGCATGAGCCCGCGGCTGCGGATGGACTGGGCCAAGAACCTGCCCTTCGAGGTCAAGCAGGTCGGCACCGACGTCGAGGACCTCTCCGAGGTCGAGTACCTGTTCTGGGTCGGCTGCGCGGGCGCGTTCGAGGACCGGCAGAAGCGCACGACCCGGGCGATCGCCGAGCTGCTCCACACCGCGGGCGTCTCGTTCGCCGTCCTCGGCGACGGCGAGGGCTGCACCGGCGACCCGGCCCGTCGCTCGGGCAACGAGTTCCTCTTCCAGATGCTCGCCGCGGCGAACGTCGAGACGCTCAACGAGGTCAAGGCGACGAAGGTCGTCGTGTCCTGCGCGCACTGCTTCAACACCCTGAAGAACGAGTACCCCCAGCTCGGCGGCAGCTACGAGGTCGTCCACCACACCCAGCTGCTCAACAGGCTCGTCCGCGAGCGCCGCCTGCTGCCGGTCGCGCCGCTGTCGAGCGCGCCGATCCTCGGTCCGGAGTTCGCCCCGGCGAACGGGACCGCCGCGACGACAGCCACGGACGGGACCCCGGCGGCGACGGTCACCTACCACGACCCCTGCTACATCGGCCGGCACAACGGCGTCTACACCCCGCCGCGCGAGCTCATCGACGCGCTGCCCGGTGTCACCCTCACCGAGATGCCGCGGCACGCCAGTCGCTCCTTCTGCTGCGGCGCCGGCGGCGCGCGGATGTGGATGGAGGAGAAGCTCGGCCAGCGGATCAACAACAACCGCACCGCCGAGGCCGTCGCGACCGGTGCCGACAAGATCGCCGTCGGCTGTCCGTTCTGCCGGGTCATGCTGTCCGACGGGTTGACCACCCAGCAGGCCGACGGCACGGCCGCCGACTCCGTCGAGGTCGTCGACGTCGCCCAGATGCTGCTCGCCTCGGTGAAGCGCACGGACCCGAAGACCGAGCCGGCACCGATCGCCTGACGGCCTCGTCCGGGGCCGGGCTGCGCATCACGGTCGCCGTGCGCCAGCATGTGCGCGTGAGCACACCCGCGACCGGACGCGCCGCGCTGTGGGCCGTCGGCGACGCGCGCCTCGCCGACGGCAGCGCGGTGGACGTCGTCGTCGAGGGCGAGCGGATCGTGGCCGTGGGACCGGGCGTGGCGACGCGCGTGTCCGGCCTGCACGACCAGGACGCCGTCGCCGCCCGGGGCGGGCTGCTGCTGCCGGCCTTCGTCGACACCCACGTCCACCTCGACAAGGTCGGCATCCGGGACGGTCTCGACAGCGGACGGCGGTACCCCGGCAGCGCGCACCCGGGCGACCTTGCCTGGGCGATCGCCGCGACGCACGAGGCGAAGCGGGCCTACACCGTCGAGTCGGTCGCCGCTCGCGCGACCGCTGTCATCGAGCACCATGTGCTGAACGGGACGACCCGGGTCCGCAGCCATGTCGACGTCGACACGATCGGCGGGCTCACCCCGCTGCGCGGCGTCCGGGCGGCGGCAGCCGCGACCGCCGACCTCGCCGACGTCGTGACCATCGCCTTCCCGCAGGAAGGGATCGCGCGCGACCCGGGCGCGGCCGAGCTCATGGTCGCGGCGATGGCGGAGGGCGCGGACGTCGTCGGCGGCATGCCGCACTGGGAGGACGGCGAGGCCGCGCAGCGGGCGCACGTCCGGTTCTGCTTCGACCTCGCGCAACGGTTCGACGCCGACGTCGACATGCACGTCGACGAGACCGACGACGGCGACGTCAGGACGCTCGGGATGGTCGTCGAGGAGACCGAGCTGCGCGGCTGGCAGGGCCGGGTGACGGTCGGGCACGTGTGCGCGCTCGCCGCGGCCGACCAGGCCTACGCGGACGCGGTCGTCGCCGGCTGCGCGCGGGCCGGGATCACCGTCGCGAGCAACCCGGTGACCAACCTCGTGCTCCAGGGCCGCGGGGACCGCGGGCTCGTGCGGCGCGGGACGACCCGCGTCCGCGAGCTCCTCGACGCGGGGGTGCCGGTGGCGTTCGGCCAGGACTGCGTCCGCGACGCCTTCTACCCGTTCGGGCGCGCGAGCATGCTCGAGGTCGCGCTCGTCAGCGCGCACGCCGCGCACCTGACGACGCCGGCCGAGCTGCGGACGGCGCTCGCTGCGGTGACCGAGGTCCCTGCGGCGGCGTGGCGGCTCGGCGCTGATTACGGGATCGCTCCGGGGGCCCGGGCGGACCTCCAGCTCTACGCGGCGCCGACGTGGGAGGAGGCACTGCGGCTCCAGGACCCGCCGCGGGCGGTGTGGCGCGCCGGGCGGCTCGTCGCGACGTCCGAGGTCACCCGGAGCCTGCGACCGGCGAGCGGCCCTGCCCGATGACCTCCGCGAGCCGCCGGTCGAGGAACGCGCGCTCCGCGGCGTTCTGCGTGAGACCGAGCGCCTCGCGGTAGGCGCGGGCCGCCTTGTCGGGGCGGCCCAGCCGGCGCAGCAGGTCGGCCCGGGTCGCGGGCAGGTACGGGTAGCCGGCCAGCCGCGGATCCGTGGCGAGCCGGTCGATCTCGGTGAGCGCGACGGCGGGGCCGCCGTCCGGTGCGGGCACGAACGACAGCGCGGCGGCGCGGTTGAGGGCGACGACCGGCGAGTCCCAGACGGCGAGCAGCTGGTCGTACAGGGTCACGACCCGCGGCCAGTCGGTCTCGGCCGACGACGGCGCCGCCGCATGGACACCGGCGATCGCGGCCTGCAGCGTGAACCGGCCCGGGGTCCTCGTCGCCGTGAGGGCCTGGGCCGTGAGGAGTAGGCCCTGCGCGATCCGGACGGCGTCCCAGCGGGAGCGGTCCTGGTCCCCGAGGAGCACCATCCGGCCCGCGTCGTCCATCCGCGCGTCCCGCCGCGCGTGCGTGAGCACGAGCAGCCCGAGCAGCCCGCGGACCTCGGGCTCGGCCGGGAGCAGGGCGGCGAGCAGGCGGGCGAGACCGAGCGCCCGGCGGCACAGGTCGTCCCGGACCAGGGCCTCGCCGGACGGTGCCGTGTGCCCGGTGCTGAAGAGCAGGTGGACCGTCGTCAGGACGCTGTCGAGCCGCTCGGCGAGCTCGGCCCCGCGGGGGACCCGGAACGGGATCCCCGCCCCCTCGATCTTCTTCTTGGCGCGGGTGATCCGGGCCGCCATCGTCGGCTCGGAGACGAGGAACGCCCGGGCGACGTCCGGGGTCGCGACGCCGCAGACCAGGCGCAGCGTGAGGGCCACCTGCGCCTGCGGGGCCAGCGCCGGGTGGCAGCACGTGAAGATCAACCGCAGCCGGTCGTCGGGGACGCCCGGACCGACACCGCCCGAAGTCCCGCCGTCGGTGCCCGTGACGGCGCTCCCCGTCGCGTCCGCCTCGAGCGGCTCCACGAGCAGCGGCAGCTTGCGGCGCAACGTCCCCTCGCGACGCAGCGCGTCGAGCGCGCGGTGGCGCGCCGTCGTCGTCAGCCAGGCGCCGGGACTGCGCGGGACGCCGTCGCGGCGCCAGGCCGCGATCGCACTGACGTACGCCTCCTGCGCGCACTCCTCGGCGAGGTCGAGGTCGCCGGCGACGCGCACCGTCGCGGCGAGCACGAAGGCCCACTCGCGACGGTGCGCGTCCTCGAGCGCGCGGGCGACGTCGCCGTCAGCATCACCGTCCGCGCCGCCCGACATGCTCTTGGGCGAGGCCGTCAGTGGTCGAACACCATGACGGGACGGACCTCGACACCGCCACCGGCGGCCGGGCAGCCCTTGGCGATCTCGAGCGCGTGGTCGAGGTCGCGGGCCTCGATGAGGTAGAAGCCGCCGAGCGCCTCCTTGGTCTCGGAGAACGGGCCGTCGGTGACGGCGCCGCCGCGGATCGACGTCGCGGTGGACGTCTCGCGCAGCGCCTCCCCGCCGACGATCTGCCCCCCGAGCTCACCGACCGCCTTGGTGAACGCGTCGTGCGCGTCCATGACTGCCTGCATCGCCTCGGGTGCGAGGTTCTCGTAGTAGGCCTCGTCCTCGTAGATGAGGATCGTGTACTTCGGCATCGGGTACCTCCTGTCACGTCGGGCGGCGGGCCCGTCCGACACCACCCCGACGGACAGCCTGCACCCGGATCGACAGCGCCGGGACGAGAATCTGCGGTGAGTTCGGCACCGACCTGGTTCCCGTCGCTCTGCACTGCTCCACGGGGCGGAGCAGTGCAGAGGGCGGGAACAAGGTGCTCTGCACAGTTTCACGGGTGGAGCAGTTTCACGGGGTGGAGCAGTTTCACGGGGTGGAGCAGAGCGACGGGAACAGGGTGCCCCAACGGACGTGCGACGACGCGGTGAGGTACCGCCTGCTCAGGGCCGGTCTGGCGAGACCGGGGCGCCGGGGGCCGGAGGGCGGGGCTTGGGGCGGGCGATCCGGCTGAGCCGGCCGGCGACGGAGCCGAGGTCGTCGAGCCGGTTGACCGCGGCGGCGTTGGCCGCCTGGACCTCGGCGTAGACCTCTGCCCGGTGAACCTGGACGCTGCGCGGCGCCTCGATCCCGAGCCGCACCGTGTCACCCCGGACGTCCAGCACGACGACGCGGACCTCGTCACCGATGACGATGCTCTCGCCGCCGCGGCGGGTGAGTACGAGCACTCCGGGCTCCCTCCGTGGACCCCTGGCCGTTGCCGGGATCCCCTGACGGGGGGACCGCTACGCGACGACGGCTCGGACCGGCCAGTCGGTGCCGGAGAGGATCACCTGGGCGGCGACCCGCAGTCGGGCATTGATGACGACCGGTGCCAGAAGGTTAGCGGTCGTCGACGCTGCGTCACCGGAAATGGTGAGGACGACGAGGATGAGCGCGTCGTCGGCCTGCTCGAGCTCGAGCTCGGCGCACGTCGTGTCGTCGAGCTCGACGACGTAGTCGGCGAAGAACGCGTCGGGGACGCCGACGAGGAAGCGCACCTCGGGCAGCTCGACGCTGCGCAGCTCGTACAGCAGCGCGTCCTCGGACTCGTCGTCGTGCAGGCGCACGAGGACGAAGCGGGTGAGGTCGGGGAACCCCGGGATCGGCCGCACGAGGCGGATCTCGGGCAGCTCGTCGGGCACGGGCCCCACCGTAGTCGAGCCGTCATGCACGATCGCGGACGTCGTGCCGGTCACTTGAGGAAGTCCGCGAGCGAGGTCTGGAGGATCTTCGCCGCGGCGCCGAGGGCCGACTCGTACGCGACCTGCTGGGCCTGCAGGTTCATGATCGTCTCTGGCAGGTCGATGTCCTCGTTCTCGCTGATCCGGCCCTGGAGGTCCAGTCGGAGCGAGTCGACCTGCACCTTGGCCGACTCGACCCGCGAGGCCCGTGCGCCGATGTCCCCGATGGCGTTGAGGACCGTGGACCGGGCGGCGTCGAGGGCGTCGAGCGAGGCGTTCGTGATCCCGCCCGGGGAGGCAACCTCGGCCGCGATCTGGTCGAGGAGGGCCGGCACGCTGTCGGCCGCGACGTCCGTGCCCCTGACGTCGACCCGCACCGTCGCGTCGCGCGAGATCCGGACCACGACGGGAGCGTCGTCTCCCACGTAGGCACCCGCGCCGTCGACGGCCGCGTCTCCGGCGACGGTGCCGCCGAAGACCGGTCGGTCGAGGTACCGGGTGTTGTAGATGTCGACGACGTTGCCGCGGATCGCGGTGACCTCCGCCCCGAGCGCCGACCGGCCCTCGGTGGAGAGCGCGCCGTTCTGCGACGCGAGAGCGAGCTCGCGGACCTTGGCGAGCCGCGCGGACAGGTCCCCGACCGCAGCGTCGGTGATGTTGAGCCGGCCCTGCGCACCGTCGATGTTGCGCAGGTGCTGCTCGGCGGACGCCCGCTGGGAACGGAACGTCATCGCGGACGCCGTGCCCGACGGGTCGTCGCTCGGCTGGGAGATGCGGCGCCCGCTCGACAACTGCTCCTGCAGCCTCGCCGAGCGGTCCAGGCTCGCCTGGAGACCCCGCAGGGCGGAGTCCGAGATCGCGCGCTGGGTGATCCTGCCGATCATCTACCTCACCGCCCCACGGTTCCGGTGCGGTTGATGAGGGTGTCGAGCATCTCGTCGACCGTCGTGATGACCCGGGCCGACGCCTGGTAGCTGCGCTGGAAAAGAATCATGTTGCCCATCTCCTCGTCGAGGCTCACGCCGGCGTTCGCCTCGACCGCGTCGTCGGCGGCCCGGACGACGGACTGCTGCACGCTGCTCGCCGTCTCGAGGCTCTTCAGCTGGACACCCAGGGCCGTGGTCAGCTCACGCCAACGGGCCGACGGGCCCGGACCGCCGAGCACGGCGGAGGCGTTCCGCTCGTCGCTCAGGTCACCGATGGCGGCCGCGACCGACCCGTCGACCGTCCCGGGGGCCGAGGCCACCGCGAGCCCGGCGGCGGCGGTCGGGACGACGCTGAGTGTCAGCGCGTCGGTCCCGTCGAAGAACAGCCCGCCGGGCGCGCCCGCGAGGGTGAACCCGGTCGCGTGCACGGCGTTCACCGCGTCGCGCAGCGAGACGGCGACCTGGTCGACGGCGGCGAGCAGGGTCGGCAGGTCGGAGCGCAGGCTCGCGAGCTGACCGAGCGCTCGGCCCGACTCGACCGGCACCGGGGTGGTCCCCCAGTAGAGGGTCGGCGGGTCCGTCGTCGCGGTCGCGAGGTCCCCGGCGCCACCGAGCGTGAGCGTCTGGGCCTTCGTGCCCGAGACGACCGACACGCCGCCGACCGAGACCTGCACCTGGCCGTCCTCGGCCGGCAGCGCGACACCCCCGACCAGCTCGGACAGCCGGCGCACGAGCTGGTCCCGGCTGTCGAGCAGCTCGTTGACCGGCCGGCCCGCGACGACGCCTTCCTGGATCTTGCCGTTGAGCACCGCGAGGTCGGACGCCGCCTGGTTCGCCTGCGACACCGTGTCTGCGAGCGCGTCGTGCGTCACCGACCACTGCGCGGCGAGGCCGAACGCGATCGCGTGCAGCTGACCGGCGACCTTGACGCCGTTCTCGATCGTGACCGCGCCGGGCGCGGTGTTGTCCGGCGAGATGTTCGTCGCGACGTCGTGCCAGGAGTTGAAGAACTCGTCCATCGACCTCTGGAGGCCGTTGTCCCCCGGCTCGGCGAGGAGCTGCTGCGCGCCGGCGAGGGCGCTCGCCTGGGCGGTGAGCGTCTCCTGCCGGCCGCCGGCGGCCGCACGAGTGGCCTCGAGGAACGAGTCGCGGATCCGGGTGATGTCCGAGACGCCCACCCCGCCGAAGGTCGCCTGCTGCCCGCTGAAGAACGTCGCGGACGTCGCCGGCCCCGCGGAGCTGAGGAGCACCCGCTGCCGCGAGTAGCCGGCGGTGTTGGCGTTGACGATGTTCTGCCCGGTGATGTCCATGGCGCGCTGCGCCGCGGACAGCCCGGTGGCCGCCGTGTTGAGGGTTCCGAACCCGCTCATGCAGGCCTCGCAGCGACCCGTCGACGGGTCTGCGCCGAGCGGCCGGGACGGGTCGTCGTCGGGGCGCTCATCACAGCGACCGGTCCACGACGGCGTTCCCCGGTGCCGAGATCATCTCCGTGCGCCCGTGGGCGTCGTACCCGAGGGACGCCGTCCCGTGCCGCAGGCCGAGACCGGCGAGCGTCGACTCGACGGCCTTGAGGCCGGCCGACATCAGGTGCTTGTTCGTCTCCGCCAGGGCGGAGAGCTCACCGGTCACCGAGAGCAGTGCGTGCCGGTGCTCCAGGAGCACCTCGGTCCAGGGTGGCTGGGCCGTCCCGGCCAGCTCCTCGAGCGTGGCACCCGGCTCGATCCCGATCTCACGCGCCACGTCGTCGGCGGCCGCCGCACGCTGCACCTCGACGACCTGAAGCTCCTCGAGCAGTGCCTCGACCTCGCTCGTCGCCTGGGCGAGGAAGCGGGTGCGGCCGGCGGCCAGCAGGAGCTGCTCGCACTCGAGACGGTAGACGAGGCGCTCCAGCAGCTCGCGCTGCCGCCACAGGATCGCGGCGAGGTCGGGCATGCTCATATCCGGCTCCAGGTCGGCGGGCGCGGCCGGCTGCGGCCGTGCGGGTGGTGACGGTGCTGTCGGTACTTCCGTGCTGTCGGTACTTCCGGACACTGCACTCGGTACCCATCGGCCCGCGAGGGGCGATGCCGTACTCCTCGGTGCCGCCGGCCTGCATCTGAGCAGTCCGGACGTCCGAGCGGGAGCACGCCGGGCGGACCCGGACGACGTTCCCCGGCAGCCGCGCGAACGACTCCCGTGTTCTCCTGTCGGCAGCCGTCCGGCCGACCTGAGCAGTTCCGCGCAGGTGAATGTGAGCCGTCCGGGTGATTGGACCGGCTGCGGCGCGGCGGTCGGGTGACCCGTGCGAAAGGCGGACGCCGGGGCGACCGAAGACGTTCTCGTG
Organism: Kineosporiaceae bacterium; assembly: GCA_036745175.1. GTDB lineage: Bacteria > Actinomycetota > Actinomycetes > Actinomycetales > Kineosporiaceae > R-H-3. Next base: position 15,729 of record DAIOGQ010000025.1, read on the forward strand.
TCTGCCCCCGTCCGCACCGCCGAGGCCGCGAAGGCCGTCGAGTCGCTGGTGACCGCCCACCTCGCGCTCGTCGGTCACATCGCCCGTGAGGCCGCGGCACGTCTCCCGCGGCACCTCGACACCGACGACCTCTACGGCGCGGGGGCGCTGGCGCTCGTGCAGGCCGCGCAGTCCTTCGACGCCACGCTCGGCGTCCCGTTCGCGCGCTTCGCGGCCACCCGGATCCGCGGCTCGATGATCGACCAGATGCGCCAGCGCGACTGGGCGACCCGCTCGGTCCGCAGCCGGGCCCGGTCGCTCGCCGCCGTCACCGAGGAGCTCACCCGCGCACTGCACCGGATGCCGACCGACGCCGAGCTCGCCGCGGCGAGCGGGCTGTCCGAGGCGGACGTCCGATCGGTGCGCGAGGGCACGGACCGTGCGGCACTGCTCAGCCTCGACCCGCTGGCGTCCGACGACGACGGCCTCGGCGCGCACCTCGTCGACCACTCCCCCCGCCCGGACGACGCGCTGGTCGCCGCCGAGCGGTCGGGCTACCTGCGTGACGCGATCGCCGAGCTGCCCGAGCGGGTCCGGTTCGTCGTGAGCGGCTACTACCTCGAGCACCGGCCGCTCACCGAGCTCGCCGAGGAGCTCGGCGTCACCCAGTCCCGCGCCTCGCAGCTGCGCGCCGAGGGGCTCGACCTCATGCGCGAAGCGCTCTCCCGGCTCCTGTCGGACGACGCGCGCGCGGGCGACGGTGCGTCCTCGGAGCCGGACGGCGTCCGGGCCCGGCGCCGCGACGCCTACGTCGCCGCCGTCGCCAAACGCTCGACGATCCGCGGCCGGGCCGACGTGCAGGCCTACCTCGACGGCGCCGCGCTGGCCGCCCCCGCGCGACCCGCGCCCGCCCGGCGCGACCCGCGTGCGGCGTACCGCGCCGGCTGACCGAGCGGCCGGCTGACCGCGCCGCCGGCTGACCGCGCGGGTCGACCGCGCCGCCTGCGTCCGCGGGACATCACCCCAACGGACCAGGGACAGCTCCTCAACAAAGGGTGCAGGGGGCCGATAGGTACTGCAGGCCGGTCCACGGACGGACCGGTGCCGGACCCGAACCAAGGAGGACACCATGGGTCTTCGTATCAACAACAACATCGCGGCGTTCAACGCCTACCGGAACCTCTCGGTGACGGACATGCAGATGTCGAAGTCGCTGGAGAAGCTGTCCAGCGGATTCCGCATCAACCGCGCGGCGGACGACGCGGCCGGTCTGGCCATCTCGGAGGGCCTCCGGGCCCAGATCGGCGGCCTGAAGGTCGCCGTCCGGAACGCCCAGGACGGCATCAGCGTCGTGCAGACCGCTGAAGGTGCTCTGACCGAGACGCACTCGATCCTCCAGCGCATGCGCGACCTGGCGGTCCAGGCGTCGAACGACGGTGCGCAGAGCGCCAGCTCCAAGTCGGCTGCGAACGCCGAGTTCCAGCAGCTCGCCACGGAGCTCGACGACATCGCGGGCAAGACGACGTTCAACGGCACCAACCTGCTCGACGGGACCTACACCGGCACCTTCCAGGTCGGTGCCAAGGCCGGCGAGACGCTCAGTGTCGCGGTCGGTACCGCGATGTCGAGCACGGGCCTGGCGGTCACCGGCCTCGACCTCACGACGGGCGCCTCGGCGGCCATCACCGCGGTCGACTCGGCGATCGACACGGTCAGCACCACCCGCGCCGCTCTCGGTGCGTCGCAGAACCGGCTCGAGCACAAGATCAACAACCTGAACGTGACGGTCGAGAACCTGAACGCTTCGGAGAGCCGGATCCGCGACACCGACATGGCCCAGGAGATGGTGGCGTTCACGCGCTCGCAGATCCTGTCCCAGGCCGGTACCGCGATGCTCGCGCAGGCGAACCAGGCTCCGCAGTCGGTCCTCAAGCTGCTGCAGTGAGTCGCCGCCCGGTGGCGGTGGCCCGTTCGACGGGTCACCGCCACCGGGCGACACCTGTCGGGTGACACCTGTCGGGTGACCCGGTCCCGGGCACCCGGCACCGGCACAGTGCCCGCCGAGAACCGGCGCGGCCGCCAGCGGAGGGGAGGGGCAGATGTCGCAGCTGACGATCTCGGGAGCGGTGTCGAACCTCGACACCGCCTCGATCATCAACTCGCTCGTGACGCTCCAGGGCAACCAGCAGGCGCTCCTGCGGAACCGGCAGACCTCGGTCCAGCGGACCGCGGACGCCTACACCGCCGTCATGACCTCGCTCGGGTCGCTGTCGACGCAGGCCAAGAAGGTCGCCGACACCGGCTCCTGGGCCGGCCTGACAGCGACGTCCTCGACGACGTCCGTCACGGCGAAGGCGACCGGGTCGACGCCCGGGTCGCTCACCTTCGACGTGACCGCCGTCGCCGCCCGGCACGCACTGGTGTCCGCGGAGGCCGTCGGCTCGACGGCCGCCGTCGTCGCCTCCGGCCCGCTGACCCTGACGAAGAGCGACGGCTCGACGACGACGATCGAGGTCGGCAGCGGGACGCTCGACGACGTCGTCGGTGCCGTCAACGCGGCGAAGGCGGGCGTCACCGCGTCGGCCGTTCAGATCGCGCCGGGCCAGTACCGGCTGCAGGTCTCCTCCGCCGCCACCGGGTCGGCGTCGGGCTTCACCCTCGACGGCCTCGACGGCTTCAGCGCGATCAACGTCCTCCAGCAGGGCGCGGACGCGACGATCCACCTCGGGGACACGACCACCGGGTACGACATCACCTCGTCGAGCAACACCTTCTCGGACGTCGTCCCCGGGCTGTCGTTCACCGTGTCCAGGGCCGAGACCGCCGTGACGGTCTCCTCGGCCGTCGACGGGTCCGCCGTCGCCACCGACGTCCAGGCGCTCGTCGACGCGGCGAACTCGGTCCTGGCGGACATCACGTCCCGGAGCACGTGGGACGCCACGACACGAACCGGAGGGCCGCTCACCGGCTCCTCCGCCGTCCGCAACCTCACCCAGTCGATCCTGTCGACCGTCGGGGGGGCCGGTGCCGCCGGCGTCACGCTGACCCGTGAGGGCAAGCTGTCCTTCGACAAGACCGCCTTCCTCGAGGCGTTCACCGCCGACCCGGCCAAGGTCGCGGCCGCCTACGGGGCCTCGGTCGCGTTCGCGCCGGCGGCCGGCGTGACCGGCAAGATCGGGCTCGTCCGCGCCGGCGACACCGCCAAGGCGGGCACGTTCGCCGTCAACGTCTCGGCCGCCGCCACCCGCGAGCAGTGGCAGGTGAGCACGTCGGGCACGCTCGAGGGCCTGCCGTTCGTGCTGACCGGCAGCGGCGGCAGCCAGTTCGCGTACACCGCGCCGACGGGCGAGACCCTCGCGGAGTCGGTCCTGGCGATCAACGCCCGGCTCGCCGCCTCGGGGTTCGGGGTCGGCGCGAGCATCTCCGGGTCCGACGTCGTCCTCACGGCGACGTCCGCGGGCAGCAGCGCCGGCTTCACCGCGAACCTCGACGGCGTCGACGGCACGCAGCTCGTCGCCGGGGGCGACGTCGCCGGCACCATCGACGGCCAGCCGGCATCCGGTGGCGGCAACGTCCTGTCGCTGACGACCGGCACCGGCGCCGCGGTGGGGCTGTCGCTGTCCGTCGACGTGTCGGCCGCCGACGTCGTGGCCACCGGCGGCGACGTCGGCACCGTCACCTACTCGCAGGGCCTGGCGCAACGCCTCGCCACTCTCGTCTCGGACGCGACGTCGACCGGCGGCCTGCTCAAGACGGCGAAGGAAGGCAGCGACGCCACCGTCAAGGACCTCCAGACGCAGATCGACAGCTGGGACAGCCGGCTCGAGTCCTACCGGCTCAGGCTGACCCGGCAGTTCACCGCGATGGAGACCGCGCTGGCGAACCTGAAGTCGCAGACCAGCTTCCTCTCCGGGCTCTCGACGAGCTCGAACAGCTCGTCGTCGTCGAGCAGCTGAGCCGCGAGAGAACGAGGAGACGCCCGATGTCGTACGGTCTCGCGCAGGCCCGGTACGCGAGCGACGCCGCCCAGACGGTGTCGCCCGCGCGCCTGCTGACGATGCTCTACGACCGGGCCGTCAACGACCTCGCGGCCGCGGAGGACGCGATGCGCCGCGACGACCACGCGACGACCGGCGAGCGCGTCGGCCGCGTGCAGGAGATCCTCCTGGAGCTGCACGGCACCCTCGACACGACCGTCTGGCCCGAGGGCGAGGCCCTCGCCCAGCTCTACGCCTGGATGGTCGGCGAGCTCATGCAGGCGCGGCTGCGGCGTTCGCCGGAGCGGGTCGCCGACTGCCGGGCCCTGCTCGTGCCGCTGCGGGACGCCTGGCACGAGGCGTCCCGCAGCAACGCAGCCCTGCAGGCCGGGGTCGACGGCGCGGCATGACCGTCCCCGCGCCGACGGACGTCGCCGGCACGCACGCCGGCGACTGGGCGCTCTACCTCGGCACCCTCGAGGCCGTCGCGGACGCGCTGGAGGCCGCCCTCGCGGCGGCGGACGCCGACCCCGGCACGGACGCCCCTGCGCTGACCTGGGTGCCCACGGTGCCCGAGGTGGCCATGCCGCTGCCGGCCGGCCCGCCCCCTGCGGACTCGCAGCACCGCCGAGAGCGGTTGCTGGCGCGGCTCGTCGTCCTCACCGGACGGCTCGAACGCCGCCGGGACGACGTCGCGCACCAGCTGGCGGCTCTGCCCTCGCGCCGCCCGCGGCTCGCGGAGCGGTACGCCGGCGCGCTCGGCGAGCACCTCGACCTCCAAGGCTGAGGCCCTCCCGTCGCCCCGACTGCACGGCACGTGCGTGCCCGTCCGCTCCCGGGCCGGGGGACCCCGTCACGCAGCCACCCGGCCCACCTCTCGAAGGGCCCAGCCGCCGGCCGGCGCCGGTGACGCACAGCGACACCTACCGCGGGCGGATGCGCCGAACGGTGCACGCCCCGCCGGGGCGGCCGAGGAGCCTCAAGAGGACCTTCCTGGGCACCGAATCTCCAGGTGAGCGACGGACCGCTCACAACCGCGCAGGGACTGGCGCGCAAGGGTTTCGTGAAGCTCCTCCGCCTACCGGCGGCGGGACGCGATGGGGGTCCGTTCGATGCTCGAGGACGTCTCGGTCGACGCGCTGCACGCAGCCCTGCGGGGCCTGGCGGAGCGGCAGCGGGCCGTCAGCGACAACGTCGCCAACGTCAACACGCCGTACTTCCGCGCCCGCCGCGTCGCGTTCGAGGGCAGCCTGCGGTCCGCGATCTCCGACGGCACGCCGGCGGCGGCCCGGTCGCAGGTCTTCGCCACCCAGGACCCGGTCGGGCTCAACGAGAACAACGTCGACCTCAACGCCGAGACCGTCCTGGGGATCAAGACCGAGCTCGCCTACGAGCTCGCGCTGCGGGCCACCGGTGACCGCTTCGCCCTCGTCCGCACCGCCGTGAAGGGGTCCTGAGCCGCATGTTCGACTCCCTCTCGGTCAACGGGACCGGCATGCACGTCCACCAGACGTGGATGAACGCGCTCTCGGACAACATCTCGAACGTCAACACCGTCCGGGCCACGAGCGAGACCGCGTTCCAGGCCCGCTACGTCGTCGCCCAGTCGCTCGAAGACGGCGGCACGGGCGACGGCGTCCGGGTCGCCGGCATCGAGCTCGGGGACGCCGACGGCCGGCTCGTCTACAGCCCGGACCACCCGCTCGCGGACGCCAAGGGCTACGTGCGGCTGCCGGACATCGACATGGGCGAGCAGATGACCGACCTCATCATGGCCCAGCGCGGCTACCAGGCGAACCTGTCGAGCCTCGACCGGGTCCGGGCCAGCTACCAGGCCGCGATCCAGATGGGTCGTGGCTGATGGCGGTCAGCGGCGTGGGCGGCGTCAACCTCAACCAGCTCGCCCAGATGTACCGCCAGCAGGTCGTCTCCGGTGCCGACGGCACCGGCGGCGCCGCGCGGACGGCGGCCGGCGACCCGACCGCGGCGGCCCGCGGCGCGGACTTCGGCAACGTCGTGCGCGACGGCCTGTCGAACCTGGAGAACCTCGACCGCACGGCCCAGGGGAAGGCGATCCAGGCGGCGACCGGTGACCTCACCGACGTCCACGACTACGTCATCGCCGCCACCCAGGCGCAGGTCGCCACCGAGCTGACCACCACCGTCCGCAACAAGGCGCTCGAGGCCTTCAACGAGATCATGAGGATGCCGCTGTGAGCCGGATG
>DAIOGQ010000026.1:0-21756 GCA_036745175.1 Kineosporiaceae bacterium
GACACCAGCCCATCCCGCAGCGGGACAGCAGCTTGGCCGTCCGGGCGTCGGTCGCGCCGAGGTCGTCGACCGCGGCGAGCAGCCGGGACAGCGGCACCTCCTCGCAGCGGCACACGACGGTGTCGGCGGCGAGCCAGGACCGCCAGCCGTCCCGGACCGGGTGCGCGCCGTGCATCGTCGCGGCGAAGGCGCGCAGCCGCCCGATCCGCCGCGCCGCGGCCGGCGGTGGGAGGTGGCGGACGCCCGTCGCGCCCGTGCTGCCGGGCCCGGCCGAGGCCCCCACCGCGAGGGCCTGCGCGGCCGCCGCGACGCCGGCCGCCCGACCCTCCTCGACGGCGAGGTCCGCGCCGCCGACGCCGGTCGCCTCGCCGGCGACGAGGACCCCGGCGACCGACGTCCGGCCGTGCTCGTCGACGACGACGACGGGCGTGCCGTCCGGGCCCGGCGCGAGCGTGCAGCCGGCCTGGACCGGCAGGTCGAGCCGCGGCAGGAACCCCCAGCCGACGGCGACGGCGTCGCACGCGACGCGACGAAGTGATCCGGCGACGACGTGCCAGTCCGGGTCGAGCCGGGCCAGGGTGACTGCCTCGACCCGGCCCGTCCCGTGCGCCTCGACGACGGCGGTCCGGGGCCGCACGGGGACCCGGTGCCGGGCGAGCACGCTCACGTAGCGGGCGCCGTCGGCGGCCTTGCCGGGCGCCGCGGCGACCGCGCGCCAGCCGCGCAGCCAGCCGCGGCCGTCGCCTGCCTCGCAGACCTCGACGACCCGCGCCCCGGCCTCCGCGAGCCCGGCGGCGACGGGCAGCAGGAATGGTCCGGTGCCGCCGACGACGACACGGTCGCCGACGACGACGCCGTGCTCCTTGAGCAGGGCCTGGGCGCCGCCCGCGGTGAGGACGCCGGGCAGGTCCCAGCCGGGGAACGGCAGCACCCGGTCGTGCGCGCCCGGCGCGAGGACGAGCGCGCGCGCCCGCAGGGTCACCGGCTCCTCGCGGTCCGGGGTCGTCCGGACGGCGTGGATCGTCGAGGGACCGGCGCCGGCCGTGGTCGTCGCGGTGGTGACGCCGGCGGCGGCCTCGACCCGCCAGACCCGATGGCCCGCGCGGTGCTCGAGGCGACCCGCCCGGACGCCACGGGCGAGCGCCAGCGCGAGGCCTGACCAGGTGTCGGTGTCGTGGTGGAACCGTCCGACGCCGTGCGGGCCATGGCGCCAGTACTGGCCGCCCGGCCGCTGCTCGGCGTCGAGCAGGACGACGGTCGCGCCCGCGTCGGCGGCCGCCGTCGCCGCGGCGAGGCCGGCGGGGCCGGCACCGACGACGACGACGTCGACCACGCCGTCGACCACGACGTCGACCACGACGTCGTGGAGGCTGACCCGGGCTGCCGGCTCAGACGGCCAGGTCGGCACGGCCGCTCCCCTGCTGGCTGCGGACGTCGAGCCCGGGGCGGGCGGGGACGACGCACGCGCGCTCGTCGGCCCGGCCGTCGACCGTGACGAGGCAGTCGAAGCAGACGCCGATGCCGCAGAACAGCCCGCGCGGACGGCCCTCGACCCGCGTCGTCCGCCACGACCGGACGCCCGCCGCCCACAGGGCCGCCCCGACGCTCTGCCCCGCCTCGTACGCGAGGTCGCGGTCGTCGAACCGGAAGGTCCGGGCGCTCATTCGGCCGTCCCCTCGTCGAAGCGCTCGGGCCGGAACGGCGTGAGGTCCACGTCGGGCACGGCGCCGGTGAGCACCTGCGCGAGCAGGTGACCGGTCCCGGCGGCGAGCCCGATCCCCGCTCCCTCGTGGCCGCACGCGTGGAGCAGGCCGGGGGCACGCGGATCGGCGCCGACGACGGGGACGTGGTCGGGGCAGTACGGCCGGAAGCCACGGTAGGCGCGCATGACGGGCACGTCGGCGAGCGCCGGGAAGAGCCGGACCGCCTGCGCCGCAAGGCGTCGCATCACCGGAACGGGCATCGCCGGGTCGAAGCCGACCCGCTCGCGGCTGGCCCCGACGAGGATCGTCCCGCTGGGGGTGCCCTCGACGACGGCGCTGCTCTCGAGGTCGGCGGCCTCGCTCGCGACGTCGGCGACGTACTCGGCGGCGTAGACCTTGTGCCGCACGAGGACCGGCACCGGCGCGGTCACGAGGACGACCCCGCGGCGCGGCAGCACGGGCACCCGGACCCCGGCCAGCGCGGCGACGTCACCGCTCCAGGTGCCGGCCGCGTTGACGACCGCTCCCGCCGGCACGTCGTGCGTCGCCGTCCGGACGCCGACGACCCGGCGACCTGCCCGCCCGCCCGGACCGGCGTCGCCCGCCCGGAGCAGGCCGGTCACCTCGACGCCGGTCCGGACGTCGGCGCCGAGTCCGCGCGCGGCCGCGAGCATCCGCGCCGCGGCGAGCATCGGCTGCACCTGGCTGTCCTGGGGGTAGAAGACGCCACCGGCCAGTCCCGGTGCGAGGTTCGGCTCACGGTCGCGGAGCCCCGCCGCCGGCACGTCGTCCGCGACGACGCCGGCGCCGCGCTGGGCGGCGGCGAGGTCGGCGAGCGCGCCCAGGGCGCCCTCGGCCTCGGCGACGACGAGGCCGCCCTTGGGCTCGAGCTCGAACCCGCCGGCGGGCAGTCCGGTGCGCTCGGTGAGGAAGGCCGCGACGTCCGCCCAGCACCGCAGGCTGAGCAGCGCGAGGACCAGCTCGGGGCCCGGGGCCTTGTCCGACACGAGGAGGTTGCCCTCGCCGGCCCCGGTCGCGCCGCCGGCGACGGGACCGCGGTCGACGACGGTCACCCGCAGCCCGGCTCGGGCCGCCGCGAGCGCGCACGCGGCGCCGACGACGCCGGCGCCCACGACGACGACGTCCGGATGCCCGGCGGTCGTCAGGACGGGTGCGGTCACGGCTGTAATATGTCACACAGCACTCTGGTTGTGTAGTGCAGCCGGCAGCAGCTCAGCTGAAGCGGTACTCGACGGCGTCGAAGGAGTCCACCGGGAAGACGTAGTGGAAGCGCAGCAGCGACCCGCCGGGGTTGTGGATGCCGTGCTCGACGTCGCCCGGGACGAAGACCGACGAGCCGGCCGTCACCGCGTGCTCGACCCCGTCGAGGAACACCGTCCCCTCGCCCTCGACGACGAAGTAGACCTCCGGCGGCGCATGCCGGTGCCTGCCGAGCCAACCGCCCGGGGCGAGGTACGCCACCCCTGTGGTGAGCCCCGCGGTCGGCGTCATGCCGCCGCCGAGCAGCACCCGGAAGCCGAGGTGGCCGCGGACCGGGTCGTCCCAGGCCTCGCGGTCGACGTCGGACTCGTGCACGACGATCGGCTGGACGTCCATGGCGGGGCTCCTCCCGGACAGACGGTGCGCGTCGGCTGACAGCAGACGGCTGACGACCGACGGTAGGCGGCCACCGGCCGGGGCGCGCCGTCGGTAGCACTCGGTGATCCTGGGCACCTGCGGGTCCGCGTGGCAGGATGCCGAGCGTGACCGGAATCCTTGCCAAGGTCGTCGTCAACGCGATCGCCATCTGGGTGGCCGCACTCGTCATCGGTCCGGTCCGGCTCGACGGCGGCGGGACCGCCCGGACGATCGGCTCCTACCTCGTCGTGGGCGCGATCTTCGGCCTGGTGAACACGGTCATCAAGCCGATCGTCAGGTTCTTCGCCTTCCCGTTCATCATCCTCACCCTCGGGCTGCTGTCGTTCGTCATCAACGCACTCATGCTCGAGATCGTCGACTGGGCGTCGAACACCATCGGGATCAACTTCGACTCCGGCCCGTTCTTCTGGTCGACCCTCGGCGCAGCGGTGATCATCACCTTCGTCAGCATGATCCTCAACGTCCTCGTGCCGGACGACAAGGACTGACCCGGGCAACCGCGGTCGGCACCGCGCACGGCAGCGGCGAGCCGCTGCTCGTGGTGGTCGAGGCGCTCGCGTGGGCCGCGACGGTCGGGACGGGCCTGAGGCTGCCCGCGACCCGAGGTCAGGCGGGCTCGGCCGGCGAGCCGGCGCGGGCGTCGTCCCGGGACGGGCTCGGGGCGGGGACGACCCCGGCGCCGATCCGGTGCTGCCGGTCGTCCGCGGGGAGCGGGAAGCGGGCCTCGGCGAAGGCGAGGAGCTCGTCCGCCGGCAGCGGCCGCGAGAAGTAGTAGCCCTGCGCGAGGGAGCAGCCGCTGGCGACCACCTCGGCGAGCGTGTCGGCGTCCTCGATCCCTTCGGCGACGACGGTCATGCCGAGGTTGTGCCCGAGCTCGACGGCGGCCCGGACGATGACGGCGTCCTCGGGGTTGGACGTCATCGCCTGGACGAACTGCTGGTCGACCTTCATCTCGTCGACGGGCAGCTGGCGCAGGTGCGTCATCGAGGAGTACCCGGTGCCGAAGTCGTCCAGCGACAGCCCGATCCCCATGTCGCGCAACCGCTGGAGCATGGGCAGCGTCTCGCCGGTCGCGTTGAGGGCGACGCTCTCGGTGATCTCGAGCCGGAGCAGCTCGGGGCCGATGCCGTGCGCCACGAGCATCCGGGCCACGATGTCCGGCACGTCGGCGAGCTGGAGCCAGCGCGGCGACAGGTTGACCGCGACCGTCAGCGGGCGGCCGCGCCGCAGCCACGTCGCGGCCTGCGCGATCGCCGTCTCGAGGACGACGCGCGACAGCGGGACGACGAGCCCGGTCTGCTCGGCGAGGTCGAGGAACTGCCCGGGCGACAGGAGCCCGCGCACCGGGTGCTGCCACCGCACGAGTGCCTCCACGCCGGCGAGCCGGCCCTCGAGGACGTCGACGACCGGCTGGTAGTGGAGCACGAGCTGGTCCTCCACGATGGCCCGCCGCAGCTCGGCGGACAGCTCGAGCCGGGACCGGCTCTGACCGCCGTCCCGCTCGGGGTCGTAGAGCGCGATCCCCTGGCCGGACTCCTTGGCCCGGTACATGCACACGTCCGCCTCGCGGAGCAGGCCCTCGACGGTCGGCGGCGGCCGCTCCTCGTCGGCGGGCGCGTCGTCCGCGTGGCTCACCGCGATCCCGATCGAGGCGTCGACGTGCAGGTCCATGCCGTCGACGACGAACGGGTCGTCGAGCTGGGCCGAGAGCCGCTCGGCGACCCGGCGTGCGGCCGCCTGCCCGGCTCCGGGCAGGAGGACGGCGAACTCGTCGCCGCCGAGCCGGGCCAGGACGTCGCTGGGCCGCAGGATCACGCGCAGCCGCGGGCCGACCTGGGCGAGGAGCTGGTCGCCGACGGCGTGCCCGAGGCTGTCGTTCACCTCCTTGAACCGGTCGAGGTCGAGCATCAGCACCGACACCGGCTTGGCCGCGGTGGCCCCGGCGACGGCGACGGCCGCGAGCGCGAGGAGCGCCTTGCGGTTCGGCAGGCCGGTCAGCAGGTCGTGGGTGGCCTGGTGGAGCAGCTCGCTCTCCATCCGGATCCGCTCGGTGACGTCACGGCCGATGAGGACGACGCCGCCGAGCTGGGCGTCGCGACGCCGTGAGACCGTCCACTCGATGTCGCGCCACTCGTCGTCCACGGCCCGCACCCGGATCCGTGGCCGTTCGTGCTCACCGGACACCTGCGGACCGGGCCAGTCGCCGTCCGTCAGGCTCAGGAAGGTCACGAGGTCACCGGCGTGCACGAAGGAGGCGAGCGGGCGGCCGACGAAGTCCTGGATCGGCCAGCCCAGGCTCGTGCTGACCGACTCGGAGGCGAACGTGATCCGGGCGGCGTCGCTCAGGACGACGACGAGGTCGCCGGAGGCGTCGACGATGGCCCGGAAGGCGTGCTCGGTCTCCAGGGCGTCGATGAGGGCGTTGACCGCGGCGACGGTCCGGCCGACCTCGTCGTCCTGGGTGGCCGGCAGGGCCAGCGCGCGCAGCCGGCCGGGGGCCCAGCCGGACGGCGCGCCGGTCGCCGTCGCGTCCCGGACGACGTCCGCCACCGCCTCGAGCCCTCCGGCGAGGCCGGCGAGCTGGCGGCGCATGCCCCGGCGCGCGACGACGGCGTGGCCGAAGGTGACGACCACGCTCGACAGCCCGCACGCGACGAACACGTTGAGGTGGATCACCGACCAGGGGATGCCCAGCAGCGGCAGCGCCAGCGGGAAGAGCGCACCGACGACGAGGCTCACCAGGTACACGGGCACCTGCGAGCGGGGGAGCGGGCCGACGCGCCGGGGCACGCCGCGGTCGCGGCGAGGTCCCGGGTCTGCGACGCTCACCCGAAGGTCATCGGTGGCGTGGGCACCCGTCTTGAGGGCGCCCCGGTGCCGGTTCCTGCGCGTTCGGACCCCCGAACGGGCCTGAGCCGTCGAGGATGTGCACGTGGACACCGGGACCGGAGAGGACACCGACCTCGACGACACCCGTGCGTCCCGGCTCGACTTCGGCGACGGGCTGCGGCTGTCACGGCGCGGCATGGTGCTCGTCGCGCTCGTCGCGCTGGTCCCGGTGCTCTCCGCGATCGGGGTCGCCGTCCTCCTGTCGCTCGGCACCGGGCAGCCGGCGTCCCCGGCCGCCGGCGGGCCGGACTCGACGGCGGACGAGGCTCCTGACGGCGGGGTGCAGGCGACGGACGGCGGGGCAGCGGGCGACGGGGCCGGTGGCTCGGGCGGCGACGCCGGGAGCGGGCAGACCACGCGCGCACCGGCCGGCGGTGCTGCGCAGGTGGCGGACGCGGACGACGCGGCCGCGGCGCTGCGCGACGCCGGCGTGCGCCGGATCGGAGCCGTCGAAGCTGCCTGGACCTGGCGGGACGGGGCCACGACGACGCTCGTCGCCGTGACCCGGCGGGTCGCCCGGCGCAACTCCGACCTGTCCGCTCGTGCGGTGACGCTGCGGGTGTCGACGGTGACGGACCCGGGCGGCCGGCCGAAGCTCCTCGTGACCGTGGAGGACCCCGGGCAGACGTGCGAGCGCGGGGTCGAGATGGTCGCCCGGGTCGACCCGAAGGACGTCGCGGTCCGCGACCTCGACGCCGACGGGACACGTGACGTCGTCGTGGCCTGGGCCCATGCCTGCGGCAGCGACGTGCGACGGCGGGCGACCGTGCTCACCGGGCAGGGCAGCTACGCGCTCGAGGGGAAGGGGGCCCTGCTCGCCGAGCCCGACCCCCCGATCGGAGACTGGCCCGACGGGTTCCTCGACGCGGCGTCCGCCGCGCTCGACTCCGCCGGCTGACCCCGGCCCCGACCCCTCGACGTCCCCTGGTGCACCTCGACGTCCGGCGCACCTCGACGTCCGGTGCACCTCGACGTCCTCTGGTGGCGAAGGGGCCCTACCCGAGCGCTCGAAAGGCCCCTTGGCCACCAGAGGACGTCTGGGTGGCGGGTGGGGGGTTCAGGCGGGGGGCGGGGCCGGGGAGGTGACGGCCGCGAGGTGCGCGAGGGACGTCGTGACGTCGGCGAGGACCTTCGCCACGTCGGCGAGGACCTTCGCCACGTCGGCGGCGCCGTCCGGCAGGCAGGTGTCCTGCTCCAGGACGTACCAGCCGGTGTAGCCCGCGTCCTCGAGTACCCGGACGATCTGCCCGACGGGGACGTCGCCGGTGCCGAGCGGGACGTACATGCCGCCCCGGACACCCTCCATGTACGTGATCTCACCGGCGCGGACCCGGGCCGCGACCACGGCGTCGACGTCCTTGAGGTGCACGTGGGCCACCCGGCCGGCGTGCTCGCGTGCGAGCTCGAGCGGGTCGGTGCCCCCGATGAGCAGGTGACCGGTGTCCAGGCACAGCGGGACGTCGCTGTCGGCGAGGAACCGGTCGACCTCCGCCCGGTGCTCGACGTGGCTGCCGACGTGCGGGTGGAGCGCCGTCCGAAGACCGTGGCCGGCCGCGAGGTCGCGCACCCGGCCGGCGGTGGTGACGAGCCGCGCCCACTCGTCGTCGGTCAGGGTCGGCCGGACGTCGTAGCCGGCCAGGCCGGTCGCGGCGGCGAGCACGAGCACCTCGGCGCCGGCGGCCGCCATCTGGGCGCAGGCCCGTCCGGCCTCCGCGAGGGTCGCCGCCACGGCCGCAGCGTCGTGGAGCGGGACGGCGAGGAAGCCGCCGACGAGGCTCAGGCCCGCGTCGGCGAGGACGCCCCGCAGGGCGGCCGGCTCGTCGGGCAGGAAGCCGGGCGGGCCGAGCTCGGTGCTGCGCAGCCCCAGGCCGGCCATCTGGCTCAGGACGAGCTCGACGGGGAGCACGTGGCCCCAGCCGGGGACCTCGCAGACACCCCAGCTGATCGGCGCGCCGGCGAGCCGGCCGCCCAGGAGCGCCCCGGTCGGGACGGCGCTCGCGGCACGACGTCCGGGCGGCGTGACCTCGAACGCCGCGGCGTCGAGGCGGACCGGGGCACCGCTGCGGCGGGACTGCTCGCACGCCTCGGCGAGGACGAGGCTGACGAGCGAGTCGCCGGGCGGCGAGGGGTTCTCGACCCGGCCGGCGACGACGTCGAGGAAGACCGCGACCTCGCGGCGGTAGGCCGGGGCGTAGCGCTCGAGGAACCCGCGGTACACGTCGCCGCCGGGCTGGTGGCCGCCGGGTTCGAGGCTCACCAGCGGTGAGCGCGCGTCGAGGCCCGACGTGAGCGCGGCCAGGCTGCCGATCGCCTCGATCCGGTTGTCGTAGCCGGCCCCGTCCCGCCGACCACCGATGATCTGGGCCACGACGCCGCCCTCGAAGGTCAGCGTGATCGCCGCGGTGTCGACGTCGTCGGCGGCGGCGAAGGCCTCGTCGACGAGGACCGACCCGACCGCGTGCACCTCGACGACCCGCCGCCCGACGAGCCACGGCACGCAGTCGAGGTCGTGGATGAACAGGTCCCGGAAGATGCCGCCGGAGGTGCGGACGTACTCGGCCGGTGGCGGCTCGTGGTCGAAGGCGACGGCGCGGACGACGTAGAGGTCGCCGAGCTCGCCGTCCGCGACCCGGCGCGCGAGCTCGGAGATCGCCGGGTCGAAGCGGCGCTGGAAGCCGACGAGCAGCGGGACTCCCGACCGCTCGGCGTGCGCCGCGAGCTCGCGTGTCGTCGCGACGTCGCCGGCGAGCGGCTTCTCGCACAGGACGGCGACGCCTGCGTCGAGCGCCGCGTGGACGACCTCGGCGTGGCTCGGGGTCGGGGTCGCGACGAGGACGCCGTCCACGGCGGCGAGCAGGTCGGGCATGCTCCCCGCCGTCCGGACCGCGACGCCGCGGCCGGCCGCGGGGCCTGCTGCGAGCTCTGCGGCGGCGGCCTCGGCCCGGCCGGGGACGGGGTCGTGGAGCACGAGCTCCGACACGCCGTCCGTCGTCGCGAGGTGGGTCGCGTGCATGCGGCCGATCCGGCCGACACCGCTGACCCCGATCCTCATGGTGGTCCCTCCCGTGACACCGTCGCCACCCGTCCGCCCCGCTCGGCAGCACCGGCGTTGGAGCGCTTTAACGATAGAGCGAGGAGGGCGGCGCCGGCCGTCCTTGACTACCGTTGGTCACCGTGTCTACGCGGACCGTCGAAAGTTCCTCCGCGATCGACGATTGACCGAGATCACCGACGTCCGGGCGGCAGAATGAGCCGGCCAGACCAGCACGCGCGTCGGTCGTCCGGAGACGCCGCGGACCGAAGACCGGGCATGGCGGGAGGTCGAGTGAGCGCCGACGGGCAGACGCACGGGCCGCCGGTCACGCCGATCGACCTGCTGCTGCCCGGCGCGTGGCGGTCTTCCCGGCACGGCGGGGACGCGGTCGCGGAGCCCGACGACGCTCTTCCCGGAGCGACGCCGCCGGTCCGGGCCTCGATGACGCTCGAGCTGCCGCTCGGCGCGCTGTTCGAGCCGCCCGTCCTTCCCGACGAGGCCCCGGTGGACTCGACGGCGACGCGGGCCCGTCGCGCCGGACGGTGACGCCGTGACCGACCTCCCGTCGGACCCGGCCGTGCCGCGGACCGTCGACCTGACGACGCGGGAACCGCGCGTCGCGGCCCTCAGGTCCACCGCACCGGCTGCGAGCAGCGACCCGGACGCCACCCCCTTCTGGCTCCAGGACCTCACCTACCCCTCGATCCGCGAGGCGTCTCCGGTGCTCGGCAGTGCAGCGCCGCCCGGCACGACCGACCGTGCACCGGTCTCTCGAGCGGTGCCGGTGCCGGCGGCCTCGGTGCCGGCGGCCTCGGTGCAGACGGTCTCGGCGCCGGCGACCGGCCCGCCGCCCGCATCACCGGTGGGGTCGGCGACGTCCGCCCGGCCGGAGGCGACCGAGCCGCCGGCCTCCTCGGCGGAAGCGACCGGCAGCACAGCGGACGTCCCGCCGATGCCGGTCGCGGCGCCGACGCTCGGTGCCACGGCTCAGCTGACCGCCATGATGGTGCCGGCGGCAACGACGACGAGGCGCCGCCGGCCGACGACCAGGCGCAGGCCGACGACGTCCGCGGCGGCACCCGAGGACCGGTCCGACGGCGCACCGGACGCGGTGCCGCCGAGCCAGAGACGGGCCGCGCCGACCGAGGGCAGTGCCAGGGCGGTCCGCCGGCCGCGGCAGTGGGCGGTCCTGGGCGCCGTCGGCCTGGTCGTCGTGCTGCTCGGGATCGCCGCGTACGTCGCGCTCCGGGGTCGCGATCCGGGCGCGGACTCGGTGACGCTCGCCGACCGCTCGCGGCCGGAGGCGGTGGCCGCCGAGTCCGCGACCGACGCGCCGGCGAGCAGGGTCACAGGCACGACCCCGACGACGCGGCCGAAGGCCGGGATCGCGCTCGGGCCGGTCGCGCCCGCCGAGGCGACGCCGTCGACGGTCCGGACGACGACGCCGACCACGCGGGCCGCCACCACGACCCGCCGCAGGCCCGCGACGACGACCCCGACGAAGCCGGAGCGTACGGCCGCGGCGCAGCACAGCAAGACCAAGACCCCCAAGACCAAGGCCAAGGCCGCCAAGACCAAGGCCAAGGCCGCCGCCAAGGCCGCCAACAAGGCGAAGGCCAGGCGCACGTCCAAGGACCGGCACTAGGCCAGGGCCCGGCCCTGACCCGGCCCTGACCCGGCAGCCGCCGCCGTCGTCCCAGCCGGAGCGGCGGGTCGGCACCGGTCAGAGCTCCGCGTCCCGTCGCTCGGCAGGACGACGACCCCCCTGCTGCTGACCCGCGGGTCAGTAACCTCCGCGCGGGCAGCCGCGTACCCTCGCGTTCGTGAGCACCCCGAACCCGCCGGCCCGGGCCCGCGTCGTCGTCATCGGCGGCGGTGTCATCGGAACCTCCGTCGCCTACCACCTCGCCCACGCCGGCTGGACCGACGTCGTCGTCCTCGAGCGCGACCGGATCACCTCGGGCACGACGTGGCACGCGGCCGGCCTCATCGTGACGTTCGGGTCGACGTCGCACACGTCCACGACGATGCGGCAGTACACCCGCGACCTCTACAGCCGGCTCGAGGCCGAGACCGGCCAGTCCACCGGGTTCAAGCCCGTCGGCTTCGTCGAGGTCGCGGCCGACCCGGGCCGGCTCGAGGAGTACCGCCGGGTGTCGGCGTTCAACCGCTACTGCGGGGTCGACGTCCACGAGATCTCGGCCCACGAGGTCGCCGACCTCTTCCCGCTCGCGCGGACCGACGACGTGCTCGCCGGGTTCTACGTCGCCGAGGACGGGCGGGCCAACCCCGTCGACGTGACGATGGCGCTCGCGAAGGGTGTACGGCGCCAGGGCGCCCGGATCGTCGAGGGCTGCCCGGTGACCGAGGTGCTGACCCGCGACGGTGCGGTGACCGGCGTCCGGACCCCGTACGGAGACGTCGAGTGCGAGGTCGTCGTCAACTGCGCCGGCATCTGGGCCCGTCAGCTCGGCGCGCAGTCCGGGGTGTCGGTGCCGCTCCAGGCGGCCGAGCACTACTACCTCATCACCGACGACCTGCCGGGCCTGTCGCCCGACGCCCCCGTGCTCGAGGACCCCGCGTCGTACGGCTACTTCCGCGAGGAGACCGGCGGCCTCATGGTCGGGCTCTTCGAGGGCGAGTGCGCGCCGTGGCACGTCGACGGCGTGCCCGCGGACTTCTCGTTCGGCACGATCCCACCGGACTGGGACCGGATGGCGCCCTACCTGGAGAAGGCGATGCAGCGGGTGCCGAGCTCGTTCGACGTCGGCGTCCGGACGTTCTTCTGCGGCCCCGAGTCGTTCACCCCCGACCTGCAGCCGGTCGTCGGCGAGGCCCCCGAGGTCCGCAACTACTTCGTCGCGGCCGGCCTCAACTCGATCGGCATCCTCACCGGCGGCGGGATCGGCCGGGTCATGGCGCACTGGGTCATGAACGGCCGGCCGGACGTCGACGTCACCGCGATGGGCATCGACCGCCTGCACGCCTACCAGGCCACCCCGGACTACCGCCGGAGCCGGACCGTGGAGTCCCTCGGGCTCGTCTACGCCTGCCACTTCCCCGACCGTTCCCCGGCGACCGCGCGGGGTGCGAAGCGGTCTCCGCTGCACGACCGGCTCGAGGCCGCCGGCGCCTGCTGGCGCGACGTCAGCGGCTGGGAGAGCCCCGGCTGGTACGCGCCGCCCGGCAACGCGGCGGGGATCGAGCCGGTCGTCGGGACCCTCACCTGGGGCCGGTCGCCGTGGTGGTCCTGCTGGGAGGCCGAGCACCGCGCCGTCCGCGAGGGCGTGGCCCTCATGGACATGTCGTTCATGGCGAAGTTCCGCGTCCAGGGCCGCGACGCCGGGCGGTTCCTCGACCACCTGTCCGCGAACGCCGTGGACGCCGGCCACGGAGTCATCACGTACACGCAGTGGCTCAACGAGGGCGGCACCCTCGAGGCCGACCTCACGGTGACCAAGCTCGACGACGGCGATTTTCTCGTCGTCGCGTCCGACACCGCGCACCGGCACGTCGAGACGTGGATGCGCCGCCGGCTCGCCGTGGGGCCCTTCGCCGATGCGCACGCGTTCGTCACCGACGTCACCTCGGGCCTGGCCCAGATCAACGTCCAGGGGCCGCGTTCGCGCGAGCTCCTGCAACGGCTCACGTCGGCCGACCTGTCGAACGAGGCCTTCGGCTTCCGCGCCGTGCGGGAGATCGACCTCGGGTACGCCAGGGTCCTGTGCGTGCGGATCACGTACCTGGGCGAGCTCGGCTACGAGCTGTACGTCCCCGCCGAGCAGGCGGTCCACGTGCACGACCGGCTCGTCACCGAGGGCGCCGCCGTCGGGCTCGTCCGCGCCGGGCTCAAGGCCCTGTCCAGCCTTCGACTGGAGAAGGGCTACCGCGACTACGGCCACGACATCGACAACACCGACACCGTGCTCGAGGCGGGGCTCGGCTTCGCGGTCGCGCTCGACAAGCCGGGTGGGTTCGTCGGCCGGGACGCCGTCGTCGCGCAGAAGGCGGCCGGACCGCTGACCCGCCGGCTCGTCCAGGTGCTCCTGAGCGACCCGGAACCGCTGCTCCTGCACGCCGAGGTCGTGCATCGCGACGGCGCGGCGGCCGGGTACGTCCGGGCCGGCTCCTACGGCTGGACGCTCGGCGGTGCGGTCGGGC
Organism: Kineosporiaceae bacterium; assembly: GCA_036745175.1. Lineage (GTDB taxonomy): Bacteria > Actinomycetota > Actinomycetes > Actinomycetales > Kineosporiaceae > R-H-3. The sequence goes on from DAIOGQ010000026.1 coordinate 13,447, forward strand.
TCGCCATGGTCGAGTCCGGCGACGGGGAGCCGCTGACCCAGTCGTGGCTCGACGCCGGCTCCTGGGAGGTCGAGGTCGCCGGACGCCGCGTGCCGGCCACCCTGTCGCTGCGACCGCTCTACGACCCGACGAACGCCCGGATCAAGGTCTGAGCCGGGCATCCGGGCCGCCTGCTGCCTCGGTCCCCGGGACGGCGCCTGTGGCAGGCTGCTGGTGTGCAGCCCCTTCCCCCTGACGCTCCCGTCGCCGTGCTCGGCGCCGGGACGATGGGCGAGGGGATCGCGGAGGTCGCCGCCCGCGCGGGTCACCCCGTGCGGGTCTACGACGTCCGGGACGGCGTCGCCGCCCGCGCCGTCGAGAGCATCAGGGCCCGGCTCGGCCGGGACCGGGCACGCGGCCGGCTCACCGTGGCGGAGGCCACCGAGGTCGCGGACCGGCTGACCGCGGGCGGCGACCTCGAGGCGCTCGAGGGCTGCCGGGTCGTCGTCGAGGCGGTCGTGGAGGACCTCGCCGTCAAGCGCGAGCTCCTGCACCGCGTCGAGGACGTCGTCGACAAGGGCTCGGACGACGTCCTGCTCGCGACGAACACGTCCTCGGTGTCCGTCACCGCGATCGCCGCCGCGCTGCGTCGTCCCGAGCGCTTCCTGGGTCTGCACTTCTTCAACCCCGCGCCCCGGATGGCCCTCGTCGAGGTGGTTCGCGGCGACTCGACGTCCGCCGCGACCGTCGAGGCGGGCGTCGAGCTCGTCCGCGACTGGGGCAAGACCCCGGTCGTCTGCACGTCCACCCCCGGGTTCGTCGTCAACCGGATCGCCCGGCCGTTCTACGGCGAGGCGCAGCGCGTGGTCGAGCTCGGCGCGACCGACCCGGCGACCGTCGACGCCGTGCTCCACGAGGCCGGCGGCTTCCCGATCGGCCCGTTCGCGCTCGCCGACCTCGTCGGCCAGGACGTCAACCTCGCCGTCGCGCGGTCGGTGTGGGAGCAGACGTTCCACGACCCGCGGTACGCGCCGACGGTCTTCCAGGCCCGGATCGTCGAGGCCGGCCGGCTCGGTCGCAAGAGCGGCCGCGGGGTCTTCGTGTACGACGACGGCGTCGCGCTCGACGCCCAGCCGCAAACGGCACCGCTGCGACGGGCGCCCCGGCACGTCGAGGTGCACGACTACGACTTCGGGCCGATGGCGGCCTTCCTCGACCGGATCGTCGCCGGCGGCGTCGAGGTCGAGCACGTCGCGCTGTCCGACGAGGAGGTGCTCGACGAGCTGCCCGGGCTGCGCCTGCCGGGCGACGGGCTGCTCCGGGTGACCGACGGCAGCACCGCCCGCTCGTGGTCGCTCGAGGCGCCCGGCGGCGTCGTCCTGCTGGACTGGGCCCACGACCCCGCCACCTGCACCAGGGTGGCCCTGATGGCCGCCCGGGACATCGAGGTCGAGGTGCTGGACGCGGCGATCGGGCTCTGCCAGGCGGCCGGGGTCGAGGTGAGCGTCATCGGGGACGTCGCCGGCGGCATCGTCGCCCGAACCGTCTCGATGCTCGTCAACGAGGCGGTCGACCTCGTCGCCCGCGGCGAGGCGAGCGCCAACGACGTGGACGTCGCCATGCTGCTCGGTACCGGCTACCCCGCCGGGCCGCTGGAGTGGGGCGACCGGCTCGGCGCGATGCGCGTCGCGGCCGTCATCGGCGAGCTCGACGAGGAGACCCCGACCGGTCGCTACCGGGTGAGCCCCCGGCTCGACGAGGCCATCGTCGCGGAGGAGAACCTCCGTGACCTCTGACCCCCGCACGGTCCCGCCGTCCACCCCCTTCTCGCAGGCAGGAGCACCGACGTGATGGCCCCCGACGACCTGACCTTCGACCCGCCGTTCGCCATGCCGGAGCCCCCGCAGTGGCAGGACAGATGGCGCGAGATCGGGCCGGGCGTGCTCGTGAAGCGGCACCGGGTCATGGACCTCAACGTCACCCTCGTCATCGGCGACGACCGCTGCCTCGTCGTCGACACCCACTCGCACGACGGGTACGCCCGCGAGCTCATCGCCTCGATCCGCACCGTGACCGCGCTGCCGTTCGTCGTCGTCGACACCCACGCGCACTTCGACCACGCGTTCGGCAACGACGCCTTCCTCCAGGCCCAGCCGGACGTCGAGATCTGGGCGCACGAGGGCTGCGAGCGCGACCTCGCCGAGCTCGGCGAGCTGCAGCGCCGGCTGACGGCGCAGTGGCTGCGTGAGGCGCAGAAGGAGGACGACGCGGTCGCCATCGAGGCCGTCCGCATCGTGCCGCCGAACCGGACCTTCTCGACGGACACGACCGTCGACCTCGGCGGCCGGCAGGTCGTCCTGCACCACCCCGGGCGGGCGCACACCGGGCACGACGTCGTCGTCGACGTCCCCGACGCCGACGTCACGGTCGCCGGCGACATCGTCGAGGAGGGCGCACCGCCGTCCTTCGAGGACTCCTTCCCGATCGAGTGGCCGGCCACCCTCGACGCGGTCGCCCCACGCCTGCGGCGCAACGTCGTGCCGGGGCACGGCGATGTCGTCGACGCGGCCTTCGTCGCGGAGCAGCGCAGCCAGATCGCCGAGGTCGCCGAGACCGCGCTGAACCTGCCCGACGGTGCGGACGACATGGTCCTCGCACGGGCGGCGGTCAAGTTGTCCGTCGGCCGCCAGGCCGGCTTCGTCGGCCTCCAGCGGGCGCTGGCGACGAAGGCGTAGCCGACGCGTCCGCCGGTTCACGGCAGCACCCGCGATCCCGTCACCTCGACGGTCGTCGCCGTCGCGCCCGCCGTGGCGAGGAACGGCGCGAGGCGGGCCCGCGCGGCGACGAGCGAGGGGTCGTGCGACGCGTCGACGAGGGCCGCCGTCCGGACGTAGCCGCCGACGTCGTGGGTGGCGAGGACGTCCGGCGTCGCGCCTGGCGGGGTGAGGGTGCGGCGGACGGTCACCCAGTCACCCCGGTCGGGGTTGCGGACGCCGTCGAGCCGGGGCACCAGGTCGTCGGTGTGCTCGAGGGACAGCACCCCCACGTCGCGCGGCACGGGATAGGTCGCCGCCGGCGCGCCGAGCGTGACGACCTCGTCGACCCGGAACCGGGCCCGCACGCCCGGATCGCCGGCCAGGCCCGCCGCGACCATGCCGCCGAGGCTGTGCCCGACGAGGCAGACCGGCTCGCCCGGTCGCACCCCGGCCGTCCGCATGGCGTCGACGACGGTGGCCGCAGCGGCGGTGCGGCGCCCCGCGAGGCTGTGCACGTCGCTCGTGACGTCGAGCGGGTTGCCGCCGGTCCGCGGGTCCCACACCTGCGTGCCGGGGATCGCGACGACCCACGCACGGCGGCCGCCCGGGGCGTCGACCCGGGTGACCCGCACCGCACCGGACGCTCCGCCGCCGGACGGATAGGCGGACTCCACGAGGCCCGCGAGGTCACCGACGCCGCCCGGTACCGCACCGGACCGCGGGACGGCCGGCCGTGTCGTCACCCGGCCCGGCTCGCGGAGCAGGCCGGCGGTGCCCGCGAGCGTGACCAGCAGCGCCGACGCGTCGGGCAGCGTGCGCGGCGGCCAGCCGGTGTCGGCAGCCAGGCCCCATGCCGTGCCGAGCGCCGGCACCGGGGCGAGGAGTCCCTGCAGCGCCCCCGGCACCGCGGCGACGAGATGCTCGGTCCCGTCGCCACCGCGGGCGAGCAGGCCGGCGAGGGACGGGCCGAACCCGCCCGCCGCGCCCTCGTCGGCCGCCGCCGGCCCGCCCCGCGGACCCGTCGCCCGGACGGGGAGCAGCCTCGTCACGAGGGCGCCCTCGACGACCTGGGGCAGGGCGGCGAGCAGTACGAGCGCGGCGAGCCGGCCGGCGTACCGCCCGACCGCGAGGTCGACCCCCCGCATCAGCCGGACCCCACCGGCCTCGGCCGTGGCGTACGCGGTGGCCGCCGTCAGCAGGGCGGCACCGAGCGCCTCGGTCCGGGCGGCCGCGGGCACCAGGCCCGTCGGGCCGCCGAGCGCCGCCCCCAGCGCGCGCTCGACACCCGCGAAGGTCAGCGGCCCGACGACGGCCGAGCCGAGCAGCCCCGGGTCGGCGAGCACGCGGCCGACCGCGAGCGCCGCCACGCGCAGGTCGTGCGCGCAGTCGCGCAGGAGCCCGGCTGCCGTTCGCATGTCCTCCACCCGGGCGCCGATGCCACCGACCCCGCCCGAGACCTCTAGCCCGTCGTCGGCGGCGATCGCCGCCCCGGCCCCGGCGCTCACCACCCACCGACCCGGGGCACGGCGGTCAGGGGGACGGGCCGGGCGGCCGACGCGTCGAGGAGCGCCGCGTGCCGCAGCAGCGCGACGACCGCCTCGTCGAGCAGCCCCGCCGCACCGGTGACCCGCCTCCGCTCGTCCCGGACCCGGCCCCGGAACTCGTCGGCGGCCGGCGACGTCCAGCCGACCGACGTCGTCGTCGCGAGCCGGTCGCCGGCGCCCCGCACGCCCTCCGCGAGGTCGTGCACGGCGCGGGCCAGCGCACGGACGTGGCCGCCGTCCACGGGCTCCTCCTCCCCGGCGCCTGCGCAGGTGCCGACGATGCGGGACGCTAGACGGGCCCACGCCGTCGGCGGGATGACTCGAGGAGGGGCTGTGGACGACGGGACGATCCGCGAGACGGTGGACGAGTCGAGCCCGGCCGACTGGTCGGATCAGTCCTCCGTGCGTCACGATACGTATGTGAACGATGACTCTCCGTACCGGATCTGCTTCGTCTGCTCGGGCAACATCTGCCGGTCGCCGATGGCGGAGGCCGTGATGGCCCGCCTCGTGGACCAGGCCGGGCTCTCGTCGCTCGTCGGCGTCGACTCGACCGGCACCGGTGACTGGCACATCGGCGAGCGCGCCGACCGCCGGGCGGTGGCCGCTCTCGCCGCCCGCGGGTACGACGGCGCCACGCACCGTGCCAAGCAGTTCGACCCGCAGTGGTTCCGTGAGCGCGACCTCGTCATCGGTCTGGACCGCGGCCACCTGCGCACGCTGCGGTCCTGGGCGGCGAACGCCGAGGAGCGTGGCCGGATCCACCTCCTGCGCTCGTTCGACCCCGCCGTCGGTCCGGACGCCGGGCACACGCTCGACGTCCCCGACCCCTACTACGACGGTCCCGCCGCGTTCGACGCCGTCCTCGACCAGATCGAGGCCGGGTGCGCCGGCCTGCTCGACCACGTCCGGGCGGCACTGAGCGCCCGGCCCGGCGGCCGGCTCGACCTCACCGACGGGTCGGCCCGCGCCACCGCGGGAGCCGGTGCGGACCCGGACGACTGAGCGGGCCGCCACCGGGCAAGGCGCCCGGGGCGGCCGGCGTGGAGGCACGACCGTGGACGACGCCCGGCTCTTCACCAAGCGACGGCTCGACGCGCCCGCAGGCTTCTTCGAGGTCGAGGCCGCCGGGCTGGCCTGGCTCGACGAGGCGGCCCGTACGCACGACGGGGCGCGCGTCGTGCGGGTCGTGGAGGTGCACCCGGACCGGCTCGTCCTCCCCCGCCTGGCCCGGGTGCCCGCGGACGACGCGGCCGCGACGGAGTTCGGTCGCCGGCTCGCCGCGACGCACGCGGCCGGGGCGCCGTGGTTCGGCTGCCCACCGGACGGCTGGGCCGGCGACGGCTACATCGGTCCGCTCCCGCTGCCGCACGTGCGCCGCCGCGGCAGCGCCGGCGCGCAGCCGGACGACAGGCCCTCCGACGTCGGTTGGGGCCCCTTCTTCGCCGCCCACCGGCTGCTGCCCTACGCCCGACAGGCCCGGGCTGCCGGCGCGCTGTCGGCCGCCGGGGCGCGTGCCGTCGAGCGGGTGTGCGAGCGGCTCGTCGCCGGCGAGGACACGGTGTGCGGCCCGGCCGAACCGCCCGCCCGGCTGCACGGCGACCTGTGGAGCGGCAACGTGCTCTGGACGCCGTCCGGCGTCGTCCTCGTCGACCCATCCGCGCACGGCGGGCACCGCGAGAGCGACCTCGCGATGCTCGCGCTCTTCGGCCTCCCGCGGCTGCAGACCGTGCTGACGGCGTACGACGATGCGGCGCCGCTCGCCGACGGCTGGCGCGACCGCGTCGGGCTGCACCAGCTGCACCCGCTGCTCGTCCACGCCGTCCTCTTCGACGGCGGGTACGGTGCGCAGGCCGAGGCGGTGGCGCGGCGCTACGCGTGAGCGCAGCCGCACCTGCCCCGATCCTCGGCCTCCCGGCACACCGAAACCCGGTGGGAGATCGGCGCCGCACTCACTACGGTCGACGGGTGACGATCCCCCTCACGGCGCCCCCGCGCGTCGACCCCCCGCTGGTGAGCGCCGAGCGCGAGTCCCTCGACGCCTGGCTCGACTACCACCGCGCGACACTGCTCACCAAGTGCGCCGGGCTCGACGGCGAGCAGCTCGCGCGGCGAGCGGTCCCGCCGTCGACGCTGTCGCTGCTCGGCCTCGTGCGGCACATGGCCGAGGTCGAGCGCTACTGGTTCCGAGAGGTCCTCGAGGGCGAGGACCTCGAGGACCTCTTCTGCACCCGGCAGAACCCGGACGGCGACTTCGACGACGTCGACCCCGCCGGCGCCGAGCAGGACGTCGCGACGTTCGGGGCGCAGGTCGCCGCGGCCCGCGAGGCGGCGGCCCGGCACGGCCTCGACGACACCGGGGACGCCGGACGGCGCGGTCCGGTCGACCTGCGCTGGATCTACGTCCACATGGTCGAGGAGTACGCGCGTCACAACGGGCACGCCGACCTGCTCCGCGAGTGCGTGGACGGCGTCACGGGCGACTGAGAGCCAGACACGCTCCGGGGTCGCCCGACGGGCGCACCCTGCGCGGGGCGCTCGACGCGGTGCTCACGCGGCGAGCGGCTCGGTGACGCCGGACGGCTGCTCGTCCGTCGTGCGCCAGCGCGGCTGGACGGCGAGCGCGGCGAGAGCGGCGAGAGCGACGGCGACGCTCGCGCCGAGGAAGGACCGCGACGGACCGCCCAGGTCGACGAGCAGGCCCGCCAGCGCCGTGCCACCGGCGGCGCCCGCCGTGAACGAGGTGTTGAGCCACGACTGCGCCTCGCTGAGCCGGTCGCGCGGCGCGAGGTGGTCGACGAGGTTCTGGGCGATGATCAGGCCCGGGGCGATGCACAGCCCCGTGACGACCATGACCGGCAGGATCGCCACGAGCGGCGGGTGGTCGACGTCGCCGATCAGCAGCGCCAGGGCGGCGAGGCCGAGGCCGAAGCCGGCGAGCGTCACGGGGAAACGGGTGCGCTCGGGACGGCGCCACATCCGCGCGCCGTACCAGAGCCCGCCGATCGCGCTGCCGCCGGCGATGGCGGCGAACAGGACGCCCACCCGGGCCTGGCTGCCGAGCTCCTCGCGTGCGGTCGCCGCGATCGACACGTCGGTGAGCCCGAAGCCGACCGCGAGCCCCGCGGTGACCAGGAGCACGGCGAGCACCCCGCGCGACCGCAGCGGCGACGCGCTGCGGTGCCCGGGGCCGCGGTGGTGCGGCGCGGGCCGGACCGCGCGGGCCGCGTGCGTCGTCGCGTAGGCCGCCCCGCCACCGGCGAGCAACGCACCCGTGACGAGCAACGGGACGACGGGCGCTGCCACGACGAGCAGGAGCGACAGGATCAGCGGGCCGCCGACGAAGATCGTCTCGACCGAGACGGCGTCGAGGGCGTAGGCGGCCCTTCGGTCGCGCTCGGCCTCGAGGACGACCCGCCACGCCGCGCGCATCGCCGGCCCGACGGGCGGGAAGGTCAGGCCGACGCCGGCCGACAGCCCGAGCAGGACGGGGTCGGTGGCGCCGCCGACCGCCGACAGTGCGAAGACCGCGAGCAGCAGGCCGGAGGCGACGGACGACACCCCGATGACGAGCGGCTGCCCGAACCGGTCGAGCCCGCGCCCGAGGAGCGGGGTCGCGACCGCCGAGCTGACCGCCCACGCCGCCGTGACGACCCCCGCGACGGCGTACGAGCCCCGGACGTCCTGAACGAGCAGCACCATGCCCAGCGGACCCATCGCGATCGGCAGCCGGGCCACGACGGCGGCGGCGAAGGGGGCCAGCGCCGCCCGTCGTCGCAGGATCTGCACGTACCGGGACACCCCATCACCCAACCACGCCGCGGTTACTAGCGCGTCAGACCCTTCGAGTGGGTATGACTCGCTAGTAACCGGAGGTCGGCTGCGGCTCCCGGGCCGCGGCGAGCACCCGGGCCGACAGGGCGTCGAGGGCGTCGGCGGCGACCCGCAGGTCGGCTGCGGGCGGCGGCGTGGCGGCGTAGAGGAGCCGTTCGAGGACGGCGAGCGCGGCGGCCGGTCCGAGCCGGCCGGCG
>DAIOGQ010000027.1:0-21701 GCA_036745175.1 Kineosporiaceae bacterium
CGACCCGAGCATCGACCTCGTCGTCAGCGGGCACACCCACCAGCCGTACACGTGCGTCATCCCCGACCCGGCCGGGAACGCCCGCGCCGTCACGAGCGCGATGTCGTTCGGACGGCTCGTCACCGAGACCAACCTCCAGCTCGACCGCCGGACCAAGGACGTCGTCCGCTCCTCGGTGACGTCGGCCAACCGACCGGTGGCCCGCGCCACTGCGGACCCGGCGCAGACGGCGGTCGTCTCGAAGTGGAAGGCGCTCGCGGCGCCGCTCGCCAACCGCCGCGTCGGCTCGTGGAGCAGTCCCACGGGAACGGACATCACCCGCAGCCTGACCCGGGACACCGAGTCGGCGCTCGGGGACCTCATCGCCGACGCCCAGTTCGACCGGACCAGGGTCAACGGGGCGCAGATCGCGCTCATGAACCCCGGTGGTGTGCGGGCGAACCTCATCTGGGCCTCCAGCCCCGCGGGCGAGGGGGACGGGGTCGTCACGTACGGCGAGGCGTTCGCCGTCCAGCCCTTCGCGAACACGCTCGTGACGATGACGCTCACCGGGGCCCAGCTGAAGACGGTCCTCGAGCAGCAGTGGGCCGTACGGTCCGGGATCGAGACCTTCCTGCACCTGGGGATCTCGAACGGGCTCACCTACTCCTACGCACCGACGGCGCCGCTCGGGAGCCGGATCGTCGCCGGCACGCTGAAGCTCGGTGGCGTGCTCGTCGACCCGGCGACCTCCTACCGGGTCACGGTCAACTCGTTCCTCGCGGACGGTGGCGACTCGTTCGTCGAGCTGCGCAACGGCACCAACCGGGTGGGCGGCGGCGTCGACCTCGACGAGCTGATCAACTACCTCGGCGCGAACGAGGGCCTCACCCCCCCGGTGCCGAACCGGGCGACGAAGCTGGCGACACCGTGACGCGGTGACACGCTGACGGCCCGCCGGGGCCGTCGGCGGAGACGATCGGAGGGCGGCACCCCGTGCGGGGTGCCGCCCTCCGGCGCGTCCGGGCGGTGCCGCCGGGTCGTTGCGGTCAGCCGACGCCGAGCATCGACTTGATCGGGTCGATCGCGAAGTAGACGAGGAAGAGCGCGGCCGTCACCCACATCAGCGGGTGCACGTCGGACGCCTTGCCGCGCGCCACCTTGAGGACGACGTAGGAGACGAAGCCGGCGCCGATGCCGGCCGTGATCGAGTACGTGAACGGCATGAGGACGATCGTGAGGAACGCCGGGAGGGCGATCTCCAGGTCGTCCCAGTCGATCCCCCGGACCTGGGTCATCATGAGGAACCCGACGACGATGAGCGCGGGTGTCGCAGCCTCGTAGGGGACGACGGCGACGAGCGGGGCGAACACCGTCGCCAGGAGGAAGAGCAGGCCGGTGACGATGCTCGCGAGGCCCGTGCGCGCACCCTCGCCCACACCGGACGCCGACTCGATGTAGGAGGTGTTGCTCGAGACGCTCGCGGCGCCGCCGGCCGCGGCGGCGATCGAGTCGACGACGAGGATCCGCTCGGTGTTCGGCGGGATGCCCTCCTTGTCGAGCAGGTCCGCCTCCGCGCCGATCGCGACCATCGTGCCCATCGTGTCGAAGAAGTCCGCGAGCAGGAGCGTGAAGACGAGCAGGACCGCCGTGACGACGCCGATCTTCGAGAACGAGCCGAAGAGGCTGAACTGGCCGAGGAGACCGAAGTCCGGCACGTCCGTCACCTGGTCCGGCAGCCGCGGCACGTTGAGCCCCCAGCCCGTCGGGTTGATCTCGGTGGGGGACACGAAGCTCGGCCCGATCTTGGCGACGGCCTCGACGACCACCGCGAGCACGGTGGCCGTCGCGATCCCGATGAGGATCGCGCCCTTGACCTTGCGCAGCATGAGGACCGCGATCGTCAGCAGGCCGACGACGAACACGACGGTGGGCCAGCCGGCGAGGAAGCCGCCGACCCCGAGCTCGACCGGGACCGGACCGGTGCCGGTGCGGCGGACGACGCCGGCGTCGACGAAGCCGATGATCGTGATGAACAGGCCGATGCCGACGCTGATCGCCGTCTTCAGCTGGACGGGCACGGCGTGGAAGACCGCCGTCCGGAACCCGGTGAGGACGAGCACGAGGATGATCAGGCCCTCGAGGACGACCAGGCCCATCGCGTCCGCCCACGTCATGTCCGGCAGCTTCGCGATGCCGAACGTGACGAAGGCGTTGAGACCGAGGCCTGTCGCGAGCGCGAGCGGGTAGTTCGCGACGGCGCCCATGAGGATGGTCATGAGGCCGGCCACGAGGGCGGTCGCGGCCGCGACCTTCGCCAGGTTCGGGGCGTCGGCGGTGCCGCCGAGGAACACCCCGGTGCCGTCCTGCTGGGTCCCGATGATCAGCGGGTTGAGGACGACGATGTACGCCATGGTGAAGAACGTGACGAGGCCGCCCCGCAGCTCACGCCCGACGGTCGACCCCCGTTCACTGATCTTGAAGTAGCGGTCCAGGACTGCCGTCCTGGACATCGTGGAGGTGGACACGACGGCTGGCCTCTCATCTGCCGGTGGGGTGCGGCGCTCGTGGGCGCGGGACGGCGCGCATGATGCCAGAACCTGGGGTTCTCGTGTCGCTGCACGGGGATTCGTCCTCCCCGCACCCTCCGGCCGGTCTCGGCGGACCGTGGCCGGCCGGCCGCGCTCAGGCGTCGACGGTGTCCTCGACGACGGTGCGCTCGCGGCCCGGCGGGACGAAGCGGTAGCCCACGTTGCGGACGGTGCCGATGAGGGCCTCGTGCTCGGGGCCGAGCTTGGCGCGCAGCCGGCGGACGTGGACGTCCACCGTGCGGGTGCCGCCGAAGTAGTCGTAGCCCCACACCTCCTGGAGCAGCTGGGCCCGGGTGAAGACCCGGCCGGGGTGCTGGGCGAGGAACTTGAGGAGCTCGAACTCCTTGTACGTCAGGTCCAGCAGGCGACCGCGGACCTTGGCGCTGTAGGTGACCTCGTCCACGACGACGTCCCCTGCGCGGATCTCGGCGGTCTCGGGCTCACGGGCCGCCTCGGCGAGCCGGCCGCGGCCCGCGGCCAGGCGCAGGCGGGCCTCCACCTCGGCCGGACCGGCGGAGTCGAGGAGGACGTCGTCGGCGCCCCAGTCGGCGGCGACGGCGGCCATCCCGCCCTCGGTGAGGACGAGCAGGAGCGGTGCCGACAGTCCGGTCGTCCGGAGCAGGCGGCACAGCGAACGGGCCCCGGCGAGGTCGCGACGGCCGTCGACGACGATCGCGTCGGCGGGTGGGGCGTCGACGAGGACGGCCGCCTCGGCCGGCAGCACGCGCACGTGGTGCGGGAGCAGGCCGAGGGCGGGAAGCACCTCGGCGGACGGTGCGAGCGCGTTGGTCAGGAGCAGCAGCTGGGCCACGAAAGCCTCCTCCGCAAGGTCACCCGGGAGCGGGCGAGCGACTGGCGCCCGCACCGACCGGCTGGACCGGCCGGCACGCCGCGCCGTTGCGGCTGGCTGGAGGCCCAGGATAGCCGCGTCCACCCGGATGCCGGCTGCATCGCGGCCGGCGGACACGTTCCGCACGGCCGGCGCTCGTGCGGCGGCCGGCGCGGTGGGCGCACCCGACCGACGCCGGACGGCGTCTCTGCCAGGATGCCCGCGTGACCGCCGTCCTCGCAGCGCTCGCCTCCGTCGCGCTGGCCGCGCTGGTCGGCTTCGCCGGCATCGTCAGCCCCCCGCTCCTCGCCGCGGCGGTCGGGCTCGTCGTGCTCGTCGTCGCGCTCGGCGCCGGGGTGCTCCTCGGGCTGCCGCACCCGAACGGCAGCGGTCTGCTCGTCCTCGTCACGGGCTGGGCCGGTGTCGCCGCGACGGCGTTCGCGCCCGACGTCGAGCCGCTGGGCCTGCTCGCGGCCTTCCTGGCCGTCTCGGTGCTCCTCGCGTTCGCGCACGAGCTCTTGCGTCGCGACGGCCGGGTCGACCTCGTCGAGTCGGTGACCGGCACCGTGACGAGCCAGGTCGTCGTCCTGCTGGCCGCGGGCTGGGTGCTCCTGCCCGAGACGTCGCTCGGCCGGGGGGCCATCTTCATCGCGGCCGTCGCCGTCGGCGTCGCCCGGGCGACGACGGCGGTCCCGATGCCCGCGGTCGTCGGCGGCTGGGCCCCGTTCGTCACCGGCACCGTCGGCGCGGTGGTCGCGGCCCAGTTCACCGACCCGGTCCGGATCGTGCCGGCCGTCGCGACCGGGCTCACCGTCTCGGCCGTCGTCGCCGGGCTCGACCGGCTGCTGCGGCACGCGCCGGGGGCGCGGACGGCGCCCGGCCTGCTCGCCGCGGCCGCCGCACCGGTCTCCGCCGTCGGGACCGTCGCCTTCGCGGTGAGCCGGCTCGTCGGCGGCTGAACCGTGGGTGCCGGGCTGTCGGACGTGCGTGCCAGCCTGGACCGCATGGCAACCGGAACCGAGCTCGCCGTCACCTGGCCGCAGGCACTGGGGTGGCGGTTGGACAGGCATCTGCTCTCCCCCGTGGGCAGCCGGCCTGTGGCCGGGGTGGTGCGGCGGCTGGGCGCCGTCCCGTCGGTGAACGAGCCGCTGGCCGAGCTCGCCGTCCGTATCCGTCGGCAGGACTCCGAGCCCGGCGAGCTCGCCCGGGCCCTCGTCGCCGGCGAGGTCATCAAGGTGTTCGCGTTCCGTGGCGGCGTGCACTACCTCACGCCCGAGGACGGCGGTGCCTACCTGGCGATCCGGTGCGCCGGCCGGCAGTGGGAGCTGCCTAGCTGGCAGGAGCACTATGAGTTGGCGCCCTCCGACTGGCCGCGGTTCCGCGAGGCGGTGCGCGAGGTGCTGTCCGACGGCCCGCTCACCATCGCCGAGCTCGGCTCGGCCGTCACGTCCAGGGCGGCCTACCGTCACCTGCGGCCGGTCTTCGACGACGGTGCCGGCACGCTCGTCAAGCCGCTGACCTGGCAGGGTGACATGGGCTTCGGCCCACGCAGGGGCGGGCAGCACACCGTCCAGCGGCTCGACCACAACCCACGCTGGGCGGGCGTGTGGGACCTCGACGACGCCGGTCGGCACGCCGTCAGCCAGTACGTCGCGAGCTACGGCCCCGCCGACGCCGACCTCGTCCACTACTGGCTGGGCAACGGGCTCAGCGCAGGCACCAAGCGGCTGCGGGGCTGGTTGTCCGACCTGGAGGACCAGCTGGTCGCGGTCGACGTGGAGGGGCAGACCCGCCACGTCCTGCGCGAGGACGTCGAGTCCCTGCTCGCCGCCGAGCCGTCCTCGGCAGTGCACTTCCTCCCTGGCCACGACCAGTGGGTGATGGGCCCGGGCACCAAGGAGGCGCACGTCGTCCCGCCCGACCACCGCACCCCGGTCACCCGCAAGGCCAACCTCGTGACCGTCGGCGGCGTCGTCCGCGGCACCTGGGCGACGACACACGACCGACTCGTGGTCACGTGGCTCGACAACGTCACACCACCACGCCACGACCTGGAGGAGGAGGCCGGCCGACTCGCCGGCATCCTCGACCGGCCGCTCGGGCTCGAGCTCCGAACCGGTTGACGGCCGACGGGGCCGAGATCAAGCCCCGCGTCGGGAATACTCGCCGCGCCCGAGTGGGCCTACTCGCGAAGGGGTGCCCGCTCACCGACCATCCCGGCCCAGGTGCCGGCGGCCGGGGCCATGGTGGGACCCGCCCACTAGGCTGGCCGCCATGGGCGTGCTCGAAGGCGTGTACCTGACCCTGCTGGTGCTCGCGTCACTGGTCATCGTGTGGTTCTCGGTGTTCGTCGTGTACCGGCTCTTCCGCGGTCAGCGGTAGACCGGCGTCGCACCGTGCCGATCCAGATCGACCCGGACCTGCCTGCCCCCCTCGTCCCGCTCGCCTGGGTCGTCGGCCGCTGGGCCGGCGTCGGCGTCGTCGGGTACCCGACCATGGACGACGTCCGCTTCGGGCAGGAGGTCGAGTTCCGGCACGACGGGCGGCCCTTCCTGCACTACCGCTCGCAGGCCTGGCTCCTCGACGACGCCGGTGAGCAGGTCCGTCCGCTCGGGACCGAGACCGGCTTCTGGCGGCCGGGCAGGCCCGTGGAGCCGGCCGAGCCCGGCGCGGACGCCGGCATCGAGGTCGAGGTGCTGCTGGCGCACCCCACCGGCTTCGTCGAGATCTACGTCGGCACCGTCGTCGGCCCGCGGATCAGCCTGGAGACCGACCTCGTCGCGAGAACCTCGACGGCGAAGGAGTACTCGGCGGCGACCCGGATGTACGGGCTCGTCGACGGCGACCTGCTGTGGGCGCTGGACATGGCGGCCGTCGGGGTGCCACTGACCTCGCACGCCTCGGCCCGGCTCAAGCGGCTCTGAGCAGCGGTTCGCCGGCGGCGCAGCACCCCCGTCGACGCGGCCGGCTCCGCGCGGGCCGCGCCGGCCACGGACCTATGCTGACCCGATGGTGCAGCGCGGCTCGGACGTCCTCGGGGACGCCCTGCGCTCGCGCGGCCTGCGCATGACGCCTCAGCGCCGGCTCGTGCTCGACGCCGTCCACGCCCTCGGCCACGGCACGCCCGAGCAGGTCGCCGAGCGGGTCCAGCGGACGACGCCGAGCCTGTCGCTGTCGACGGTGTACCGCACGCTCGACCTCCTCGAGGAGATGGGTGTCGTCACCCACACCCACCTCGGGCACCGGGCCCCGGCCTACCACGCCGTCGGGCACGCCGACCACATCCACCTCGTGTGCCGACGCTGCGGCGGCGTGGAGGAGGCGGACGTCGGCGGTGCGCGGGCGCTCGCCGACGAGGTACGCGGCAGGTACGGGTTCAGCACCGACGTCGCGCACCTGTCGCTCGACGGGACGTGCGCGGACTGCCTGCCCGGCAGCGGGAAGCACACCGGCCCCGCCGACGCTGAGGACTGACATGCAGACCACCGACGCGTCCCTCGACGACGCACGCCCCGCCCAGGCACCGACGAGCCCGCTGCTCGAGCGGTCGGGCGCCGTCCCCGCGGACGGGGCGGACACCGGGGTCGCGTGGCACTACGGCGACCCGGTCCGCGAGCAACGGCTCCTGGTCGCCGGCGAGGCGGTCACCGACCTGTCGCACCGCGGTGTCGTCCGGGTCATCGGCCCGGACCGGCTGACCTGGCTGCACTCCCTGACGACGCAGGCGCTCACCGGGCTCGCGCCCGGGGCGTCGGCCGAGACCCTCGTGCTCAGCCCGCACGGTCACGTCGAGCACGCCGTGCACGTCGTCGACGACGGCGCCGCCGCGTGGCTGACCGTCGAGCCGGGGACGGCACCCGCCCTCGTCGGGTGGCTGCACGCCATGCGGTTCATGCTCCGCGTCGAGGTCGAGGACGTGACGCCGCACTGGGCGGTGCTCGGCTGCGTCGGCGAGGCGCCGGTCGCCGGGCTGACGGTGCCGGACGGCGCGCCGCCGGTCTGGCACGACCCGTGGCCCAGGCTCGGGTCGACGTCCGCCTCGTACGCCGCGGTGCCGGACGACGAGCATCCGGGCCTGGACCGGCCGTGGGTCGAGGTCCTGCTGCCCCGGACGACGCTCGCCGAGGTCGTCCGTGACCTGCCGCTCGCGGGCTCGTGGGCGAGCGAGGCGCTCCGGGTCGCCGCCTGGCGGCCGCGGCTGGGGCACGAGAGCGACCACCGGACGATCCCGCACGAGGTCGACTGGCTGCGCAGCGGCGTCCACCTGCAGAAGGGCTGCTACCGGGGGCAGGAGTCGGTCGCCCGGGTGCACAACCTCGGTCGCCCGCCGCGCCGGCTCGTCCTGCTCCACCTCGACGGTTCCGAGCACACGCTGCCGGACGCCGGGGCGCCCGTGGTCCTCGGCGAGCGGCAGGTCGGCTTCGTGACGACGGCTGCGCGCCACCACGAGCTCGGCCCGGTCGCGCTGGCGCTCGTCAAGCGGTCGGTCCCGGTCGACGCCCGGCTCGTCACGGGAGGGCTCGCCGCAGCGCAGGAGATCATCGTCCGGCCGTGAGGCGAGCCCGGGAGAATCTCCTGAAAGCTGACGCCGGACCGGGATAATCTTCCGTCCTGGCCGCCTCTCGTGTCAGGATGTCCGGATGACGAGCACGCTCATCACCGTGGCACCGACCGGCGCGGAGGTCTCCAAGGCGGACTTCCCTCAGCTGCCGACGACGCTGGAGGAGCTCGTCGCGGAGGCGAAGGCCTGCGAGGCGGCGGGGGCCGCGCTCGTCCACGTGCACATCCGCGACGAGCAGGCCCGCCCGACGCTCGACCTCGGCCGGCTCGAGGCGACCGTCGCGGCGCTGCGGGAGAGCACGAGCCTCGTCGTCCAGCTCTCGACGGGCGGCAGCGTCCGGGACCCGCTCGAGGCCCGGCTCGCGGTGCTCGACGCCGCCCCCGACTCCTGCTCGCTCACGTGCGGCACAGTGAACTTCGGCGACGAGGTGTTCCTCAACCCGTGGCCGTTCATGGTCGACCTCTTCGAGAAGGCCCGGGACCTGCACGTCGTGCCCGAGTTCGAGCTGTTCGACCTCGGCCAGGTCGCCGCGCTGCGCCGGCTGCTCGACACCTGCGGGCTGCCGTTCGGCGGCCGCGTGATCTCTTCGACCGAGGCGTTGTCGCCTGCGACTTCGTCATGGGGGTCCCCGGTGGGATGCCCGGCACCGTGCCCGCACTCGTCGCCGCCGTCCAGGCGCTGCCGCCGGAGGTCACATCGTGGTCGGCCACCGGGATCGGCCGTTCGCACCTGCCCGTCGCGGCGGCCGCCCTCGCGCTCGGCGGCCACCTGCGGGTCGGCATGGAGGACAACCTCCTTCTCGCCAAGGGCCGGTTCGTGCAGTCGAACGCCGAGCTCGTCGAGCGGGCCGCCCGGCTCGCCACGCTGCTGCAGCGGCCCGCGATGTCGACCGCGCAGGCCCGCGAGCTGCTCGCCGTCGCCGCCTGAGGCAGGCCGGTCGCCGCCGCGGAAGCAGGCTCGCCCGGGCGGCTCAAGTCATGATCCCCGGGCGCCGAGAAAGGCACGTCGACCCTGACCGGCAGGGTCAGCCGTTCCGTGGAGCCATGCATGCCAGTCGCCACCGTCGCCACGATGGTCGACGTCCTGTCCGGCCTGAAGAACCAGCTCGGCGGCGACGACCCCTCGCTCGGCCCGATCTGCACCCGGGTCATGCTGCGCACCGGGGTGGACCTGCGTGCGCCGCGCCCGGACCAGGTGTCCGACCCCGCACCCGTCGGCAAGGTCGTCGCCGCCCTGTCGGAGATGGGCTTCCCGCTGTGACCAGCGGCCGTTCGCGAACCGGACGGAGCTCCTCGTGACCGTCAGCACGCTGCGCGCCGTCGCCGCCGCCAGTGCGCACGCGGCCGGCCCGGCCGGTCGTGCCGTCGCGGCCGTCGGCGACGCGATCGTCGCCGGTCTCGCCGGTCGCACCGCCTGCGTCGTCGTCTACTTCGCCTCGAACGCCTACGACCCCGCCGATGTCGCCGGCCCGCTCGCCCGGCGCTTCCCGGGGGCGCAGGTCGTCGGCTGCTCGACGGCCGGCGAGTTCACGGACGCGACGTCGGGCACCGGCGGGATCAGCGCGGTGGCGCTGCCGGAGGGCATGGTCGTCCGGTCGGCCGCCGCCGTGGGTGACCTGTCGGCGGACGTCGCCGCCGGGACCGACGCGGCCGTCGCCGCGGTCGAGGGCTCGCTCGGGCGGTCGCTGCGTGACCTCGACCCGTCGCGTCATCTCGCGCTCGTCCTCGTCGACGGCCTGCACGGCTGCGAGGAGCTCGTCGACGAGCGGATCGGGAACGCCGCCCCGGTGCTCGACGTCGTCGGCGGCTCGGCCGGCGACGACCTCGCCTTCGAGCGCACCTGGGTCGCGCTCGGCGACACCGTCTCCTACCACGGCGTCGTCCTGCTCGTCGTCGAGTCCGGCGTGCCGTTCCGCGTCGTCAAGACGTGCTCGGTCGCCCCGACCGGCCGGACGCTGACCGTCACCCGGGCAGACGTGGCGCACCGTGCGGTCCTGGAGTTCGACGGCCTGCCCGCGGTCGAGGCCTACGCGCACGCGCTCGGGATCGAGATCGACGCCGTCGACGCCACCGCCTTCATGGCGCACCCGGTCGCGCTGATGATCGACGGACAGCCGTGGATCCGCAGCCCGCGCGCGGTCGTCGGGGACAGCGGGCTGGCCTTCTATGCCCAGATGCTCGAGGGCATGCAGGTCGAGATCATGAGCACGACGGACCTCGTCGCCGACACCGAGGCGGCGGTCCGGCAGGCGATCGACGAGCTCGGCGGGCGCGCCGGCGGAGCGGTGATGTTCAACTGCGTCCTGCGCCGGCTCCAGATGGACGCCGAGGGCAGCCGGGAGCAGTTCGTCCGTTCCTTCGGCGGGCTGCCGCTGGCCGGCTTCCACACCTACGGCGAGACCTGGCTCGGCCACGTCAACCAGACCCTCACCGGAGTCGTCTTCGGCTGACCCCCAACGGATCGGCGCCCGCCGGTCCGACGCCGACGACGGTCGGGCCCGGAGGCCGGAACCCGGTCGACGTCGGCCGCAGGACCCAACCACTGTGACGCGACGCACGCCGCGTCCGATTGCATCTGCTAGCAGGAGCAAGCACTATGGTGTCTATGGCAAGCATCCAGGACCGCGTCACCGACGTCGGGGCGTACTTGCGCGAGCAGCGTGAGCTGGCCCGCCTGTCGGTGCGACAGCTCGCCTCTCTCGCCGGGGTGAGCAACCCCTACCTCAGCCAGGTGGAGCGAGGCCTGCGCAACCCGTCGGCCGAGGTGCTGCAGCAGATCGCGAAGGGGCTGCGGATCTCCGCGGAGGCCCTGTACGTCCGCGCCGGGATCCTCGACGCGGACCTGCGGGTCGGCGTCGAGCGCTCCGTGCAGACCGATCCCGACCTGTCCGACCGCCAGAAGCGTGTCCTGCTCGACATCTACGCCTCGTTCCGCGCCGAGAACGCGCGGGCCGCGGCGGAGGACGTCGCCGCCGCGGTGCCGAGGCGCCGTCCGAGCACCCGGACCACGTCGTCCGTCCCGGCCAAGCGCGCCGTCCGCAAGGCGGCCAAGGCGGCCCGGGCCGCTGATGCCGCTGATGCCGCGGACGCTGCGGCCGAGCGTCCGCCCCGTCCGCGCCGGCGCGCCGCTGCCGTGGCCGAGCCGGTCCACGGCGTCGCGACCGCGGCGACCGACGCGCCGGACACCTCAGCCCCTGCCGGCAGGACTGCCGGAGGCCCCGCGCGGCGCGGCAGCAAGCGCGCCGCCCCGCGCACAACGACCACCCGCGCCGCCAAGCGCGCGGCGAAGGCGCCATCCCGCGCCACCGGTCCGACACCGCCGTCGGCCGGCGCCGAAACCCCCTAGCCGCACCACACGACGCGCGCTCGCAGGCGCGCAGATCCGAAGGAGATGCACCGTCATGGCACGAGTCACCCAGCTGCCCAAGTCCGTCACCGAGTCCACCCCTGTGCTCGCCGCCGTCGGCGCGACCGACCTCGCCGTCGAGCGGGTCCGCGCCGCCGCCGCCCGCGCGCAGGGCGTGCAGTCCGATCTCGAGGCGCGCCTCGCCAAGGCGCAGGCCGAGGCCGAGGCCCGCTTCACCGAGGTCCAGATCCGGGTCGAGTCCCGCGTCGCCCGGGTCCGCGGCCGGGTCGACGCACTCGACGCCAAGACCCTGACGTCGCAGGCCCAGCAGGCCCCGGCGCTCGCGGTCTCGCAGGCCCTCGAGCTGGCCGGCCGGGTCGAGAAGGGCTACGAGGACCTCGCCGTCCGCGGCAAGAAGCTCGTCGACCGGCTCGCCTCGCAGCAGGCCACGCAGGACCTCATCTCGCAGGGCAAGGTCACGCTGAGCCGCACCAAGGCCGCCGTGACGACCGCCCGCAAGGCCGTCGACCAGACCACCGCCGCGGCCAAGGCCGCCGTGACCGTCGGCCAGCGTGAGACCGTCGAGGCGGTCCGGGACACCGAGAAGGTCGTCGAGACCCACCTCGCGGCGACCGAGACCGCGGCCAAGCGCGCCCGCACCACGGCCCGCAACCGCGCCGCCGGGACCCGCAGCGCCGCCAAGGGCGCCACGACGAGCGCTCGCAAGGCGGCGGCCGCCGCGACGAAGGCCGCCAAGGTGAGCGCCCAGAAGATCGGCGACTGACCTCGGCTCCGCCGGGGCCTGTGCCCCGCCCCGCCGTGACGCCCGGTCCGTCCGCACCCCCGTGCGGCCGGACCGGGCGTCCGGCGTCCGGGGCCCGCCCGGCGCAGGACCGCGCCGGCCACCCGGCTCGCATACGCTGGGGGCATGTCGTCGATCGTCGGCAACGCCCAGCAGTTCATCGTCGTCGTGCTCAGCGTCATCGCGTTCGGGCTCGAGGTGTACGCCCTCGTCGACCCCCTCCGTCACGGTGCGGGCGCCTACGTCGCCGCGGAGAAGCGGACCAAGGGGTTCTGGGTCGGGATCCTCGTCGTGGCCACCGCGCTGGGCTTCATCGCGCTGCCGCCGCCGATCGGGGCCGGCTTCCTCAACTCCCTCGGGTTCCTGTCGCTGATCGGCGTCGTCGCGGCCGCGGTCTACCTCACCGACGTCAGGCCGGCGGTGCAGCAGATGCGCGGACGCGGCGGCGGCCGCTCGGGTCCGTACGGGCCCTACTGAGCCGGTCCGGCGTGCTCGTGCTCCCGGCGTGAGTCCGGGCCCCGCACCCGGCGCGCTGCCGCCCGGCCCGCCGGTCCCGCCGGGTCCGCTGTGGACGCGCGGCCCGCGAGGCGACGTCGAGTACGTCGTCACCGGCGCGGGCGAGCCCGTGACGCTCTTCGTCCACGGGCTCACGGGCTCGGTCGCGCAGACCCGGCCCTTCGGGTCCGGGGTGGCCGGCACCCGGGTGTTCGCGCACCTGCGCGGCCACGGCCTGACCGCCGTCCCGCAGGACGGGCCGGGGACGTACACCGACCTCGCGGACGAGGTGGACGCCGTCCGGCAGGCGACCGGGGCGACCCGGGCGCTCGGGGTGAGCCTCGGAGCCGGCGCGCTGCTGCGGCTGCTCGCCGTCGAGCCGGGCAGGTTCGAGCGCGTCGTGCTGGCGCTGCCCTCGGCCCTCGACGTCGCCGCGGCACCGGACGACTCCGTCGTCCGGTGCCTGCGTGCGCTCGCCGACGCCCTCGAGGCCGGCGACGTCGTCCGGGCGGCCGCGCTGCTGCGAGACCAGCAGCCGGCCGCCGTCCGCGGCCTGCCCGCCGTCGGGCTCTGGGCGCGCCGACGCGCGTCCGAGCTCACCGGGACGCCGCTGCCCGCCGTCCTGCGGTCGTTCGCGGGGCAGGCTCCGCTCGACGCAGTGGGCCGGGCGGCCCTGGGCCGGGTCGACGCGCCGGCCCTCGTGCTGGCCCAGGAGGGCGACGAGGCGCACCCGGTCCGCGTCGCGCGCGAGCTGGTCTCGGCGCTGCCGCGGGCGCGGCTCGTCGTGCTGCCCGCCGGCGGGGTCCTGTGGGCGGGGCGGGAGCGGCTCCGCGACGTCGTCAGCGGCTTCCTCGATACTCCACCGTGAGCGCGTGGTCACTATCCGGCGTCAATATGGTGTCGCGGGCGGTACCTTAGGGTGCGGCGAGCAGATCGCCGGCAACGTGATCGACGGTGTGTCGACGAGTGGGTCAGGAGAACCGATGACCGAGTACGTGCCCGGCGGACGGCGTCGTGTGGACCGGGTGCTGGCGCCGGACTTCACCGTGGGGCTCGAGGACCTCGATCTCGACGAGGTGCGCACGCGCCGCGCCGAGGCCGACCAGGAGGAGACCGACCTGTCGTACGCGCGGCGGCTCCTCCAGGGCCGGGTCGACATCCTGCGTGCGGAGCAGGCCGGACGCCGCGGTGACGGACCGATGTCCGGCCACCCGAAGACCGACGCCGAGATCGCCAAGGCGCTCGCGAGCGTGCTGGCCGACGACCGTCGCCAGGACCACGGTCTCGGCCGGCACACCGTCGCCGCGCCCAGCCGGATCGGCGAGCACCGCCGCGAGGCCGAGCGCGCCGTCGCCGACGTCGGCGGCTCCTCGACGCACGAGCTGTCCGACGACGAGCTGGCCGCCGCGATCGCCAAGCTCACCGACATCGAGTCCCGGGTCAGCCGGGTCCGCCGCGACGTGCAGGGCGTCGTGGACGCGCTCACCGCGGAGATCGCCCGGCGCTACGCCGCCGGCGGGATCCCGGTCGGCGCCGGCGCCTGACCGCCGGCCGGCCGCCGAGCGGGCAGTAGGGTCGCGGGCGTGACCCACGCCCTCCTGGCCCGCGTCGTCCGCTCGGGGTTCGTCGAGGGGGAGCACCAGGGGACCGCCGTCGCGCTCGACGCCGACGGCAGCGTCGCCGCCGCTGTCGGGGACGTCGACGCACCGATCTTCCCGCGGTCGGCGAACAAGCCGCTCCAGGCAGTCGCGATGCTCCGCGCCGGCCTCGACCTCGACGGCCACCTGCTCGCCCTCGCGGCGTCGAGCCACTCCGGCGAGCGGTTCCATCTCGACGGCGTGAGCCGGATCCTCGCGGCGGCCGGGCTCACCGTGGACGCGTTGCGCAACACCGTCTCGCTGCCGCTCGACGACGACGAGCGGCTCGCGTGGCTACGCGCCGGGCGGTCGCCGTCGTCGCACGCGCAGAACTGCTCCGGCAAGCATGCGGCGATGCTCGTGACGTGCGTCGAGAACGGCTGGCCGCTCGACTCGTACCTCTCGCCCGGCCACCCGCTGCAGGTGCTCGTCGCGCAGACGGTGGCCGACCTCGCGGGCGAACCCGTTGCGGCGGCGGGGGTCGACGGCTGCGGGGCCCCGGTGCTCGCGATCTCGACCGTCGGGCTCGCGCGGGCGTTCGCCCGGATCGCCCGCGCCGCCGGGCGGACGCCCGAGGGCCGGGTCGCCGAGGCCGTGCGCCGCCACCCGGAGTGGCTGGGCGGCACGGGCCGGGACGTGACGACGCTGCTGCGTGCCGTCCCGGGCCTCGTCGCGAAAGAGGGCGCGGAGGCCGTGTACGCCGCGGCGCTGCCCGACGGGCGGGCGGCCGCGGTCAAGGTCGCGGACGGCGGGGACCGCGCCCGGGTGCCCGTGCTCGTCGCGCTGCTGCGCCGACTCGGCGTCGACGTGCCGGGGTCCGACGTCCCGGGGGTGGACCCGGACGCGCTCGACGCCCTCGCCGACGTCCCGGTGCTCGGCCACGGCGAGAGAGTCGGCTCGGTGGAGGTGGTCGCGCTGTGAGGGCGGTCGTCCAGCGGGTCACCCGGGCCCGGGTCGTCGTCGACGGCGAGGTCGTCGGGGCGATCGACCGGCCGGGCCTCGCGGTGCTGGTCGGCGTCACCCACGCCGACACCGCCGCGACCGCGGAACGCCTGGCACGCAAGGTGTCCGAGCTGCGGATCCACCGCGACCCGGACGGCTCGGCGGCCGGCACCGGCCGGGCCGACGAGGCCTCGGCGGTCGACGTCGGGGCCGGTGTGCTCGTCGTCAGCCAGTTCACCCTGTACGGCGACACGCGCAAGGGCCGTCGCCCGTCGTGGGTCGACGCCGCCCCCGGACCCGTCGCGGAGCCGCTCGTCGAGACGTTCGCGCAGACGATGCGCGCCCTCGGCCTCGAGGTGGCCACCGGGCGGTTCGGCGCCGAGATGGCCGTCGAGCTGGTCAACGACGGGCCGATGACGCTCGTGCTGGAGCTCTGACCGCACCGACCGCCGCACCCGCCCGGGGGGCGGCTACTGGGAGGGACCGTGCAGCTCGAGGTCGTCGCCGGCGACATCACCCGGCTCGACGTGGACGCGATCGTCAACGCCGCGAACGCGACCCTGCTCGGCGGTGGCGGGGTCGACGGCGCGATCCATGCGGCCGCCGGGCCGCGGCTGCTGGCGGAGTGCCGGCGGCTGCGGCGCACCACCCATCCCGACGGCCTGCCGGTCGGGCAGGCGGTCGTCACCGGCGGGCACGACCTGCGGGCCCGCTGGGTCGTCCACACCGTCGGTCCGGACCGGCGCCGCGGCCAGCGCGACCCGGCGCTCCTCGCGTCCTGCTTCACCGAGTCGCTCCGCGCGGCCGGGCAGGTCGGCGCGACGTCCGTGGCCTTCCCGGCGATCAGCGCCGGGGCGTACGGTTGGGACGTCGACGAGGTCGCCCGGATCGCGGTCGCCGCCCTCCGGACGGCGGCGGACGACGGGGTCTGCGGGACCGTCGAGCGGGTCGTGCTCGTCCCCTTCGGCGCCCGGGCCGTCGCTGCCTTCGACAGCGCTCTGTCGCAGTGACGTCCCGGGCGGTGGCCCGGGGCGAGGCGGCGGGCCGGCCGAGTGAGGACGTCGGGTGAGGAGGGGCCGTGCGGCTGGACCACCTGTGCGACGTCGAGTGGCGCTACACGTCGATGAAGAGCATCGAGCCGTCGGGAGCCGGGGACGGACGGCTGTACGGCGAGGGCACGGCCTCGTTCTCGGGCCGGGTCACCGGCCGTGCCGAGTGGTCGAACTTCCCGCGCCTCCATGGCGGCTTCGCCATGCCCGACGCCCGGGGCGTGATCGATGTAGGGGAGCAGGGGTTCGTGCTGTTCGCGCTGACCGGCCTGTCGAACCTCACCGACGGCGCGGGCGTCCACGTCATGACCTTCATGACGGAGCACGAGCCCTACGCGTGGCTGAACGAGGTGATCGCCGTGGGCGAGGGCAGCATCGACCCGGCGGCCGGCGCGCTCTCGATGCGCTACTACTCCTGTCACGTCGACCACCGGCCGGGCCGGGCCGCGAGTCCGGCGGGCTGACAGCGGGGGTGCTCAGGGGCGGACGGCGTCCCAGCCGACCGTGACCTCGCCGAGCCGCCACCGGGACGGCCCGTCGAGCAACGGCCAGCCGTCGGCCCGGACCGTCGCCGCGGTCGCGAGCCAGCGCTGCCGGACGCCGAACGTCGCGTGGTGCGCCGCGCGGGCCCACGCGACGTCGAGGGCGGCGAGCAGGTCGTGGACCCGCTCGCCGGGGACGTTGCGGTGGATGAGCGCCTTCGGCAGGCGTTCCGCGACGTCCGAGGGCCGTCCCAGGCCGGCCAGACGCAGCGACAGCGTGAGCGACACGGGGCCGTCCTCCCGGGTCACCGCGACCCACGCGCAGCGCCGTCCGATCTCGTCGCACGTGCCGTCGACGAGCAGGCCGCCGGGCGCGAGCCGGTCCCGGACGACGTCCCAGGCCGGCTCGACCTCGTCCTGCGCATACTGCCGCAGGACGTTGAGGGCCCGGACGACGACGGGCCGACGGCCGTCCGGCAGCGGCACCTCGAACCCGCCGAGGACGAACGACAGCCCCTCGCCGGCGAGCGGGGACGCCGCCACGACCCGGGCCGGGTCGATCTCGACGCCGACGACCTCGACGTCGGGCCGGACGGCGCGCAGCCGCATCAGCAGCTCGACGGCCGTGACCGGGGTGGCGCCGTATCCGAGGTCGACGACGACGGGGTCCTGCGCCCGGCGCAACCGGCCGGCCTGCGGTCCGGCGAGCCAGCGGTCCACCCGCCGCAGCCGGTTCGGGCTCGTCGTCCCCCGGGTCACGCTGCCGACGGGCCTCGTCGGCCTGCTCGGGCCCGCCACACGCGCCACTCTAGGCACTGCCGCCGCAGGGCGACCCGCCACGAGGACGTCGATTGTGGGGCCGGGTGCGGGCGGGCGGACCGGGGGGTGGGACGCGGCCGCAGAGCACCCGCGCAGGGACGACCGGAGTCGTCGCGGAAGCAAACAGGGCCTGCGCGATGTTGACACCCTCCGGCGGTCGTCCGGGCTCCGCGCCCGGCCGCCGACCTATGCCCGTACCGCGCACGAGAAGGAGCCGTCGAGTGAGCCGGACCGCCGCCGGGACGCGTCGTCCGCCGTCGTCCGGTGCCCGTGCGGGCCGCGCGCCGCGCCGCGTCGCGATGCTCTCGGTCCACACGTCCCCGCTCGAGCAGCCCGGCACGGGCGACGCCGGCGGGATGAACGTCTACATCGTGGAGACCGCCGCCCGGCTCGCCGCGCGCGGCACCGAGGTCGAGATCTTCACCCGTGCGACGTCGAGCGACGCCGAACCGGTCACCGAGCTCGTGCCCGGCGTCCTCGTGCGGCACGTCACCGCGGGCCCGTTCGAGGGGCTCAGCAAGGACGACCTGCCGGGCCAGCTCTGCGCCTTCACCGCGGGCGTCATGCGGGTGCAGGCCCGCCGCGAGCCGGACTGGTACGACCTCGTCCACACCCACTACTGGCTGTCCGGCCAGGTCGGCTGGCTCGCCGCCGAGCGCTGGAACGTGCCGCTCGTGCACACGATGCACACCATGGCCAAGGTCAAGAACGCGTTGCTCGCCGACGGCGACCGGCCCGAGCCCGCCGGCCGGATCATCGGCGAGGAGCAGGTCGTCGCGGCCGCCGACCGGCTCGTCGCGAACACGACGGAGGAGGCCGGACAGCTCGTCGACCTCTACGGCGCGGATCCCGCCCGGGTCGCGGTGGTGCCGCCCGGGGTCGACCTCGGGGTCTTCACGCCGGGCGGTCCGCGGGGGCGCGCGGGGGCCCGCCGCCGCCTCGGTCTCGACCCGGACGCGGACCTGCTCCTGTTCGTCGGGCGGATCCAGCCGCTCAAGGCGCCCGACGTCCTCGTCCGGGCCGCCGCGCACCTCGTCGCGGGCCGCGGCGGGGCGCACCGCCGCCTCCAGGTCGCGGTCGTCGGCGGCCCGAGCGGCAGCGGCCTCGACCGCCCCGAGGAGCTCCAGCGGCTCGTCGCCGACCTCGACCTCGACGGCGTCGTCCACTTCCACGCACCGGCGCCGCGCGAGGTCCTCGCCGACTGGTACCGCGCCGCCGACCTCGTCGCCGTCCCGTCGTACAGCGAGTCCTTCGGGCTGGTCGCCATCGAGGCGCAGGCCTGCGGGACGCCGGTCGTGGCTGCCGCGGTCGGCGGCCTGCGCACGGCCGTCGCGGACGGCGTCAGCGGGCTGCTCGTCGACGGGCACGACCCCGCCGCCTGGGCCCGTGCGGTCGGCGGGCTGCTCGACGACGTCGGGCGCCGCGACGCGATGGCGGCCGCAGCCGTCGGCCACGCGGGCCGGTTCAGCTGGGACAGCACGGTCGACACGACGCTCGACGTCTACGCGGACGCCGTCGAGCGGCACCGCACCCGCGCCGCCGCCCCGTTCGAGCCCGCGCGTGGCAGCACCCTCGTGCTCCCGCAGCCGGTCGCCCGGGCCGGGGTCGGCGCCGTCGCGGTGGCGCCGTGACGACGGCCGCGGCCACCCGCGCCGCGCGCGATCGGGCCGAGGTCGCCGTCCGGGCCTGGATCGAGGGCGCGGGCGTCGAGCACGACGTCGGTGCACGGCCCGGCGAGTTCGTCGTCGTCCTACCCGGCGAGGCCAGGCTGCGCATTGCCGTCTCGGTGCTCGTGGGTGACCAGGCGCTCTCGGCGTCCGCGTTCGTCGTCCGCCGGCCCGACGAGAACCACGAGGCGTTCTACCGCTGGCTCCTGCGGCGCAACCTGCGGCTGCCCGGCATCGCCTTCGCGCTCGACAACGGCGGCGACGTCTTCCTCGTCGGCCGGCTGCCCGTTGACGCCGTCACCGAGGACGAGGTCGACCGGCTCCTCGGGGCGGTCCTGGTGGCGTGCGACGGTGCGTTCAACGAGCTGCTGGCGATCGGCTTCCTCGAGTCGATGAAGCGTGAGTGGGCGTGGCGGGTCGAGCGCGGCGAGCCGACGCGCAACCTCGAGGCGTTCCGGCACCTGCTCGACCCCGAAGGGCTCGCAGGACCGGACGGCCCCCGGGCCTGAGGCAGGGTCCTACTAGCCTTCCGCCATGACCTACACGCTCGTCCTGCTCCGCCACGGCGAGAGCGACTGGAACGCCAGGAACCTCTTCACCGGCTGGGTCGACGTCCCGCTGTCGGACAAGGGGCGCGCCGAGGCCGAGGCCGGCGGCCGGCTGCTCGCCGAGGCGGGCGTCCTGCCGGACGTCGTCCACACCTCGCTGCTGCGCCGTGCCATCACGACCGCGAACCTCGCCCTCGACGTCGCCGAGCGGCACTGGATCCCGGTGAAGCGGCACTGGCGGCTCAACGAGCGGCACTACGGCGCGCTCCAGGGCAAGGACAAGAAGCAGACGCTCGACACCTACGGCGAGGAGCAGTTCATGCTCTGGCGCCGCTCGTTCGACGTCCCGCCGCCGCCCATCGAGGACGACGACGAGTTCTCCCAGGCCGGCGACCCACGCTACGCCGGGCTCGGCGACGACCTGCCGCGCAGCGAGTGCCTCAAGGACGTCGTCGTGCGGATGCTGCCCTACTGGGACAGCGACATCGTCCCCGACCTCGCGGCGGGCAAGGTCGTCCTCGTCGCCGCCCACGGCAACTCGCTGCGCGCGCTCGTCAAGCACCTCGACGGGATCGGGGACGACGAGATCGCCGGCCTCAACATCCCGACCGGGATGCCGCTGGTCTACCGGCTCGACGAGAGCCTCGCGCCGACCGTGCGCGGCGGGCAGTACCTCGACCCCGCCGCTGCCGCGGCCGCCGCCGCGGCGGTCGCGAACCAGGGCCGCTGACACGCTCTCGAACGGGCCGGACCTCAGACGGGGCGCAGCCCGGTCGAGTGGTCGCTCGACATCGAGCCGGGTCGCTCCCCGGTGACGAGGTAGACGACGCGGCGGGCGACGGACACGGCGTGGTCGGCGAATCGCTCGTAGTAGCGGCCGCACAGGGTCACGTCGATCGCGGTCTCGATGCCGTGCTCCCAGTCGGGGGACAGGAGCACCGCGAAGAGCGTGCGGTGCAGGACGTCCATCGCGTCGTCGTCCGTCTCGAGCTCGGCGGCCAGTGCCACGTCGCGGCTCGCGATGACGCTGCCCGTCTTGGCGACGATCCGCTCGGCGACCTGCCCCATCTCGACGACCGTGCCCCGCAGGCTCGGCGGGATCGCGGACCCGGGGTAGCGCATCCGGGCCAGCTTGGCGACGTGCCGGGCGAGGTCGCCCATCCGCTCCAGGTCGGCCGTCATCCGCAGCCCGGTGACGATGACCCGCAGGTCGGTCGCGACCGGCTGCTGCCGGGCGAGGAGCCCGAAGGAGCGCTCCTCCAGGTCGACCTGGAGCGCGTCGACCTGCTCGTCGGCGGCGATGACGCTCTCCGCCAGGGTCAGGTCGGCGTCGAGCAGGGCGGTCGTCGCCCGGGAGATCGCCGACCCGACGAGCCGGGTCATCTCGACCATGCCCTCGGACAGGACGGCGAGCTCGCCGTGGAAGTGCTCTCGCATGGCGTACCTGTTCTCCTCCGCTGGGTCCGTCCGCCGATCGGCGGACGACGCATGGTCACACCGGGCGGGGCCCGCGCCGGACAGCCCGCGCCGGGCCCCCGGCGGCACCGCAGCACCGTCGCAGCCGGCCGGGATCGATGGTTGAACGCGCCCGGGCCGGGAGGTGAACAGCGCGCGAAGGGATCACCCGGACGGCCGTGCGCGGCGCTGCGGAGCTCTCGGGTCACCGTACGCTGAACGACGTGGACGCGTCTGCGGCGGCGGTGCTCGCCGGGCTCGTCGGCCTTCTGGTCGGCGCCCTGGCCGTCTTCGCGTTCCGGGTCAGCGAGCACGAGCGGCTGGGCCTCGCGTCGCTGCCCGAGCCCGAGCTGCCGCCGGGGGTCGGCGAGGTGCTCTCGGTCCTGCGCTCGGCGGCGGTCGTCCTCGACACCGCGGACGGCGTCGTCAAGGCCAGCCCTGCGGCCTACGCGTTCGGGCTCGTCCGCGGGCACGACCTCGTGCACACCGAGCTGCGCGAC
>DAIOGQ010000028.1:0-21451 GCA_036745175.1 Kineosporiaceae bacterium
CGGCGTCACAGCCGGCTACATCCTGCGCGACGAACGACTCACCACGACGCAGTGGCTCGGCGCGACCGCCGTCCTTGCTTCGGTCATGGTGCTCACGCTGCGTTCCCGCACCGCCGCGGACGCCGACCCCGTGACCAGCCGGCCCGGCCATGGGCAGCAGGTACGTACGTCCGACCACCGGTGGGCTGGAGCGTGCCGCCTATCCTGTGCCGATGTCGAGTGCCGATGCGGCCACGGAGCCGGCGACCGGGCCTGCTCCCGTCGTGACCGGCGCCCGTCTGGCCTCGGCCGCGACGGCGGGGGCCGGCGTCGGCGTCCTGGGTGGCCTGATCGGGCTCGGCGGCGCAGAGTTCCGGCTCCCGCTGCTGATCGGCCTGTTCGGGTTCGCTGCACTGCACGCGGTCATCCTGAACAAGGCGATGAGCCTGGTCGTCGTCCTGGTCGCACTACCGGCACGCCTGGCCGCCGTGCCGTTCGATGCCCTGGCCTCGCACTGGTGGGTCGCCGCGAATCTTCTCGCGGGCAGCCTCGCCGGTGCCTGGGCAGGAGCGACCTGGGCCACGCGGATGCGGTCCGGGACGCTCCACCGGGTCCTGGCAGGACTACTCCTCCTGATCGCCGGCACCCTCGTCGCCAGCCACCTCTCGGTGATCCCGACGGCCGACCTCGCCCGCCCGGTCCAGGTCGCGGCAGGCGTGGTGGCCGGTCTCGGGATCGGGATCGTGGCCGCGCTGATGGGGGTGGCCGGCGGAGAGCTGCTCATCCCGACGATCGTTCTGCTGTTCGGGCAGGACATCAAGCTCGCCGGCAGCCTGTCCTTGGCGGTCTCGCTGCCCACGATGCTGGTCGCGTTCGCCCGCTACTCCCGGGACTCGAGCTTCGTCGTGCTCGGCGAGAACCTGCAGTTCGTGACCGCGATGGCCGCCGGGTCGTTCACCGGGACCCTGGCAGGCGGCCTGCTGCTGGGAGCTGTCCCGACCGGGATCCTCATCCCTGGCCTGGCCGCGCTCCTCGTCCTCTCGGCGGTCACGGTGTGGCAGCACCGCTGACCCGGCTCAGCGGCACCAGCTCCCACGCTGCGGGCGGTTCGAGTCAGCCGATGCCCAACGGCGCGACCTCGACGAAGCCCATGCCCCACAACATCGTCCACAGGCCGACGGCCACCACGGCCAGTGCGCGCAGCAACGCCCCGACGAACCGCTGTCGCCGGTCGGGAACGGAGCTCCGTCGTACCGGCGGCCCGCTTCCCACCCCGGGGCCGCACACCCACCAACGCCCCCACTCCTGCGCCGATGGCCAGCAGAGGGAGACCGAAGAAGACCAGAGGGTCCGAGAACTCGTAGTAGTCGCCCTCGAGGACCCGAGGCATGAACAGGACCGCGAGCAGCGCGGCACTGACCGCGAGCCCTGCAGCGGCTCCCCTACCGGGACGTCCACGCATGCAGCCAGTATCGGACCACCATCAACCGCGACGCCCTCACCCACGCCACCCGAAGCCAGCCCCGCCGGCGGGCGCATTCGACGAGACGGGCAGTCACGCCGACCGGGGCGACGGGCGCCACGTGGCCTCCGTCGTCCCCGAGACAGCGTCACCCCGTGGGGCGGGTGGGGCTCGAACCCACGACCGAGGGATTATGAGTCCCGTGCTCTGACCGGCTGAGCTACCGCCCCGGGCACCGTGGGCGTGGCCGCGGTGCGACGTCAGGGTATCGGGCGTGCGGCCGCAGCCGCGGGCGCCGGCGGCAGCCGCGGGCAGTCGGTCACCCCGCGAGCACCGCGGGGCTGCGCGCCACGGACAGCGCCGTCAGCGCAAGGGCCGCGACGGCGTCGAGGACCGTCCGGTCGGCCTGCGGCGTCACGCAGTGGGCCGCGAACTCGTGGGTGTGGTTGACCGCGGGCCAGGAGTGGACCGACATGTCGGCGTGGAGGCCGGGCAGGGCCTGGCTCACGTCGCCGAAGTCGGTCGAACCGCCGAACGGGCTGCCGGCCGGGTCGGGCGTGTACGGGCGACCCACCGCGTCGCACGCCGCGGTGAACGCGACGACGAGGCCGGCGTGCGGCCGCAGGGGCAGGTACGGGTTCCCCACCTGCGTGATCTCGACCGTCGTTCCTGTCGCGACGGCGGACCCCTCCAGGCACGCGCGCACCCGGGTCCGCAGGTCCTCGAGGTCCTCGACGCTGCGGGCGCGCAGGTAGTACATCGCCTCGGTCCGCTCGGGGACGACGTTCGGGGCGTCTCCGCCGTGGCTGATGATGCCGTGCACCTGCTGCCAGGCACGCAGGTGCTGGCGCAGCATGGCTACCGCGCTGTACCCGGCGACGACACCGTCGAGGGCGTTGACGCCCCGCTCCGGCGCGGCGCTCGCGTGCGAGGCCTTGCCGCGGTAGGTGACGTTCCACTCCTCGATCGCCAGGCTCTCGGGGCCGTAGTCGTCCCACGGCATCGGATGCATCATCACCGCGGCGTCGGCGCCGTCGAAGGCCCCGGCCCGCAACAGGTCCACCTTGCCACCGCCGACCTCCTCGGCCGGCGTCCCGAGCGCCGTCACCCGCAGCCCGGCGGCCGCGGCGAGCGGCGCGAGCACGAGCCCGGCACCGACGCCCGACGCCGCGATGACGTTGTGCCCGCACGCGTGCCCGACACCGGGCAACGCGTCGTACTCGGCGCACACGACGACGTGCCGCTCCCCGGCCCCGGCCCGGGCCGCGAACGCCGTCGCGAGACCGTACGCCCCCCGCTCCACCTCGAACCCCCCGGCCGCGAGCAGGTCCGCGCAGCGCGCGGCCGCCCGGTGCTCGGAGTAGGCGAGCTCCGGATCGGCGTTGACGGCGTGCGACAGGGCGAGGATCTGCTCGCGCCACCGCTCGACCCCCGCCCGGACGGCGGCGAGGTCGGCGTCGGTGAACGGGCGGACGCCCGTCGGCGCGGTCTGCTCGGCCGGGGCGGTCGGCTCGGTCTGCGCGGTCATCCGCCGATCCTCGCACCGGGGTTGCCGGGTGCCGGTGGCGGGGAGGCGCGCCGGCGGCGGTCCGCCCAGCCCGGCGACCGCCTGTGCAGCAGCGAGGTGCCGCCGCAGGGTGCCACCGCGGCTCGGCCCGACGGCCCGGGCGGGCCGCCGAACGGGTCAGGACACGTTGCGCCGCAACGACCGCAGTGTGCCGAGCACCATCGGGACGACGACCCAGGCGGTCACCGACACCGCGACCTGGGCCCAGTGGCCGGCTACCTCGAACTCGGAGAGCCGGCTGAAGGCCGAGTAGACGTCGAGCCACTCCGCGTTCCCTCGGAAGACGGCGGTGCCGACCAGCGCCCACGCCTGCGGTGCGACGCAAAGAGCGCGATCGCGACGGCCGTCTGACCGAGCAGCGCACCGAACGCCGCACCCCTCACGATGTTGAGCACGCTCGCCAGCAGCGATCCGCCGACCTGCCGGCCGACCTCGCCCCACACCGGCGCGGTGTCGCGGACCTCTGCCACCCCGACCGTGGCCAGGGCCGCCACCGCGAGCGCGAACCCCATGACGACGACACCGAGGAGCACCGCGCCGACGAGCTTCGCCGCGAGAACCCGCCCCCGGCGCGGCACGAGGGTGAAGGTGGTCAGCGCCGTGCGCTGGGTCCACTCGCTCGTCGTGGCCAGGATGCCCAGCACGGGCAGCAGGAGCACCACCCCGCTCGACGCCCACGAGGTCCACTCGCCGAACGCCGGCGTCGCGCCGTCCAGCCTGAGGAGCTGCCAGACGACCGGCGCGAGGGTGAGCAGCAGGGTCGCCGCGAGAAGGACGCCCCCGGCCCGGGTGTCGACGCTCTTGCGGAGCTCGATCGCCGTCAACCGGGAGAGCCGCACCCCGGGCACGTCGGGCAGCGCGACCCTCGAGCGGAGGCCGGCGACAGCCGTCGCCCGCAGTGTGGGTGTGCCGGGCGTCGTCGC
Organism: Kineosporiaceae bacterium; assembly: GCA_036745175.1. Taxonomy (GTDB): domain Bacteria; phylum Actinomycetota; class Actinomycetes; order Actinomycetales; family Kineosporiaceae; genus R-H-3. The sequence goes on from DAIOGQ010000028.1 coordinate 3,932, forward strand.
GCTGGTCATGCCGCTGCCTCCTGAGCAGTCGCGGTGGCGGACGCCGCGGCGCCGCCCCCGGTGAGGGTGAAGAACAGGTCCTCGAGGCGCCCGCCGTCCGACGTACGCAGCTCGGTGAGGACGACGCCCGCCGCGAGCGCAGCGCGTCCCACCGCCTCGGCGTCCGCGTCGACCCGCAGCGCGCCGCCGTCGAGCGCCGTCGCCGCGAGCCCCGCCGCGCCGAGCGCAGCGCACAGCGCCTGGGCGTCCGTGGCCCGGACGAGGACGCCCGTCCCCGCGAGCATGTCGGCCAACGAGCCCTCGGCGACGATCCGCCCGGACCCGATGACGACCAGCCGGTCGACCGTCGCCTCGACCTCGTGGAGCAGGTGGCTCGACAGCAGCACCGTGCCGCCACCGGCCGCGAAGTCGTGCAGCAGCACGCGCATCCAGCGGATGCCCTCGGGGTCGAGCCCGTTCGCCGGCTCGTCGAGGACGAGCGCGAGCGGGTCCCCGAGCAGTGCCGCGCCGATCCCGAGCCGCTGCCGCATCCCGAGCGAGTAGCCGCGGACGCGGCGGCCCTCGGCGCCGGCAAGACCGACCCGTTCGAGCATCTCGTCGGCCGCCCGGGCGCGGACACCGAGCACCGACGCGGCCAGCCGCAGCGTCTCGCGGCCGGTCCGGCCCGCGTGCTGCGCCGACGCGTCGAGCATGACGCCGACGATGCGGCCCGGGTTGGGCAGGTCGATGTAGCGGACGCCGCCGACGGTGGCGGTGCCCGACGAGGGCGGGGTGAGGCCGGTGAGCATGCGCAGGGTGGTGGACTTGCCCGCACCGTTCGGGCCGAGGAAGCCCGTGATCGTGCCGGGCTCGCAGGTGAAGCTCACGGCGTCGACCGCGGCATGGCCGCGGCCGTAGCGCTTCGTGAGCGCATCGATGTTCAACATGGCCCGAGCCTCGCCGCCCGCCGGCCGTGCGCGCGTCGCCCGCCGGTCGCGGGCCCGGCCGCCGTTCGTCGGGGCCCACGGGCTACCGGGACGCCGTTGGTCGGGCCGCAGCGGTCGGCGGTCCCCCTTTCGTCGGACGTCACCGGCGCGCCCGCTGCCTAGGCTGGCGACGTGCTCTCGATCGCGGCCCTGCGCACCTGGTCGCACAGACCTGGCGTCCGGACGCGCACGTCGGACGCGGCCTACGCGCTCGTCGCAGGGACCGACGCCGTCTCGACGGCCGCGCAGACGTATGTCCTGAACGGCCCGGTCCGCGCGCTCTCGGTCGCCGTCCTGGGCTGTGCGGCGGCCGCGGCGCTCGTCCTCGTGCGGCGGACCGCTCCGATGACCGCCCTGCTCGTCGCGGTCCCCGCGACGGTCGTGGGCGGGATCGACGTCGTGCTCCCGATGGCCGTCTTCGCGTACGCGATCCGGCGACGTGACCGGGGGCTCGGACTCGCCGCGGCCCTCGCGTGGGCGACGTTCGTCGCCGCCGGCTCCGCCGGGGTCGGCAGCGGCGGGTCCGGCGGCTGGGCCGACGGGGCGCTCACGGGTGCCGTCGTCGTCGCCCTCGCGGCGTCCGGCGGCGCCTACGTCGGCGCGCGACGGGACCTCGTGGTGTCCCTGCGTGAACGCGCCGAGCAGGCCGAGGCGACGGCACGGCTCGTCCGGGAGCAGGCGCGGCTCGCCGAGCGGACCCGGATCGCCCGCGAGATGCACGACGTCGTCGCGCACCGGATCTCGCTCGTCGCGCTCCACGCCGGTGCGCTCGAGGTCAACCCGGGCAGCGGCCCGGAGCACGTCGAGCGGGCCGCAGCGCTCATCGGCACGACGGCCAGGCAGGCCCTGGAGGACCTGCGCGGCGTCCTCGGGGTCCTGCGGTCGGACTCCGACCGGGCGGAGCCGGGGTCCGTGCCGGACCTGTCGCCGCAGCCCCGGCTCGACGACCTCCCGCGGCTCGTCGCGGCCTCCGTCGCCGCGGGCGTGCCCGTGACCTTCGAGGACCGCCGTCCCGAGGGGTCGCGCGACGTCGACGAGATCGTCGCCCGTACGGTCTACCGGGTGGTGCAGGAGGCCTTGACGAACGTCCACAAGCACGCGCGGGACGCCGCGACGTGCGTCGTGCTGGACGGCGGTGGGGACCGCCCGCTGGGGGTCGAGGTCGCGAACGTCCGCCCGGTCGCGCGGTCCGCGCTCGTCCCCGGGGCGGGCGCCGGCCTGGTCGGGCTGCGCGAGCGGGTCGCGCTCGCCGGCGGCACGTTCGACGTCAGTGCCGCCCCGGGCGGCGGGTGGCGCGTCCGGGCCGAGTTCGGCCGGGGGACGTCGTGACCTCCGACGGCTCCACCGGCCCGATCCGGGTGCTCCTCGTCGACGACGACCCGCTCGTCCGCGCCGGGCTGTCGATGATCCTCGCGAGTGCTGCGGACCTCGTCGTCGTCGGCGAGGCCGCCGACGGCGCGGACGCGGTGAACGCCGTCCGCACCCACCGGCCCGACGTCGTCCTCATGGACATCCGGATGCCGCGCGTCGACGGCCTCGCGGCGACCGCCGCCGTCACGGCGCTCGACGACCCGCCGCGCGTCGTCATCCTCACGACGTTCGGGCTCGACGACTACGTGTTCCGGGCGCTCGAGGCCGGGGCGAGCGGCTTCCTCCTCAAGGACACCCCGCCGCGAGACCTCGTCGACGCCGTCCGCGTCGTCGCCCGCGGCGACGCGATGCTCAGCCCGTCGGTGACGCGTGCGCTCGTCGAGCGGTTCGCCGCGACCGCGCAGGACGGCCGCCGGGCGGCCGCTCTCGCCCGGCTGGGCCCGCTCACCGAGCGCGAGGGCGAGGCGCTCGTGGCCGTCGGTCGCGGCCTGTCGAACGCCGAGGTCGGCCGCGCGCTCTTCCTGAGCGAGGCGACCGTCAAGACGCACGTGTCGCGGCTGCTCCTCAAGCTCGGGTGCGCCAACCGGATGCAGGTCGCGATCCTCGCGCACGACGCGGGGCTGCTCGACCCGTCCTGACGCGCAGCCGGCCCGCCGGCCGCTCAGGTCAGGCTCTGGCGGCGTCCGCGACGGCCCGGACCGCGGCGGCCACGGCGGGGGCGACCGCCGGGTCGAAGACGCTCGGCACGATGAAGCTCGGGTTCAGCTCGTCGGGATGGACGACGTCCGCGATCGCCGTCGCCGCTGCCACGAGCATCTCGTCGGTGATGTCGCTGGCGCCGGCGTCGAGCAGCCCGCGGAAGAAGCCGGGGAACGCCAGGACGTTGTTGATCTGGTTCGGGAAGTCGCTGCGCCCGGTGCCGACGACCATCGCGTGCCGCTGCGCCTCCAGCGGGTCGACCTCGGGGTCGGGGTTGGCCAGCGCGAGGACGACCGCTCGGTCGGCCATCGTCGCGATGTCCGCACCGGTGAGCAGGTCCGGCGCCGAGACGCCGATGACGACGTCTGCACCGGCGATCCCCTCGCGCAGCGAGCCGGTGACCCGGCCGGCGTTCGTGTGCTCGGCGATCCACGTCTTGAACCGGTCGAGGCCGTCACGGCCGGTGTGGACGGCGCCCTTGCTGTCGAACGCGACGACGTCGCGCGCACCCTCGGCCAGGAGCAGCCGGATGATCGCCTGTCCCGCGGCGCCGGCGCCGGAGACGACGATCCGCACGTCCGGCAGGGACCTCCCGACGACCCGCAGCGCGTTCGTCAGCGCCGCGAGGACGACGATCGCCGTCCCGTGCTGGTCGTCGTGGAACACCGGGATGTCGAGCAGGTCGCGCAGCCGGTCCTCGATCTCGAAGCAGCGCGGCGCCGAGATGTCCTCGAGGTTGATGCCGCCGTACACGGGCGCGAGCGCACGGACGATGCTCACGATCTCGTCGACGTCCTGGGTGTCCAGGCACACCGGCCAGGCGTCGACGTCCGCGAACCGCTTGAAGAGCGCGGCCTTGCCCTCCATGACGGGCAGCGCGGCGAGCGGGCCGAGGTTGCCCAGGCCGAGCACCGCCGAGCCGTCGGTCACGACGGCGACCGTGTTGCGCTTGATCGTCAGCCGGCGGCCGTCCTCGGGGTTCTTCGCGATCGCCATGCAGACCCGGGCGACGCCCGGGGTGTACGCGCGGGACAGGTCGTCGCGGTGTCGGAGCTGGACCTTCGGGGTCACCTCGAGCTTGCCGCCAAGGTGCATGAGGAAGGTGCGGTCGGACACCTTGCCGACCGTGACGCCCTCGAGCGCGGCGACCGCCTCGGTGATGGCGTCCGCATGGTCGGCGTCCGAGGCGTTGCAGGTGACGTCGACGACGATCCGGTCGTAGTGCGACTCGACGACGTCGAGCGCGGTGAGCACCCCGCCCGCCTTGCCGACGGCGAGCGACAGCTCCGCCGTCGATGCGGCCGACGTCGGCGCGTGGACGCGCAGGGTGATCGAGTAGCCCGGGCTCGGCGACGGCATCACGGCCTCCCCGCGCGGGCGGGTGCGGCCACGGTGCGGCCGGTGGACTTCCCGTCGCGCTGACCGCCCACCCTACGACCGGCCCGCGGACGGCGGTCGCACCCGGTCCGGGAGGCGAGCGGACCAGGACGACGAAGGCCGCTGCGGGCATGCCCGCGGCGGCCTGTCGATGGCTCCCGCGACTGGACTCGAACCAGTAACCTGCCGGTTAACAGCCGGCTGCTCTGCCAATTGAGCTACGCGGGATCGCGCCTCGGAACTCTACCAAAGCCTCGGTCGTGGTCCGCACCGGCTTTACCCCGCCCGGCAACGGCTCCCCGCTCAGCGCAGGCCCGCCTCCTCCTCGAGCGACGCCGCGGCGCGCGCGACGAGCGAGGCCACCTCCGGGTCGTCGAGCCGGACACCGCGCTGCGCGCTCGTGGTCGTCGACAGCGCTCCGTCCGCGGCCTTGCGCAGCGCCACCCACACCCGCCGCCCACCGGGCACCTCGACCTCCCGGGTGAGGACGACGCTCGCCCGCACCCGCTCGTGGACCACCTCGGGGAGGAAGGAGCCGTCCCCGACCTCGAGCGGGGTCGGCGTCCGCGACCCGACCCACCAGACGGCCAGGGTGCGCGAGTCGTCGTCCCACGCAGCGTGGTCGACCTCGACCCACGGCCGGTGCAGGACGCGCCCGCGGACGTCGAGGACGTGGAGAGCGTCGACCGTGGCCGCCGCCCACCCGCCGCCGGCGAGCGCGGCCCACGCGAGCACGCGGGCGCGGGGCTCGAGCCCCAGTGCCTGGCGACCCCCGACCGGGAGCACGGGACGACGGGCACGACCCACGACGCGCGAGACCAGACCCATGCCTGTCAGCGTAGGCCCGTCCGCACACATGGTTCGGCGCCCGCGGGTCGGGGCGAGACCCGCGGGCGCCTACCGAGCGGTCTCGGGGGGCGACCGTCTTCCGCTCGGTTCACGGCCCGCACAGCGGCGAGTCCCGGATCGGACTCCCACCGGCGTCGGCAGGGGCAGTTGCGACGCGGGTGAGGACCCCGATCCGTTGGTGCTGGGCCTGAGCGTGCTCCCTCGGGGCCGCTCCTGTCGATCTGTCCGATGGTGCTAGGACCCTTCGACCGCGCGACTACGACCCCCCAAACAGGGGGTGAGGCACGGCGACGGCCCGGCGCCGTCGCTCGTACCGGCTAGCTCGGGTTGATCCGCTCCTTGATCGAGATCTTCCGCTGCTCGGCGGCCACCAGGTCGGCGAACAGCCCCTGGGTCTCCGCAGCGGAGGGGTCGAGCCGCTGGACCCGGCTGCGCAGCGTGCCGATCGTCCGGGTGAGCTCGAGCTCGGCGACCCGCAGCACGACCGACGCCGCGTAGCGCGCGAGGGCCTCCTCGCCGTCGGTCGGCAGCGGCGTCACGGCGAGCTCGGTGACGAGCCGGACGACGGCGTCCGGCGCCTGGGCCCGGACGGTCTCGGCCCAGCCTTGCGCACCGACCGCCCGGGCGGCGGACATCCCGCCGGCGGCGAGGACGGCGTGGTGCACGGCCCGGTACGCCGGCACCTCGAACGCGGCCTCGCCGAGCGTGTCCGCGGCGTCGGAGGGTACGAGGTGCGGCACCTGGAGCATGCACTCCAGCGCCTCGCGCTCGACCCGCGCGACCGGGTCGCGCGGATCGGGCCGCGGCACCGACGGCGGCTCCGAGCCCCCCGGACGTCCGGGCGCGCCGTCCGGTCGGCCGCGGTCGCCGCCCTCGCCCCGACCGTGCGCCCCCCCGGTCCCACCCCCGTTGCGCGCGGCCTGGGTGACGGCGCGGACGACGGGCTCGACCTCCATCCCGAGCCAGCCGGCGAGGCGGCGGGCGTACTCGGGCCGCAGCGCGCTGTCCCGGATCCGGGCCACGACCGGCGCGGCGGCGCGCAGCCCCTGGATCCGGCCCTCCGCGGTGTCGAGGTCGACCTGCCCGAGGGTGGACCGGATCGCGAACTCGAAGAGCGGCTGCCGGGACCGGACGAGCAGCCTGACCGCCTCGTCGCCGCGGGCGTGCCGCAGCTCGCACGGGTCCATGCCGTCGGCGGCGACGGCGATGAAGGTCTGCGAGACGAACCGCTGGTCCTCCTCGAAGGCCCGCAGTGCGGCCTTCTGCCCGGCGGCGTCGCCGTCGAAGGTGAAGACCACCTCGCCGCCGAAGGCCCGGTCGTCCCCGAGCAACCGGCGGACGATCCGGATGTGGTCGGCACCGAACGCCGTCCCGCACGTCGCCACGGCCGTCTCGACGCCCGCGAGGTGGCACGCCATGACGTCGGTGTAGCCCTCGACGACGACGACCTGCCGACTGCGGCCGATCTCACGCTTGGCGAGGTCGAGGCCGTAGAGCACCTGGGACTTGCGGTACAGGGTCGTCTCGGGGGTGTTGAGGTACTTGGCCTCGATCCGGTCGTCGTCGAACAGCCGTCGGGCACCGAATCCGACGACGTCGCCGGTGAGGTCGCGGATCGGCCAGACGAGCCGGCCGCGGAACCGGTCGTAGAGCCCGCGCTGGCCGCGGCCGGCCAGCCCGGCGGCGACGATCTCGTCGTCCGTGAACGCCTTGCCGCGCAGATGCCGCAGGACCGCCTCGCCGGACCGCGGGGCGAAGCCGACGCCGAAGCGGGCGGCGGCCTCGCGGTCGAAGTCGCGCTCGGACAGGAAGGTCCGCCCGGCGAGGGCGTCCGGGGACGTCGCGAGCTGCTCGGCGAAGAACGACGCAGCGACCCGGTTCGCCTCGACGAGCCGCTGCCGCTGGCCGACCTGGTCGCGCCGGACGCTGCCCCGACCGCCCGCGTCGTCCTCGTAGCGCAGTGTGTGCCCGATCCGGGCCGCGAGCCGCTCGACCGCCTCGACGAACGACAGGTGGTCGACCTTCTGGACGAAGGAGATGACGTCGCCGCCCTCGTTGCAGCCGCCGAAGCAGTGCCACAGGCCCAGCTGCGGGCGGACGTGGAACGACGGCGACCGCTCGTCGTGGAAGGGGCACAGACCCTTCATCGAGCCGACCCCCGCCTGCTTCAGCGTGACGTGCTCTCCGACGACCTCCTCGATCCTCGTGCGCTCGCGGACGTGCTCGACGTCCTCCTGGCGGATCCTCACCGGAGGCCGCCGGGGGCTGCTGCATCGGCGCGGGCCACGGGCGGAGTCTAGGTGGCCGCCCCGACCCCGGCTCGGCAGAGGCCGGAGCGGTCAGCAGGACCGGGACCCGTCGGGCGGGACGATCGGTCCGGCAGGAGCACGGGCCGGCGCGACGTCATCGGTCCACCTCGCTCATGATCCGGCGGACGTCCTCGAGGGCGCGGGTCAGCACCGCCCCGAGCTCGGCCCGCTGCCGCGGCGTCGGCGTCCAGCGGCCGGCGAGCCCGGTGATCTCGGACAGCTGGCCCCGGAACCACTCCCCCAGGTCGTCGCGGTCCGACGGCGCGGCGAAGCCGTGCCACGGTCCGCGGTTCCCGGCGGCATCCGGCGGGTCCGGCGGCACCGGTGGGGGCGGCGGCGTCGTCGGCTCCGGGACCGCCCAGCTGCCCGCCCGGCCCCGGCTACGGGCCTCCCGCCGGATGTCGCGGGCGGCGGCCTTCAGCTCGGCACGCAGGTCCCGGACGGAACCGCGGACCTCGGAGCGGATCTCGTCGGCGAGGTCGCGCACCGAGCCGGCGATGTCGGCCTCGAGGTCGTCGAGCTCGGCCCGGCGCGCGTCGAGCTCGGCCCGGCCCGCGGCGGTGATCGTGTAGATCTTGCGGCCCTCGGTGACGTCGTGGGTCACCAGGCCCTCGGCCTCGAGCCGGGCCAGCCGCGGGTAGACCGTGCCGGCGCTCGGGCTGTACAGACCCATGAAGCGGTCCTCGAGCTCGCGGATCACGTCGTAGCCGTGCCGGGGGCTCTCGTCGAGGAGCTTGAGCAGGTAGAGCCGCAGCCGGCCGTGCCCGAAGACGGCGGGGCTCACGACCGGGCCCGGGACAGCAGGACGACGTCCCCGCTGACGGTCTTGGCGCGCAGCCGGCCGACACCGCTGCCGATGCGGCCCGTCATCCGGGCCTGGCCCGGCCGGCGCTCGGACCGCAGCCCACCGAACTCGCTCTGGAGCGAGCCGCTCGTCGAGGCGACGTCGACGTCCAGCCCCGCGGCGCCCGGCAGCCGGACGGTCACGTCCCCCGAGACGGTCTTGAGGTCCAGCGCGCTCTCGGCGTCGACGACGAGGTCGAGCGTGAGATCGCCGCTGACGCTGTTCGCACGCAGCCGGGACGTCGTCGCGTCGACGACGGTCAGGTCCCCGCTCACGGTGGTGAAGTCGAGGTCGCCGGCCAGCCGCCGCGTCTCGAGCGTGCCGCTCACCGTGCGCGCGCTGACGGTGGTCGCGAGGCCGTCGAGGGTCACGTCGCCGGAGACGCTGCGCACCGCGGTGGCCTCGGCGGTGATCCCGGAGACGACGGCGTCCGCCGAGACGACCCCGAGCTGGACCGGGCAGCCGGCCGGCACGGACACCGAGACGACGGCGTTCGTCCGGCGCCCGCCCCCGAGCCAGTCGAGGACCCCGCCCCACGTGAGCTTCTCGTGCACGATCTGCAGGACCCCGTCGCTGAGCGTCACGACAACGGGGCCGTCGAGCGTGCTGATCTCGACGTGGGCCGCGCCGGCCTCGGCGTCCTCCGTCCGCCCGACGACGTCGACGCGGCCGCCGACGAGCCGCACCTCCAGCCGTCGCACCCCCTCGACGTCGATCGACTGCGGCGTCTCGATGCTCCACTGCTGTGTCATGCCTGCCTCCCGAACTCACGATGTATCGCGTTGCCTCGAACACGCTATATCGCGTCTGACGAGAACTCAAGACATATCGCGTCTACCGTCCCTCAGACTCGTGGTGCGTACCGTTCCGAGGCCAGCAGCAGGCTCGAAGCGGTACTCGGCGCGAGCCTGAGCGCGGCGAGCTGCGCTCGCCCGGTGAACTGATCAGGCCCGCAGCGGGCGACGCCCGGCCGCCACCAGCCGTCCGCGCGGCCGATGAAGCCGTCGGCGTCGTGGACGTCGGTCTGCCACTGCGGCTGCGGCACGTCGAACCGGTCGAACGCCAGACCGGACCACGACTCCAGGGCCGTCTCACGCCGGGCATCGGCAAGGGCAGCGAGGTGCCGCGCCTGCCGCACCCCGGGCCAGCCGGCGACGACGTCGACCGCAGCCCGCAGCTCGGCCGGAGCCACCAGACCGGCGCGGAGAGCCGCGTCCGCGACGGCCAGCGCGTCGGGCGGTGCGAGGGTGCGCAGACAGTCGACGACCGTCCGCCGCGGCGACGTCACGAGAAGCCCGCCCGGCAGCCGCAGGACGTCGCCGTCGGCGCACGGCGCGACCCGGATCCGCAGCTCACGCGTCGTCCGGGTCGGACCGGTCGCGGCGAGGAGCACGGGTCGGCCCCATCCGGGCAACGGCTTGGGCAGGCCCCAGATCCGCGCCGCGTGCGCGCCGCTCACGACGACCTCGCGGCCGGTCGACCGGACCGCGGCGACGACCTGGACGTCCAGCGGCTCGGGGTCCCCCCGGCCTCGGCCGGGGACGACGAGGAGACCCCGTCGGGCAGCCGTCCACTCGCGTCGATGCAGACGCCGGGTGATCTGACGGTCGGTCATGCCCGCAGCGCGGGCCTGCGCGCGCGTGACGAGCGGCGGCAGTGGCGGGTCCGGGGCGTGCATGCCGGCAGCGTCGCGCGCCGCGTCCCGCCGGAGGCCTGTCCGGCCGGCGCCTGTGGACCGTGGGACGAACGCCGTCCCTGTGCACGGGACGGCGTCACGCTCATGCCGAGTACCGTTCCGGGCCCGTTCGGACGCCCGGAAGGGTACCGACCACGAGCATGACGGGTGTGGGGCGGCGGATGGGCTCAGCCGACGAGGCGGGCGTGCCACAGCGCGGCGCTCACGTCGGTGAGGGACGCCACCTGGTCGACGACGACCCGGAGCCGGGCGGCGTCGTCCGGCGCGTCGCGCCACAGCGCCGCGAAGGGCGGCTCGAGGACCACTGGCGCCGCGTCGGAGAGCGCCTCGACGAGGCCGGTGAGGACCTCACGCTGCCGCTCGTACAGCGGCTGCCGGAACGCCACCGTCATGACGTAGACCGCAGCCACGCCCTTGAGCGTGCTCACCTCGACGAGCGTCTCGCGCGGGACGACGACGTCGGCGGCGTACCGGGTCAGCGGGCCGGGGCCGAACTTGTCGCGGGTGGCCCGCTCGGCCACGAGCGAGAAGCGACCGATGAGCTGGCTCGTCATGTCCTTGAGCGCCGACAGCGCACGGTGCCCGCCGTCGAACTCGCCCACCCACACCGGCAGCGTCCGCAGCCGGGCGAGCGCCTCGGTCACCTCGTCGTCCGCGACGTCGGGCAGGTACCAGGACCGCACCTGCGCGGCGACCCGGTCCCCCGCCTCGCGCGTCCTGAGCACCCGCGGGTCGAGGTGGCCTCCGACGATCGCGTCCTCGACGTCGTGCACGCTGTACGCGATGTCGTCGGACAGGTCCATGACCTGGGCCTCGACGCAGCGGGCGCCGGCCGGCGCGCCCGCGCGCAGCCAGCCGAAGACCGGGGCGTCGTCCGGGTAGGCGCCGAACTTCGGCGACACCGGCCCCTTCGGTCCGTCGCCGCGGGTCCACGGGTACTTCGTGCACGCGTCGAGGCTCGCGCGGGTGAGGTTGAGCCCGACCCCCTGCCCGGTCGCGGCGTCGACGACCTTCGGCTCGAGACGGGTGAGCACCCGCAGCGTCTGCGCGTTGCCCTCGAAGCCGCCGATCGCCCCCGACAGGGCGTCGAGGGCGGCCTCGCCGTTGTGCCCGAACGGCGGGTGTCCCAGGTCGTGGGCCAGGCACGCGGTGTCGACGACGTCGGGGTCGCAGCCCAGCGCCAGCCCGAGCTCGCGACCGACCTGCGCCACCTCGAGGCTGTGGGTGAGCCGGTTGCGGACGAAGTCGTCCGTGTCCGGGCCGACGACCTGGGTCTTCGCCGCGAGCCGGCGCAGGGCCGAGGAGTGCACGACGCGCGCCCGGTCGCGGGCGAAGTCCCCGCGGCGCGGGTCCTTCGGCGGCTCGGGGAGGCGGCGCTCGCGGTCGGCGCTGCTGTACCCGGACGGCAGGGCGCCGGTCCCGCTCACCCCGCCGGTCCCGCCCATCCCGGTCACCCGCCGGACACCGACAGCTCGGCGGCGCGGATGTCCGCCGCCGCGAGGTCGTCGAGGTCGCGACCGTCGAGCCAGCCGTCCGGCAGGGCCACCCGGCGCGGGCTGCCCGCCCGGCCGCGGGGGCCCTCGGCCACCTCCCCCGGGTGCGGCTGGTCGCCGTCCAGGGTGCCGGCGAGCGCGTCGAACGCCCGGAGCGACTCGACGAGCGCGAGCCGCACCCGGACGTCCGGCCCGACCGAGTAGCCCTTGAGGTACCAGGCGATGTGCTTGCGGATGTCCCGGCACGCCCGCTGCTCGGCGATCCGGGAGCCCTCGGACCGGGCGCCGGCCGTGACCTCGTAGTGCTCCGCGAGCGCGAGGACGTGCCGGCGCATCGTCGCGAGGACCTCGCCGAGAGTCGGCGCGAGCCGCTCCGGACGGCCGGCGAACGCGGCCGCGAGGTCGGCGAACAGCCACGGCCGGCCGAGGCAGCCGCGGCCGACGACGACGCCGTCGCAGCCGGTCCGCGCGACCATCGCGAGCGCGTCGTCCGCGGTCCAGATGTCGCCGTTGCCGAGCACCGGGATGCTCGTCACGGCCTCCTTGAGCCGCGCGACCGCCGGCCAGTCCGCCGTCCCGGAGTAGTAGTCGGCCGCCGTCCGGGCGTGCAGCGCGACGCAGGCGGCACCCTCTGCCTCGGCGATCCGGCCTGCCTCGAGGTAGGTGAGATGGTCGTCGTCGATGCCCTTGCGCATCTTCACCGTGACGGGGACGCCGTACGGCGACGCCGCCCGGACCGCCTGCCCGACGATCGCCGCGAACAGCCCGGACTTCCACGGCAGCGCCGACCCGCCCCCCTTGCGCGTCACCTTGGGCACCGGGCAGCCGAAGTTGAGGTCGACGTGGTCGGCGCGGTCCTCGCCGACGAGCATCCGGACCGCGGCCGCGACCGTGCCGGGGTCGACGCCGTACAGCTGGACGCTGCGCGGGCTCTCGTCAGGGTCGTGCGCGACGAGGCGCAGCGACTCGTCATTGCGCTCCAGCAGCGCGCGCGAGGTGACCATCTCGCTGACGAAGACGCCCTGGCCGCCCTGGGAGGCCATCGCCTCGCGGCACAGCCGGCGGAACGCCTGGTTCGTGATCCCCGCCATCGGCGCGAGGACCACGGGCGTGGCGACCTCGTGGGGCCCGATCCGCAGCGTCACGCTGCCCATTGTCGCAAGCCCGGACGGCGCGCCGGCGCAGGACCGCGCGCCGGCAGCCCACGTCGCGGCCGACGTGCCACGGGTCACGACCGGTGATGGACCTCCTGCAGCCCGTAGACCGGGGTCGGGATGCCCTCGTAGCGCGCCTTGAGCTGGAGCGCGAGGTACAGCGAGTAGTGCCGGGACTGGTGGAGGTTGCCGCCGTGGAACCACAGGCCCTTCTGCTGGGTGGGCTTCCACATGTTGCGCTCCTCGCCCTCCCACGGGCCGGGGTCCTTCGCCGTGCCCGACCCCAGGCCCCAGACCTTGCCGACCTTGTCGGCCATCTCCTGCCCGACGAGGTCGGCGACCCAGCCGTTCATCGAGGTGTAGCCGGTCGCGTAGACGACGAGGTCCGCAGGCAGCTCGGTGCCGTCGTCGAGGACGACGCTGTCCTCGGTGAGGTGGTCCACCTGGCCGTGCGCGAGCTTGACGTCGCCGTTCGCGACGAGCTCGGAGGCCCCCACGTCGATGTAGTAGCCGGAGCCGCGCCGCAGGTACTTCATGAACAGGCCCGAGTCGTCCTCGCCCCAGTCGAGCCAGAAGCCGGCCTTCTCCAGCCGCGCGTAGAAGTCGGCGTCCCTCTCCTTGATCGCCGCGTAGACCGGTACCTGGAGCGTCGGCAGGAGCCGGTACGGCAGCGAGGCGAAGATCATGTCGGCCTTGTCCGTCGTCACACCGGCCGCGACCGCCTGCTCGGAGTACAGCCCGCTGAGGGCGATCTCCATGAGCGAGTCGGACTTGACGATGTGCGTCGACGACCGCTGCACCATCGTCACGTCGGCGCCGTGCTCCCACAGCGCCGCGCAGATGTCGTGCGCCGAGTTGTTCGAGCCGACGACGACGGCCCGCTTGCCCGCGTAGCGCTCCGGGCCGGGGTGCTGCGACGAGTGGTGCTGGTCGCCGCGGAAGACGTCCGCCCCGGGGAGCTCGGGGACGCGCGGCTTGCCGGACATGCCCGTGGCGAAGACGAGCTGCTTCGGCGTGAGCGTCACCTGCTCGCCGTCCCGGTCGACCTGGACGGTCCACTGCTCGGTCGCCTCGTCGAAGCTCGCCGACGTGACGGTCGAGCGCGACCAGTACGGGACCTCCATGACCTTGACGTACATCTCCAGCCAGTCGCCGATCTTGTCCTTCGGCGAGAACACCGGCCAGTTCTTCGGGAACTGCAGGTAGGGCAGGTGGTCGTACCAGACCGGGTCGTGCAGGCACAGGCTCTTGTACCGCTTGCGCCACTGGTCCCCCGGCCGGTCGTGCCGGTCGACGACGACCGCCGGGACGCCGAGCTGGCGCAGCCGAGCGCCCAGCGCGATGCCGCCCTGGCCGCCGCCGATGACGACGACGTACGGCTGCTCGGCCTGACCGAGCGCGGCCTGCTCGCGGGCCCGCTCCTCGGCCCAGGAGAGGCGGTCGGCGACGGCCCCGTGCGCGACGCCCTGCGGACGGCGGGGGCCCTCCTGCTCCTCGTGGCCCTTGAGCTCGCGCAGGTCGGTCAGGAGCGTGAAGGCGCCCGCGTCGGTGAGCCGAAGCAGCCCGGTGCCGCGGCCGGCGGCCGTCTCGAAGGCGATCCACGCCTCGGCGCCGCCGTCCGACTCGGTCGCCGGTTCCGTCGTCCGGAACCCGGAGGGGTCGGCGGAGTCCAGGCAGCCGGTGAGCAGGTCCGCGACGCCCGCGGGGCCCTCGACCGTCGTGATGTTCCAGGTGAACGCGACGAGGTCGCGCCAGTAGCTGTGGGTCGCGAAGAGCGCCGCGGCGGCCGGGACGTCGCGGGCCGCCAGCGCTGCCTCGAAGCGCGCGAGCCAGGCGTCGACCCGCTCCTGCGCAGTGCCGCCGGGCGCGCTCACGGCAGGTTCGGTCGTCTGGGTCATGTCCACTCCCGCGTCGACGTCGTCGTCGGTAGACCGCCGAGCACAGCCGCAGCCCGCCGCGCGCCGCAAGGGTTGCACGTGATTGCACCGGAGTGCACGTGGCACGGGTCACACGCGCCCGCATAAACTCGCAGGACCCGGTGAGGGAGGTGGGACGTGAGCCTGCGCAGCACGACCCGTCCCGGCGAGAGCCTCGACAGCGCGGTCCCCTCCGGGGTGAACCTGTTCGACCACGCCCGCGCCCTCGCCCGCACCCACGCGGCCGTCCTCGACGGGCAGGCCCCGGCACTCGCGCCACGCGCCGTCGTCGCCCGGTCCTGGCAGCGCGTCATGGACCTGGGCCTGCCCTCCGACGGGTCGACGCTGCGCGACCCGCTGCCCCGCGACGAGGTGCGGCGTCGCCGCGCGCAGTCCCCGCTCGACGCCGTCATCGGCGAGCTGACGCAGGTCATCGCCGCCGTGGCCGACGCCTCGCAGATGCTCCTGGTCGTGACGGACGCCGACGGCGTCGTCCTGTGGCGCGAAGGGACGTCGTCCGTCCGCCGCCGGGCCGACACGCTGGGCTTCGCCGAGGGCGCCGAGTGGACCGAGGCGCGGGTCGGCACGAACGCCATCGGGACGGCGCTCGCGGAGGCGGCACCCGTCCAGCTGTTCTCCGCCGAGCACTACGAGCGGGCCCAGCACCCCTGGTACTGCACGGCGTCCCCGATCCACGACCCGCGGACCGGGCGGCTGCTCGGAGTCATCGACGTCAGCGGACCCGCGCTCACCCTGCACCCGGCGATCGGTGCGCTCGTGGAGACCGCGCGGCGGCTGGCCGAGTCGCAGCTCTGGCGCCGGCACGAGCAGCAGCTCGGACGGATCCGGCGGGCCGCGGCCCCGGTCCTCGCCCGGGTCGGGGGTCCGGCGCTCGTCGTGGACGACGACGGCTGGGTCGCGGACAGCATCGGGGTCCTCGTCGGCGACCGGATCGCGGTCCCGGCCGCCGACCGGGTCGTCAGCGTGCCGGGGCTCGGGCTGTGCCTGCCGGAACCGCTGGCCCACGGCTGGCTCGTGCGGCCGCCCGTCCCGGACGGGTGCAGCGGCTGCGTCCCGCCGGCCATGCTGGAGCTGCGCCTCGACCTGTCCGGCGAACCGGCGATCGAGGTCGTCGCCGGGGACTCCCGCTGGCGTCGCCGGCTCACCGTCCGGCACGCGGAGATCTTCCTGCTCCTGCACCGCGCCGGACCGCAGGGACTGACGGCGCGGGCGCTGAGCCGGGCGCTGTTCGGCGACGGGGACCACGTCGTGACGGTCCGCGCCGAGATCTCCCGGTTGCGCCGCACGCTCGGCGCGCTCGTCGACACCCGGCCCTACCGGCTCGCCGCGGGGACCGTCATGACGCTCGACCTCGGACCAGCAGAGCGGCTCGCCGACTGCCGCTTCGTCCGCGCCTCCACGAGCCCCGGCGTCCGGGTCACTGCCTGAGCCGCAGCTGCCCGGGGCTCCGCGGCGAGCGGCCGGTCAGCAGCCGGGCAGCAGCCGGTCAGCAGCCGGGCAGGTGCGCGGACAGGTACGGCACGACCTGGTCGAGCGCGATCCGTTGCTGCGTCATCGAGTCCCGCTCCCGGACCGTCACCGCCTGGTCGGTGAGGGTCTCGAAGTCGACAGTGATGCAGAACGGCGTGCCGATCTCGTCCTGGCGGCGGTAGCGGCGTCCGATCGCCTGCGCGTCGTCGAACTCGACGTTCCAGTACCTGCGCAGCTCGGCGGCGAGGTCGCGGGCCTTCGGCGACAGGTCCTCGTTGCGCGACAGCGGGAGCACCGCGGCCTTGACCGGCGCGAGCCGCTTGTCCAGGCGCAGGACGATCCGCTTGTCGACGCCGCCCTTGGTGTTGGGCGCCTCGTCCTCGTCGTACGCCTCGATGAGGAAGGTCATCATCGACCGGGTCAGGCCGGCGGCGGGCTCGATGACGTAGGGGACCCAGCGCTCGCCCTTGGCCTGGTCGAAGTACGACAGGTCGACGCCGGAGTGCTCGCTGTGGGTCCGCAGGTCGAAGTCGGTGCGGTTCGCGACCCCCTCGAGCTCGCCCCACTCGGAGCCGGTGAAGCCGAAGCGGTACTCGATGTCGACCGTCCGCTTCGAGTAGTGGCTCAGCTTCTCCTTCGGGTGCTCGAACTGCCGCAGGTTCTCCGGCGCGACCCCGAGGTCGGTGTACCAGCGGATGCGCTCGTCGATCCAGTACTGGTGCCACTGCTCGTCCGTGCCGGGCTCGACGAAGAACTCCATCTCCATCTGCTCGAACTCGCGGGTCCGGAAGATGAAGTTGCCCGGTGTGATCTCGTTGCGGAACGACTTGCCGATCTGGCCGATGCCGAACGGCGGCTTCTTGCGCGACGAAGCCTCGACGTTCTTGAAGTTGACGAAGATGCCCTGCGCCGTCTCGGGGCGCAGGTAGTGCAGGCCGGACTCGTCCTCGACGGGGCCGAGGTAGGTCTTCAGCAGCCCGTTGAACATCTTCGGCTCGGTCCAGGCCCCCTTCGTGCCGCAGTTCGGGCACGGGATCTCGGCCGGCGACGTCGCCGGCCGGCCCTTGCGCTCGGCGTACTCCTCCTCGAGGTGGTCGGCCCGGTAGCGCCGGTGGCACGACTGGCACTCCACCAGCGGGTCGACGAACGCCTCGACATGGCCGGACGCCACCCAGACCTGCCTGGGCAGGATCACCGAGGAGTCGAGACCGACGACGTCGTCCCGGCTGGTGACCATGGAGCGCCACCACTGCCGCTTGACGTTCTCCTTGAGCTCGACGCCGAGGGGTCCGTAGTCCCACGCCGACCGGGTCCCGCCGTAGATCTCCCCGCACGGGAAGACGAAGCCCCTGCGCT
>DAIOGQ010000029.1:0-21376 GCA_036745175.1 Kineosporiaceae bacterium
GACGGCCTGCTTGACGTCTGTGCCGGTCCGGTAGCGGGTGTACGTGTAGGCGCCGAGCAGCGCGCCCTCGGCGACGGCGGCGAGTGCCTCGACGTCGGGTGCGGGCAGCGCGAGCGCGACGGCCCCGACCCCGGCCAACGACCGGGTCGCGGCCCCGGCCGCGCGGCGCAGCGCCTCGGTGTCGACGGCGCCCGAGGTCCCCGCCTCGCCGACGCCGGTGAGGGCGACGACCGGCGCGGCGACGGCCCCGCCGGACGGCACCCGCACGACCTCGTCAGCCGCCCCGGTGACGCCGAGCCCGGCGAGCGCTGCCGACAGCGAGCGCTGCAGGGCCGCGGGGAGCGCGGCGCCGAGCAGCCGTGGGCCGGCGCCCCGGCTCGCGACCCCGACGACGAGCACGTCGGCCTTGACGGTGGCGGGAGTCCTGGTCGTGAGGGTCAGCGTCGGCACCTGGCGATGCTATCGACGGGCCCGGGCCGTCACCGCCCCGAGCCGTCCGGACGGTCCGGTCGGCGCGGCGCCGCGCGCGGAGTATGTTGCCCAGCCATGACGGACACCGCGGACGCCGGCCCCACTCCCGGCGCGCCCGCCTTGCGGCACACCGCTCTCGCCGACCGGCACGTCGCGCTCGGGGCGAAGCTCGCGGACTTCGGCGGCTGGGAGATGCCCATCGAGTACCCCGGCGGCGGTGTCCTCGCCGAGCACGCCGCGGTCCGCGAGCGGGTCGGGATCTTCGACGTCAGCCATCTCGGCACGGCGACCGTACGCGGTCCCGGGGCGGCCGGCTTCGTCGACGCCTGCCTGACGAACGCGTTCGCGAAGATCACGCCTGGCCACGCGCAGTACACGCTGTGCTGCGACGACGCGACGGGCGGGGTCGTCGACGACCTCATCGTCTACCTGCGCGGGGCGGACGAGGTCCTCCTCGTGCCGAACGCCGCGAACGCCGGCGAGGTGCTCCGCCGGTTGCGGGCCGCGGCGCCGGCCGGGGTCGCCATCGCCGACCTGCACGCCGACGTCGCCGTCCTCGCCGTCCAGGGCCCGCTCGCCGACGAGGTGCTCGCCGCGGTCGGGCTGCCGACCGGCCACGGCTACATGAGCTTCGTCGACAGCCGGTGGGGCGGCCCGGCGGCCGACGGTCCCGACGTGACGGTCTGCCGTACCGGGTACACCGGCGAGCGCGGTTACGAGGTCCTCGCGCCGAGCGCCGCGGCGCCGGCCCTCTGGGACGCCCTCGTCACCGAGGTCACCGCACGCGGTGGTCTGCCCGCCGGCCTCGGCGCGCGCGACACCCTGCGCACCGAGATGGGCTACCCGCTCCACGGTCACGAGCTGTCCCTGGAGATCACGCCGGTCCAGGCCCGCACCGGGTGGGCGGTCGGCTGGTCGAAGCCCGCCTTCTGGGGCCGGGACGTGCTGCTCGCCGAGCGCGAGCGGGGTCCGCACCGGCGGGCCTGGGGTCTGCTCGCGCTCGAGCGCGGGATCCCGCGCGGTGACATGGACGTCGTCACGAGCGGGGGCCCGGACGGCGGCCCGGGCGGCGGGCGACGCGTCGTCGGCCGGACGACGTCCGGCACGTTCTCGCCGTCGCTCAAGCAGGGCATCGCGCTCGCGCTCCTCGATGCCGCGGTCGCCGAGGGCGACGAGGTCGGCGTCGAGGTGCGGGGTCGGCTCGTCCGCTGCCGCGTCGTCCGGCCCCCGTTCGTCGCCGACCGCACCAAGGGCTGACCTGCCGCCGACGATCACAGGGTCGCGGCGACGCTGACGAGCGCCGCCGCGGTGGCGACCTCGACGCACGCGCCCAGGACGTCACCGCTCACGCCACCGAGCCGCCGGACGCAGCGGGCGAGCAGCACCCCGGCGGCTGCGAGCCCGCCGATGACGGCGAGCACGCCCGGCAGCGCTCCGGCGCCCGCGAGCGCCGTCGCGCCGCCGCTGAGGGCCGCGACGACGACGGCGGCGACGGCGAGGAGCGCGACGGGGACGCTGCCGGCGACGGCCGCGCCGAGACCGTCCGGCCGGGCGGCGGGCAGCCCGCGGACGCAGCCGAGGGTCACCGCGAGCCGGCCCGCCGTGAGCCCGACGAACGCGGCAGCCGGTCCGACGGCCGGTGGGACCTGGGCGAGCGAGGCGGCCTGGACGCCGAGGACGAGCACGAGCGTCGCGGCTCCCGCCGGGCCGAGGTCGCCGCGCCGCATGACGGCGAGCGCCCGCTCCCGGTCGTAGCCCGCAGCGAGCCCGTCGGCGGTGTCGGCCAGGCCGTCGAGGTGCAGCCCACGGGTGAGCAGCGCGGCGGCGCCGAGCCCGAGGAGTGCCGAGAGCAGCGGTGCGAGCCCGGCCCGGCCGCAGGCCCAGACGACCAGAGCGGCGCCGCCGGCGGGCACGAGCCCGGCGGCCGGCGCCAGCAGCATCGCGGTGCGGGCCGTCCGGCGGTCGACGACCGACGGTGGTGGCACCCGCAGCGTCGTCAGCGTCCCGACCGCCAGCCGGACGCCGTCGAGCCGGCCGCGGGGCGACTCAGCCACGCGTCAGCAGGCCCGCCGCGAGCCCGAGGAGGGCGAGCGCCGCGGCCGACGCCGTCCCGTCCTCGACGTGCAGGTCGAGCCGGGTCAGCGGGGTCAGGCCGAGCGCGTTCAGCGTGCGCTCGTGCAGCGGGACGCCGCCGAGCTCGGCCGCCTGCCACCACTGCTGCGCGGTGCGGTTGCAGCGCGCAGCGAGCAGCGCCGCGGCGGCCGCCCCGGGCCCGTCGAGGACGACGGGGGTGCGGCGAGCGGCGGACTGCACGAGGAAGGCCGTCGAGGCGGAGACCCGGGCGTCACCCAGGACGCGGAGCATCGCCATCGGCTGGCCCCGCAGCCCGCGCAGCCGCCAGAGCGCGTCGCGGACCGACTCGACCTCGCCCATCCACGCGTCGTCGCGCTCCGGTCCGGCGGGCCAGCCGTTCGTCTCGACCGGGTCCAGCCCCATCAGGTAGCCGGCGAGCGCGCCGCCGGTGAGCCCGCCGGCGGTCGCGAGGCACGCGACGTCGGTGCCGGAGTCGGCGAGCGAGTCGGCGAGGTCCCGGCCCCAGCCGACGGCGGCCTCCACGTCGTCCGGCGGGTGGAGGGCGCGGCGGGTCGCGGCGTCCGGCAGGGGTACCCGCTCGTCGGCGCCGATGACGACGGCGTGCACGGGCGGCGGGGCGGTCGCGTCGTCGCGGACCTCGGCCCACCACACGGCGAGCGTCGCGAGCCGGCCGAGGTCGAGCGCCGTCCGCGCGGCGAACCGTTCGCGGACGTCGTCCGCGGCCTCGTGGCCCGGTGCGGTGACGGCGCGCCCGAGCGTCTCGAGGACGTCCTCCGCCGGCGGTGCGGCGGGCGTCGCCGGGTCGAGGCTCACCGGACGCTCCCGGACGCGTCGGCCCTGGCCGCGTCGAGGTCGACGGCGCGGCCGGCGACGACGAGCAGCGTGCGCTCGGACTGGTCGGCGAGCCGTCGGGTGAGGTCGCCGAGCACCGAGGCGAAGACCCGCCCCGAGCGGGTCGCCGGGACGACGCCCCAGCCGACCTCCTCGCCGACCGCGACGACGTGGCGCGTGGTGGCCCGCCATGCGTCGACGACCTGCGAGACCTCCTCGTCCACCTGCGCCCGCCACCGCTGCTGCGGCGCATCCGCCCAGGCCCCCGCCCGGTCGAGGGCGGCGGCCACCCACGTGCCGAGGCTGTCCAGCAGCACCGGCGGGCCGTCGGCGGCCAGCAGCACCGGCAGTGCGCCCGCCCCCCGGACCGCGACCGTGCGCCAGCCGGTCGGCCGACGGTCGGTGTGCGCGGCGACCTTCGCGGCCCACTCGGCGTCCGTGCCGTCCGGCTCCGGGCCGGTCGCCGCGTAGACGACCGCCGGCTCTGCCGCGAGCAGGTCCTCCGCCACGCGGCTCTTGCCGGACGACGCGGGCCCGAGCACGAGGACACGGCGCGGCCGCGGCGCGGCCGCGTCGTCCGCGGGAGCGGCCAGCACCCGGGTGCCCGGCCGGACGGTCCCGACTCCTGCCGCGCAGAGGTCGGCGACGAGTCGTCGCACCGCGGGGCCGTCGTGGCTCAGCCCGACGGCGACGACGCGGGCGCCCTCGGCGAGCGCCCCGGCCCGGCGCAGGTCGGCCAGCCGGTGAGCGGCGTGCGTCGCGGCGGGGACCCCGCCGCAGTCCCGGACGTCGGCGGTCGCCATGCGCAGGCCGGCGCCCGCCAGCACGTCGAGCGTCGTGGTCGGCAGCGGACCGCAGCCGGGCGCCCAGAGCCAGGTGTCGTGCCCGTCGGACAGCACCGCGGCCACGCCGCCGCCGGACCGGGCCGCGTCGAGCGGGCCCGGCAGGGCGACGACGCGCAGCGCGCCGTGGGCCACCGTGTCGCCCGCCACCAGGACCCGCGCGCCCGCCGGTGTGGCGGCCAGCCCCCCGGTCGCGAGGTGCACCGCGCCCTCGGGAGCCGGCCGCCCGCCGTCGAGCACGACGCCGCCGCCGACGTCGAGGCCGAGGGCGGGACCCGGGCTCCCGCTCGTGCACGTCACGCAGCCGCACCCGGGCTCGGGCCATGCCCGGGCCGAGGAGCCGAGGAGGACGGCGTCGTCGAGCCGCAGGGTCACGCACGCGAGGCTACCGGCGCCCGTGAGAGTGTTGCCGCATGGACGCGTGGACCTGGCGGTACGAGGCGGTCGACGGCAGCGTCATGCAGGGTGAGGGGCTCGCGGAGACGGCGTTCCCGAGCCAGGCGGACGCCGAGACGTGGGTCGGCGAGGCGTGGCGCGACCTGCTCGCCGCCGGCGTCGAGAGCGTCTCGCTCCTGCGCGACGGCGAGCCGGTCTACGCGAACATGAGCCTGCGCCCGGTCGAGTAGCCCTGCCCGTCCGCCGCCCCCGTCAGGGGGCGGTGGGCCGGGGCGGCAGCGCGGGGGCCGAGCGGTCGGGCCGGGTCGCCGGGTCGGGCTCGGGCAGCGACACGAACGACTCCAGTGCCTCGAGCGCGAGCCGGACCGCGGTGTCGAGCTGAGGGTCCTCGCCGGCGCCCCACGCGTGCGGCGGGATCGGCACCTCGACGTCGGGGTCGACGCCGTGGTTCTCGATGCCCCAGCCCTCCTCGAGCATCCAGAAGGCGTACCGGGGCTGGGTCACCGCCGTGCCGTCCACGAGCGTGTAGCGGCCGTCGATCCCGATGACGCCGCCCCACGTCCGGGTGCCGACGACGGGGCCGAGCCCGAGGGCGCGGAACATCGCGGTGCCGATGTCACCGTCCGAGCCTGCCCACTGGTTCGTCAGCGCGACGAGCGGACCGCGCGGGGCGTCGCTCGGCCAGGTCTCCTCCGGCGCGTGCCGGTTGACCGACCGCGCCCGGATCCGGCGGGCGAGCTTCTCCAGGACGAGCTCGGAGACATGACCCCCGCCGTTCGCCCGCAGGTCGATGATCGTCGCGTCCCGGGCCACCTCGGTGTGCAGGTCGCGGTGCAGCTGTGCCCAGCCCGCGGCCATCATGTCCGGCACGTGGAGGTAGCCGACCCGGCCCTCGGTCGCGGCGTGGGTCGCGGCCCGCCGGCCGGCCACCCAGTCGTGGTAGCGGATCGGCCGCTCGTCGGCGAGCGGGACGACGACCGTGCGGCGCAGCGGGCCCGCCGCCGACCCGTCCAGGCCGTCCCCGGCCGAGCGCAGGGTCAGCTCCGTGGGTCGGCCGGCGGTGCCGACGAGCAGCGGCCCCGGGCCGGTGCGGGGGTCGACCGGCCGGCCGTCGAGGGCGACGAGCGCGTCCCCGACCGCGACCGCGGCGCCGGGCGCGAGCAGCGGCGACCGGGCGGCGCGGACGCTCGGCTCGCCCGGCAGGATCCGCGCCACCCGCCACGTCCCGTCGGCGTCCCGGGTCAGGTCGGCGCCGAGGAAGCCCACCCGCAGCGCGCGGTCCACGTGCCGCGGCGGCGGCATCTCGTAGGCGTGCGAGCTGCCGAGCTCGCCGACGACCTCCCAGAGCACCTCGGACAGGTCGTCCCGCGAGCCGATCCGGTCCAGCAGCGGCCGGTACCTCGCGAGCGCGGCGTCCCAGTCGACCCCGCCCATGTCCGGCACCCAGAAGTGGTCCCGCATGAGCCGGCCCTGCTCGGCGTACATCTGCCGCCACATCGCGGCCGGGTCGACGACGACACGCACCCGGTCGAGGTCGACCTCCACGACGGCGTCCTTGTCGTCGTCCTCGAGGACGTGCTCGGCGGGGAGCACCCGCAGCGTGTCGTCGTCGCGGACCACGACGCGCCGGCCGTCACCGCTGACCCAGGCGTCGTGGACGCCCTCGGCGAGCGTCACCGCAGCCGCCTTGCGCAGGTCGAAGCGTCGCAGCCGCGCCTTGGGCTCGTCGTCCGGCGTGCCGCGGGAGTCCCCGAGCTCGCCGGACAGCGGTGCCTCGAGCCACAGCAACCCGCTCCTGTCGGCCTGGAGGCGGCGGTACCGGCCGGCCGGCACGGGCAACGGGACCGCGCGTGCCTCGAGCCCCGCGACGTCGACCGTCACTGCCGGCGCAGGGTCCTTCGGGTCGTCGGCCGCCCCGTCGGCCCGGTCACCCGGGGCGGAGCGGCCCGGCGGGACGGCGCTGCCGGAGTCCGCGTGCTTGTCGTCGTCGGGCTCCTCGACCGGGCGGCCCTCGGGCTCGGGGTCGAACGGGGAGGGCGTCGCCGCGGCGAGGGGCACGAGGTACGGCCGTTGCGCCGCCAGGAACGACATGTCGAAGACCTGCGCGTCGTAGACCGGGTCGAAGGTGCGGACCGACAGGAAGGCGAGGTGCTTGCCGTCGGCGGTGAAGACCGGCTCGTCGTCGCGGAACCGAAGCGGGGTCACGTCGCTGACCGGGGCCGCGGCACGCGCAGTGGCGTCCGGTGCGTCCGCCGACGCGTCGTCCGCCGGCGCCTCCTCCGCGGGGCGCAGGTCGGCGATCCTGATGTGCCGCAACGGGAACGGGCCGGGGTGCGACCATGCGAGCCACCGTGCGTCGGGAGAGAAGACCGGACCCGAGACGTCGGTCGGGGCGTCGTCGACGACGACCCGGACCGGGTCCGTGCCGTCCGTACCGGAGGTTCCGGTGAGGTCGACGACGAGGAGCCGGCCGTCGTGCGTCGCCACGGCGGCGAGACGGCCGTCGGGGGAGCCGGACAGCTCCAGCACCCGACCGAGCCGGCCGGCGGCCAGCCTGCGCGCGGGCACCGAGCCGTCGGCGGGGCCGACCTCGAGCGCATCGTCGCCGTCGGCGTCGCTGACCCTGAGCACCAGCTGCCGGGTCTGGTCGACCGGGCCGCCGGGCTCGGCCGCCGGTGACGGGACGACCTTCGGGAGCCGGGCCCGCACGCCCGCGGTGTCGGCGAGCGCCCGGACCGGGCCGTCCCGGTGGGTCAGCCAGTGCACCGTGCCGCGGACCTCGACGGCGCTCGCGCGCCCGGTGCGGTCCGGCGCGAGGTCACCCAGCGCGTCGGACGCCTCGACGGGCGCCGGCCTGAGCGCCGTCCGTGGGCCCCCGAGGACGACGTCCAGCCGGCGGGGGACGCTGCCGGCGGCGAGGTCGTCCAGGAGGTAGAGGTCTCCGAGGCACTGGTACACGAGTCGGCTGCCGTCGCCTGCGAGGGCGCGTGCGTAGGCGTCGGCGTGGTCGGTGTGCCGCCGCAGGTCGAGGCGGTCGGCGCGGCCGTCGGGGGAGCCGGCGGGGACGACGGAGTAGACGTTCGCCCACCCCTCGTGGTCGGACAGGAGCACGAGCCGCTCGCCGACCCACGTCGGGTCCTCCAGCTGGCCGCCGAGGTCCGCGAGGAAGGGTGCGAAGACGCCGCTGCCGTCGGGGTCGAGCCACAGCTTTCCGCTGTCGCCGCCCCGGTAGCGCTTCCACGACGCCGCGCCACGGCGGTTGCGGTCGGCACCGAGAACGAGCGCGCCGCCGGGGCCGGCCGCGTACCCCGTGACGGGTCCGTACGGGAGCCGCTCCGGAACGTCGCCGTCGACGGGGACCGCCCAGGCCCACGTCATGAACCGGCTCGGCTGCCCGGACGCCGTGACCGCGAGGGCACGGTCGTCGTCGAGCCAGCCCACGACCTGGGTCAGCTCGTCGCCCCAGAAGGTGAGCCGCCGGGCGCCACCGCCCCCGAGGTCTGCGACGCACACCTCGGGCGGCCCGTCGCGCCGGCTCGTGAAGGCGACCCGGGCGCCGTCCGGCGACAGCCGGGTGCCGGCGACGGGCGCCGAGTCGGCGGTGAGGCGCCAGGCGCGCCCACCCGAGGCGGGCACGAGCCAGACGTCGTCCTCGGCGACGAAGGCGACCTGATCGCCTCGGATCGTCGGGAACCTCAGGTACGCAGCGTGAGCGTTCATCGCGGCGAGGATAGGCCGACGGCCCGCCGCGGGCGAGGCAGTTGTCCCGCCCGCGACGGGCCGTCCCGGATGTGATCGATCCCCGGCGCCTCGGCGGCGGCCGGCGTGCGGGCCGCGGGTCAGACCGGGCGCTCGGCGGGCGCGGTCCTGGCGGTCAGGCCCGGGTCGGTCTCGGGAACGTCGCCGAGGACCTCGTCGATCCGTTTCATCAGCTCCACGGGGATCCGGACCCCGGCCGCCTTGACGTTCTCGGTGACCTGCTCCGGCCGCGAGGCGCCGACGAGGGCTGCTGCGACGTTGTCGTTCTGCAGCACCCATGCCACGGCGAGCTGCGCCTGGGTGAGGCCGAGCTCCGCGGCGACCGGGGCGAGCTGCTGGACTCTGGCGAGGACGTCGTCGCGCATGAACCGCCGGATCATGTCGGCGCCGCCCTTCTCGTCGGTCGCGCGCGAGCCGGCGGGCGGCGGCTGACCCGGCGCGTACTTGCCGGTGAGCACACCCTGGGCGATCGGGGACCAGACGATCTGGCTGATCCCCAGCTCGCGCGACGTCGGCACGACCTCGCCCTCGATGACCCGCCACAGCATGGAGTACTGCGGCTGGCTCGAGACGAACGGGATCCTCAGCTCGGTCGCGAGCGCGTGGCCGGCCCGGATCTGGTCGGCCGTCCACTCGCTGACACCGATGTAGAGCGCCTTGCCCTGCCGGACGAGGTCGGCGAACGCGACCATCGTCTCCTCCAGCGGAGTCTCGGTGTCGAACCGGTGCGCCTGGTAGAGGTCGACGTAGTCGGTGCCCAGCCGCCGCAGCGAGCCGTGGATCGACTCCATGATGTGCTTGCGCGACAGCCCCGTGTCGTTCGGCCCACCCGGGCCGGTCGGCCAGTAGACCTTGGTGAAGATCTCCAGGCTCTCGCGCCGCTCGCCGGCGAGGGCCTGGCCGAGCACGGTCTCGGCGGCGGTGTTCGCGTAGACGTCCGCGGTGTCGAACGACGTGATGCCCGCCTCGAGCGCCGCGCGCACGCACTGGGTGGCGACGTCGTTCTCGACTTGCGAGCCGTGGGTCAGCCAGTTGCCGTAGGTGATCTCCGAGATCTTGAGCCCGGAGTTGCCGAGGTATCGGAAGTCCATGGCGACGACCCTAGGCAGGGCGGCCGGTCCCGGCACGGCCAGGGGTTACCGGACGTCGGGCCCCAGCACGCTCAGGGCACGCAGGGTCACCCACTTCGAGGGCTGCCCCTGCCGCTCGATGTCGACCTCGGTCTTGCCGTTGTAGGCGTACCGGTTCAGCCAGCGACCGTCCGGGGCGCGCTGCCCGAGCAGCCAGGTGCGCGCCGGACCGAGGCGCGCGTCGTCGCCGTGGCCCAGCTCGGTGAGGACCTCGAGCACCTGCAGCACGTCGGTGACGTAGCCGGACGGGAAGCCGAGCCGGAACCAGGACCCGCTGGGCCTGGTGTTGCCGAAGCCCATCGGGTAGTCGGCGACGGCAGGGTCGCGCGACAGCAGGAACGCCACGCCCTCGTCGACGGCGCGTCGGACCCGCGGGGACCTGCGATCCGCAGGGATGCGGGCCAGGCCGAGCAGCTCCTTGACCGCTCCCCAGGCGCACGGCCGCTTGTCGTTGGCGCCGCAGCCGAAGTGCGGTCCGCTCGTCGCCGTCGCGTAGTACCGGACGTCGCCGTCGCCGGTGATCGCCGCGGCCGCCCACTCGGCCGCAGCCTGCACCCGGGGGTCGTCGAGCCGGCCGAACCCGAGGAAGGCCCGCAGCAGGTTGCCGTTCAGGCAGTGCGCGACCGAGCTCGGCGGCGGCGCCTTCTCCCGCCCCTCGCCGGAGGTGCCGAACCCGCCCGAGGACGTCGGGCTCCAGCGCAGGAGGTAGTCGCACGCGCGCCGGACCCGCTCGTCGTCCGGGTCGGCCCCGAGCTGGTCGAGGAAGACGACCTGCCAGACGGTCCCCCGGTACTTCGGTGCGTACCCCGCACCGGGTTTCACCCACCAGCCCTCGGGATGCTGGGCGGCGAGGATCGCGGCGACCGGGTCGCTGCGCATCGCGGCCGAGCGCGCCGCGACGACGTCCGGGTCGACCGCCGACCGCCCCGACAGACGCTGCAGGGCGGCGGCACGCACCGCCGGGGTGTCGGTCTCGAGGAGCCAGTCGAGAAGGTCGTCACGCGTGAGCACGGTTGTCATGGCGGCATCACCGGTACCGAGTCTCGTCGACGGCACACCGCAAGGACGAGGACCTGCGGTCCGGCCGACGGCAGGGACCGGCCCGACTTCCGACGTCCTCTGGTGGCGAAGGGGCCCTACCCGAGCGCTCGTAGCGCCCCTTGGCCACCAGAGGACGGCTCCGGGGCGGGGTCGCCGCGGATCAGGTGGGGAACGCGCCGCGCTTGACCTGGGGACGGGGGAGCCGGGTCCGGCGGATCTGCAGCGCGCGCATCATGCCGTAGGTGCCGGCGCCCGCCGCCTTGTCGCCGAAGCGCTCGGCGGTGAGCCGGGTGAGCCGGCGACGCAGCAGGACGCTGTCGACGACGACCCACAGGACCATCGCGTAGAGCGCGACGAGGGAGCCGGTGACGACGACGGCGACCGGCACCAGGCTGGAGAGCAGGATGACGAGCGCGACCGGGATGAACAGCTCGCCGGCGTTGCGGCGGGCGTCGACGTAGTCGCGCACGAACCGCCGCGCCGGGCCCTTGTCCCGGACCGGCAGGTGGCGCTCGTCCCCCGTCATGAGGGCCTCGCGGGTCTTGGCGCGCTCGGCGGCGAACGCCGCGCGCTCGGCCGCGCGGGCGGCCTTCTTCTCGGCCTTGGTGGCCCCCGGCCGGGCGGCGCTCGCGCGGTTCGGTGACCCGATCGGACGCCGGTTGCGCTGCTCGGCCACCCGTCGGCGGGGCGTGGGCCGGCCCTTGCCGCCCTCGCGCGCGGCAGACTCGTCCTGGGTCGTCTGCGTGGCGGCCGCGTCGCTCGCCTTGTTCCGTCCGAACACGGCACCAGCGTACGCAGCCGCGGACCGCGCCGTGCGCTGGCTACGGTGTGGCCATGACCGCAGCGACCTTCCAGGCCCCCGGGATCGACGTCGAGGGGCTTCGCTCGCGGGTCCTCGACGTGCTGCCGGGCATCCGGGCCGACCTCGAGGACCTCGTCCGGATCCCCAGCGTCTCGGCCCCCGCGTTCGACCGGGCACACGTCCACGCGAGCGCCGCGCGGGTCGCCGCCCTGCTGCGCGGTGCCGGCTTCCCCGACGTCGAGGTCCTCGCCGTCGACACCGCCGGACCGTACGGCGTCCAGGGGGCCCCCGCCGTCGTCGCCCACAGGCCGGGCCCCGAGGGCGCGCCGACGGTGCTGCTCTACGCCCACCACGACGTCCAGCCGCCCGGCGACCCGGCGCTGTGGGACAGCCCGGCGTTCGAGCCGGTCGAGCGGGGCGGCCGGCTCTACGGCCGCGGCACCGCCGACGACAAGGCGGGCATCGCCGTCCACCTCGCCGCCCTGCGCGCGCTCGGTGACGACCTGCCGGTCGCCGTCACGGTGTTCGTCGAGGGCGAGGAGGAGATCGGCTCGCCGACGTTCGAGGCCTTCCTCGCCGCGCACACCGACCGGCTGGCCGCCGACGTCATCGTCGTCGCCGACTCCGGCAACCTGCGGATCGGCGAACCGGCGCTCACGTCGAGCCTGCGCGGGCTCGTCGACGCGACGGTGGAGGTGCGCACGCTCGACCACGCCGTGCACTCCGGCATGTACGGCGGCGCGGTCGTCGACGCGATGACCGCGACCCTGAGGCTGCTCTCGCGGCTCTGGGACGACGCCGGGGACCTCGCGGTCCCCGGGCTCGCAGCGGGCACCGCGGACGACCTCGGCTACACCCCGGAGGCGCTGCGCGCCGACGCGGGAGTCCTCGACGGGGTCGACCTCGTCGGCACCGGCAGCGTGGAGAGCCGGCTGTGGACCCGTGGGTCGGTGACGGTGACCGGTATCGACGCGCCGTCCGTGGCGACCTCCTCGAACACCCTGCTCCCCGCCGTCCGCGCCAAGATCTCGATGCGGGTCGCGCCGGGGCAGGACCCGGCGCAGGCCTTCGCCGCGCTCGAGAAGCACCTCGCGGCGACCGCCCCGTGGGGGGCGCACGTGAGCGTGACCCTCGGCGAGCTGGGCCGGCCGTGGGCCGGCGACGTCGCGAACGAGGTCTACGACGTGGCGCGCTGGGCGCTCGAGCAGGCCTGGGGCCGGGTACCGGTGCACATGGGTGTCGGCGGGTCGATCCCGTTCATCGCGGCGCTCGGCGAGGTCTACCCGGACGCCACCGTCCTCGTCACGGGCGTCGAGGACCCCGACACCCGCGCCCACGGGACGAACGAGTCGCTGCACCTGGGTGAGTTCGCGCGGGCCTGCGTCGCCGAGACCCTGCTGCTCGCCGCCCTCGGCAGCACGTCCTGACCGCGGTCAGGACGTCGGCCGGCCGTCGGCCCGGCCCTCAAGGCGGCTCTCGACCTGGCCCTCGAGGCGGCTGTCGGGACCGCCGGGCACCTGGCTCTCTGCACGGCTGTCGGGTCGGCCGTCGGGCCGGGCGTCGGCCCGGCTGTCCCGCGGGCCCGGCAGTGCCGGCCGGCCGGTGCCGTCGGTGGTCTCGGGGCCGAGGACCCCGGCGCGGAGCATCTCGCTGATCGCTGCGGCGCTCTGCGGGCGGGCCCACAGGTAGCCCTGACCCATCCGGCAGCCGGCGGACGCGATCCGGCGGCGTTGCTCGACGGTCTCGACGCCCTCGCAGATGAGCTCGATGCCCAGGGCTGCCCCGAGCTGGACGATCGCCTCCATCATCGCGTGCCCGGTGCCCGCGCCGTCGTCCTCGAGGTCGAGGACGAACGAGCGGTCGATCTTGAGGATGTCGACGGGCAGGTCCTTGAGGTAGCTGAGCGAGGAGTACCCGGTGCCGAAGTCGTCGAGGGCCAGCCGCACGCCCATCGCCTTGATCTGGCCGATCCGGCGCAGCGCCGAGCTGAGGTCCTGGACCAGTGCGGTCTCGGTGATCTCCAGGACGAGCCGGCCGGGGTCGATGCCCGTCTCGTCGATGAGGGAGAGCACCTCGCCGACGAGCGAGGGGTCGTTCAGCTGGTCGGCCGACAGGTTGACGTCCAGGGTCAGCGGGTAGCCGTCGGGGAACTCCGTGCGCCAGCGCGCGAGCTGGCGCACGGCCTCGCCGAGCACCCACCGACCGAGCGGCACGATGAGCCCGGTCGCCTCGGCGAGCGGGATGAAGACCGTCGGCGGGATCGGCCCGCGGACGGGGTGGCCCCACCGCGCCAGCGCCTCGACGCCGAGGATCCGGCCCGAGCCGACGTCGACGATGGGCTGGTACGCCAGCGACATCTGACCGCCTTCGGCGATCGCGTGCACGAGATCGCCGGACAGCTCCGTGCGTTCCTGCGTCGCCTCGCGCATCGCCGGTTCGAAGGCCGTCACGGCGCCCTTCGGGCCCGCCTTGGCCGCGTTGAGCGCGACGTCGACGTCGCGCATGAGCTCGACGACGGTCGACGTCCCGGGCGTGCCGAGCGCGAACCCCACGCTCGCCGCGACGTGCAGGTTGCGACCCTGGACGTCGACCGTGCGGGTCAGGCTCGTCAGGACGGTGTCGATCCGCCGGCGCGCCTCGACCTGGGTCGTGACGTCGGCCAGGAGGATCGCGAACTCGTCACCGGCGAGGCGGCAGACCACGTCGTGCCGCCCGACGGCGCGGTGCAGCCGGGCACCGACCGTCCGCAGGAGCCGGTCGCCGATTCCGTGGCCGAAGCTGTCGTTGACGTCCTTGAAGCCGTCGAGGTCGACCAGGACGACGGTCAGTGGCGGCTCGCCGGGCGCGAGGGCGTCGGTGAGCTTCTCCAGGAAGAGCGCACGGTTGCCCAGCGCGGTCAGCTCGTCGTGCGTCGCCTGGAAGCGCAGCTCGCCGAGCAACGCGGTGAGCCGGTCCCGGGCGTAGACCATCGCGTTGCTCATCTGCGCGAACTCGTCCGACCCCCGCAGCGGGACGGTCTGGTTCAGGGCCCCCGTCGTCACGGTGCTGATGTCGGACAGCACCGTCCGGACGTCCTGCGCCGTCGCCCGCCACAGCGACCCGAGCAGGTACACCGCGGCCAGGACGACGGCCAGGGTGAGCAGCACGGGTCGGCTGCGCTCGCCCGCGAGCCGGTCCTGGCGCTGCGAGAGCAGGGTGTCCATCGTGCCCACGAGCGCGCTCGACAGGGCCGTCGTCGAGGCCGTCACCGACTGCAGGTCGGCGGACGTGCCGCCGTCGACCGTCGCCGCGCCGACCGCCGCGTACTGCCGGACCGCGATCGACAGGGCGTTCACCTGGGGCGCCACGTTGTCGCTGAAGCCGGCCCATGCGGTCGCCGACTGGGCGGTGCGCAGGTCCTCGACGATCCGGTCGAGCGTCGTCCGCAGGTCGTCGACCGCGAGCTGCCAGCGGATGTCGCCGGTGACCGTGACGCCCGGACCGCTGTAGCGCTCCTGAGCCGTCGCCGCAGCGAGGAGGAGCCGGGGCAGCCGGTCGGCGAGCGCGACGAGGACGTAGTGGCTGTCGAGCTGCGGGTCGAGGACGAGGGTGCTCGCATCGGCGACCGAGCCGATGAGCGCGAGCGCGCGCTGCTGGGCGTCCGCCGCGGCCGCGCCGGTCCTGGTCGCGTCGAGCGAGCCGTCGGTGATCTCGGTGAGCCGGTCGCGCAGCCGCAGCCACTGGGGGTGGACGTCGAAGGAGTCGCCCAAGCGCCGGTCGGCCTCCGCGACGTCCCGGGACGCCGGGATCGAGGAGGGGGACGCCGGTCGGCCGGCGGCCGCCGCCTGCCGGACCTCGGCCAGCTCGGCGACGAGCCGGACGAGCGGCTCGACGTACGAGAGCCCGTCGCGCTCGCGCTCGGCGACGTCGATCTGCCGGGTCGCCCGGACCGCGCCGAGAACGAGGCTCATCGTCAGGGGGACGAGCAGGAGCAGGAAGACGACCGCGAACTTGGCGGTCACCCGCATCCGACGCATGAGCGACATCCCGGGCCGCAGGAGAGCGTCCACAGGGTGCCTCCATGTGCAGCCGGGGCGCCGTGCGCCGAGGCGGGCGGGGTGCCGGCCTCGCGGGGTACCTCGGCGCACCGGACGCGGATCTTGACCGCAGCGCGCCCGCGCTGACCCGACCCGGTGACGACGTCACCCCGTCGGGTGCAGCAGGATGCGGACGTGCGCGTGCTCCTCGCCCCGGACTCCTTCGGCGGGACCCTCACCGCGGGCCAGGCGGCGCAGGCTCTCGCGGACGGCTGGCGGCGGCAGGCGCCCGACGACGTCCTCGACCTCTGCCCGCTGTCCGACGGTGGTCGTGGCTTCCTCGACGTCCTGCGGACGGCGCTGCCCGCCCGGTCCGAGGCGCTCGTCGTCCCCGGTCCGCTCGGCGAGCCGGTACCGGCAGGGCTGCTCCTGGTCGACGACGGCGCCACCAGGACCGCCTACGTGGAGTCGGCCCAGGCGTGCGGGCTCCACCTCGTGCCTGCCGACCGGCGTGACCCTGGCCGGACGACGACCCGAGGCGTCGGCGCGCTCCTGCTCGCGGGCCGGGACGCCGGTGCGACGCGCCTGGTCGTCGGGCTCGGCGGGTCCGGGACGAACGACGCCGGCGCGGGGCTGCTCGCCGAGCTCGTGACGCGCTCCGGCCGGGACCTCGCGGCCGCCGTCGTCGCGCGCCTCTCGGCCGGGGGGGAGGCGCTGCGCGGCCTGGCGGCGTCCGACCTCGGTGCGCTCGCCGACGTCCGGCGGGACTGGGCCGGGGTCGAGGTCGTGGCCGCGACCGACCTCGACCTCGGCCTGCTCGGCTTCCACGGCACGAGCGCCGGCCATGCCGAGGCCAAGGGGGCGACCCCTGAGCAGGCCCAGGGGCTCGAGCGCTGCCTCGGCGACTTCGCGGCGGCCGCGACCGCCGCGCTGGGCCTGGATCGCAGGCTCACGGCGGCGCCGGGGGCCGGGGCGGACGGCGGCCTGGGCTTCGCGCTCCTGCTGCTCGGGGCGACGCGGGTCCCCGGGGCGGCCGCCGTCGGCCGCGCCGTGGGCCTGGCCGACCGGGTCCGCGCCTCGGACCTCGTCGTCACCGGCGAGGGCTGCTTCGACTGGCAGTCGCTGCGCGGCACGGTCGTCGCCGCCGTCGCCGAGGCGGCGACAGACATCGGCACACCGGTCGTCGTCGTGGCCGGGCAGGTGCTCGTGGGCCGCCGGGAGGCGCAGGCGATCGGCGTCGAGTCCGCCTACCCCGTCGCCCGGACCCCCGCGGAGGTCGGGACCGCCCTCGCCGACCCGGCCGGCACCCTCGCGGCCCGGGCCGAGCGGGTCGCGCGGACCTGGTCCCGCTGAGCCCGGCGGACGGCCCCGCGACGCGACCGTGCCGCGGGGGGGACGTACCCTGGACGGGAATGCAGCGGACACCAGGTGCGCTGTGCCCACCGACGGGCGCTGCGGCGTCCGACGAGAGCGTGAACTCCCCGACCCAGGAGACGATCCGATGACCGTCCAGGACCCCACGGCCCAGGCGACGCAGGAGCAGACGACCAAGGAGCACTCCGTCCAGCTGAGCGACGTCGCCGCCGCCAAGGTCAAGAGCCTTCTGGAGCAGGAGGGTCGTGACGACCTGCGTCTGCGCGTCGCCGTCCAGCCCGGCGGCTGCTCGGGCCTGATCTACCAGCTGTACTTCGACGAGCGCACGCTCGACGGCGACCTGCTGCGCGACTTCGACGGCGTCGGGGTGGTCGTCGACCGGATGAGCGCGCCCTACCTCGAGGGCGCCTCGATCGACTTCGCGGACACCATCGAGAAGCAGGGCTTCACGATCGACAACCCGAACGCGGGCGGCAGCTGCGCCTGCGGCGACAGCTTCCACTGACCGACCCGGCCGGCCCACCGGCCGAGGAGCACGGACGTCGCGCGGCCGCACCCCCCGGGTGCGGCCGCGCTCGTCATGACCGGGCGCCGGGCGACGAGGCAGACAACCCCGCTGACGAGGGCTGCGGACACCGCACGGCCGCACGGGCGCGCTGCCTGTACCGTGACCACCCGTGCGCATCGCGATCACGGGGTCCATCGCCACCGACCACCTCATGTCGTTCCGGGGGCGGTTCTCCGACAGTCTCGTCGTCGAGCAGCTGCAGAAGATCAGCCTGTCCTTCCTCGTGGAGGACCTGCAGATCCGCCGCGGCGGCGTCGCGGCGAACATCGCCTTCGGCCTCGCCCGGCTCGGCGGCACGGCACTGCTCGTGGGCGCGGTGGGGGAGGACTTCGTCGACTACCGCTCCTGGCTCGAACGGCACGGTGTCGACTGCTCGGGCGTGCACACCTCGCAGGTCCACCACACGGCCCGCTTCATCTGCACAACCGACACCGACCAGGCCCAGATCGCCTCGTTCTACGCGGGCGCGATGAGCGAGGCCCGGCAGATCGAGCTCGGACCGCTCGCCGTGACCGCCCCGATCGACCTCGTGGTCGTGAGCCCGAACGACCCCGAGGCGATGCTCCGGCACACCCAGGAGTGCCGGGACCGCGGCTACGCGTTCGTCGCCGACCCGTCGCAGCAGCTCGCCTGGTCCGACGGCGACATCATCCGCCGCCTGGTCGACGGCGCGGCCTACCTGTTCAGCAACGACTACGAGGCCGCGCTCATCGCGCGGAAGACGGGGTGGGACGACGCCGAGGTGCGGCGCCGTGTCGGCGTCCGGGTCACGACTCACGGCGAGCACGGCGCGGTCGTCGAGACGGCGGACGGCCGGACCGTCCGGGTGTCCGCCGTGCCGCCGCGTCACATCGCCGACCCGACGGGTGTCGGCGACGCGTTCCGTGCGGGCTTCCTCGCCGGCCTCACGTGGGCCCTCGACGTGGAGCGCTGCGCACAGGTCGGCGCGACGCTCGCGGCGCTCGTCCTGGAGACGGTCGGCCCGCAGGAGTACGACCTGTTGTCCGCCGGCTTCCTCGACCGGCTCGGCGAGGCGTACGGGGACGCGGCGGCCGCCGAGGTCGAGCCGCACATGAAGCCGGCCCTGCGGCTCTGACCGGGCCGGTTGCGGTGACGCCCCCGGTCGAGCCGGCCCCAAGCCGGTTCTCGTTCGACCTCTCCGCGGCGACGCCGGGGGAGGACCTCGTCGGGGTCGGTGCGGACCTCGAGCCCGGCACCCTGCTGGCCGCCTACCGCAACGGCCTGTTCCCGATGGGTGTCGGTCGGCACGGCCGCGGCGCCGTCGGCTGGTGGTCGCCGGACCCGCGCGGGGTGCTCATCCCGACCGGGATGCGCGTGGCCCGCTCGCTGCGCGCGGCGTCGAGGCGCTTCGAGGTCCGGCTCGACACCGCGTTCGACGACGTCGTCCGGGCCTGTGCGGACCCCGGTCGGCCGGGCGGCTGGATCACCGCCGACCTCGCGGCCGCCTACGGCGCGCTGCACCTGCTCGGCTGGGCGCACTCGGTCGAGTGCTGGCACGACGACCGGCTCGTCGGCGGGCTCTACGGGGTGGCGGTCGGCGGTCTCTTCGCGGGCGAGTCGATGTTCCACACCGAGCGCGACGCCTCGAAGGTCGCCCTCCTCGCCCTCGTCCGCCTCCTGGCGGCGGACGGCGACCCGCGGCGGCTGCTCGACGTCCAGTGGCGCACCGCCCACCTCGCCAGCCTCGGCGTCATCGACGTGAGCCGCTCGGAGTACCGGCGGCGGCTCGCGGCCGCCCTCGGGGCGCCGCTCCCCGCAGCGTTCGACGACCCGCTGCCGGGCGCCCGTGAGCACGACTGAGACCCGTTGCGGCGTCAAGGACCGAAGGTCCCGGGGCGGGTCCGCGAGCAGCCCGGCCGATGTGCGGTCCGCCACGCCGAGCGAGGGCGCACCGGCCGGGAAGTGACGGGGTGCAGGGGGTAGTGTGCTCACCGTCGAGGACCGTTCCCCGGTGAGGTCGCCGGGCGAGATCCGCTGGAAGGCCACTCTTGCGACTCCATGAGGAGGTCCGCGCGCGCCGCGGGCGTTCGCGCCGGGCTGGGCTGGCTCTGCTGGCTGCACCCGGCGTTCTGCTGCTCTCAGGCTGTTCCGACGCGGCGCAGCGGGGGTGGATGCCGTCCACCCAGGGCACGACCAACCAGACCGGCCGGATCATGGACCTGTGGAACGGGTCCTGGATCGCCGCGCTGGCCGTGGGTGTGCTCGTGTGGGGCCTCATCCTCTGGTGCGTCGTCGCGTACCGGCGGCGGCGCGACGAGACGGGCTACCCGGCGCAGGTCCGGTACAACATCCCGCTCGAGATCCTCTACACCATCGTCCCGCTCATGATGGTGTCGGTGCTGTTCTACTTCACCGCGCGCGACCAGGCGGAGATCACGAGCGTCGAGGCGACCCCCGACCTGACCATCAACGTCGTGGGCAAGCAGTGGGCCTGGGACTTCAACTACCTCAACGACATCGCCAGCCGTGACGACGACGTCTACGAGGTCGGCCTGCAGGCCGACCTCGACGGCCGGCGCGGGGTCGAGGCCGAGCTGCCGACCCTCTACCTGCCGGTGAACCAGCGGGTCGAGTTCGTGCTCACCGCGCGCGACGTCATCCACTCGTTCTGGATCCCCGCGTTCCTCTACAAGCTGGACGTCATCCCCGGGGTGGAGAACCGCTTCCAGGTCGTCCCGCAGCGGGTCGGGGACTACCGGGGCAAGTGCGCCGAGCTCTGCGGGCAGTTCCACTCCGAGATGCTCTTCAACGTCAAGGTCGTCTCCCAGGAGGAGTACGACCAGCACATGCAGGAGCTGCGCGACCGCGGTCAGGTCGGTCAGCTCGACGCGAACCTCGGCCGGAGCGACACCCCGCCCGGCGGGGCCGTGCCGGGTGGCGGGAACGGCACCGGCGCGGACGGGACGGGGAGCGACTCATGACGACGGTGGACAGCGGCGGCCAGGCGGCCACCTACGGGGTGCCGGTGCGCCGCCCCGGCAAGGGCGCGATCGCGGTCAAGTGGCTCACGACCACCGACCACAAGGTGATCGGCAACATGTACCTCATCACGTCGATGGCGTTCTTCGCCGTCGGCGGGGTGATGGCGCTGCTCATGCGTGCCGAGCTGTTCCAGCCGGGCATGGACGTGTTCCAGACCAAGGAGCAGTACAACCAGTTCTTCACCATGCACGGCCTGATCATGCTGCTGCTCTTCGCGACCCCCGCCTTCGCCGGCTGGGCCAACGCGATCATGCCGCTGCAGATCGGCGCCCCGGACGTCGCGTTCCCGCGGCTCAACATGTTCGCCTACTGGCTGTACCTGTTCGGCGGCCTCATCGCCGCGTCGTCCTTCCTCACGCCGCAGGGTGCCCCGGGCTTCGGCTGGTTCATCTACGCGCCCTTGTCGAACTCGACGTACACGCCGGGGCTCGGGGCCGACCTCGGCATCTTCGGCCTGGCGCTCGGCGGCTTCGGCACGATCCTGGGTGCCGTCAACTTCATCACGACGATCGTCTGCATGCGTGCCCCCGGGATGACGATGTTCCGGATGCCGATCTTCAGCTGGAACATCCTGATCACGAGCGTCCTGGTGCTCATGGCCTTCCCGCCGCTCGCGGCCGCGCTCCTCGCGCTCGGCGCCGACCGGCGCCTCGGCGCGGTGGTCTTCGAACCCGAGAACGGCGGGCCGGTCCTCTGGCAGCACCTGTTCTGGTTCTTCGGCCATCCGGAGGTCTACATCCTCGCGCTGCCGTTCTTCGGCATCGTCTCGGAGATCCTGCCGGTCTTCAGCCGGAAACCGATCTTCGGCTACAAGGGCCTGATCTTCGCGACGATCTCGATCGCGGGCCTGTCGGTCGCCGTGTGGGCGCACCACATGTACGTGACCGGGCAGGTCGCGCTGCCCTTCTTCGCCTTCATGACGATGCTCATCGCCGTCCCGACCGGCGTGAAGTTCTTCAACTGGATCGGCACGATGTGGCGCGGCTCGGTCACTTTCGAGACGCCGATGCTCTGGTCGCTCGGCTTCCTCGTGACGTTCCTGTTCGGCG
>DAIOGQ010000030.1:0-8217 GCA_036745175.1 Kineosporiaceae bacterium
AGGGCAACGTCGTCGAGCTCTACATCTCCTACCTGCGCAAGAAGATCGACGCCGGCCGCCCGCCGATGATCCACACCCTGCGCGGCGCCGGGTACGTGCTCCGCCCGGCCGAGTGAGCCGGTCGTGACGCGACCACCGGAGGACGCCGGCGGCGACGGCGTTCGCGCCGGGGCCGTTCGCACTGCCGCGCCCTCGCGGTGGACGCCGCTGCCCCCGTCCCGCTGGACCCTGCGGACGCGGCTCGTCGTCATCCTCGTCGCTCTCCTGGCGACCGTCGGCCTCGTCATCGGCTCGGTGAGCGTCTTCGCGCTCGACGCCTTCCTCACCGGCCAGCTCGCCGACCAGGTCCGCTCTGCCGCCGCCCGTTCGCAAGGGGCGGCGGGGTCCGGCGACGACGGCCAGGCCGGCGGTCGACGCGGCGACCACGACAACCCCGACTTCCTGCTCGCGCCAGGCCAGGCGGCCGGCACGGCCGGCGTCCGCGTCACGGACGGGCAGGCCACCGACCGGGCGATGATCGGCGCCGACGGGCAGTTCGTCCAGCTCTCGGACGTGGCGGCCCGGGCGCTCGCGGCGACGCCGGTCGACGGCGCGACCCACCGGGTGAGCCTCGCCGACGGCGGCGACTACCTCGCGCTCGCCGTGCGCACCCCGGACGGCGACACCGTGGTCACCGCGCTGCCGCTCGCCGAGGTGCAGGCGAGCGCGACCTGGCTCGCCGTCGTCGTCGCGGTCGTCACCCTCTCCGGCGTCGCCGCCGCGGGGGTCGCCGGGACCGTCATCGTGCGGGCCGCGTTGCGACCGCTCGCCCGGACGGCGGCCGCTGCCGGCCGGGTCGCCGAGCTCCCGCTGGACCGCGGCGACGTCGCGCTCGACGTGACAGCGCTCGGCACGGCCCGGGAGACGGCGGACCCGCGGACCGAGGTCGGCCGGGTCGACGCGGCACTGACCCGGATGCTCGAGCACATCGTCCGGGCGCTCGCCGTCCGGGCGGCGAGCGAGGCCCGGATGCGCCGGTTCGCCTCCGACGCCAGCCACGAGCTGCGGACGCCGCTCGCCTCGATCCGCGGGTACGCGGAGCTCACCCGGCGCACGACGTCAGACCTGCCGCCGGACGTCGCGTACGCCGTGCGACGGGTCGAGTCCGAGGCGCAGCGGATGACCGGTCTCGTCGAGGAGCTGCTCCTGCTCGCCCGGCTCGACGAGAAGCGTCCGCTGCGCTCCGACGAGGTGGACCTCACCGGGCTCGTCGTCGACGCCGTCGCCGACGCGCACGCCGCCGGGCCGGACCACCGCTGGCTGCTCGAGCTGCCCGACGGGCCTGTCGCCGTCGTCGGCGACGCGGCGCGGCTGCACCAGGTCGTCGCCAACCTGCTGACGAACGCACGGGTCCACACGCCGACCGGGACGACCGTGCGGGTCGCCGTCCGGACCGAGCCGGGCGGCGGCTCCGACGGCGGGTCGGGCGGCGGGTCCGACGGCTCGGCGGTCCTCACGAACGACGCCGTGGCGGTCGTCGAGGTCGTCGACGACGGGCCCGGGATCCCGGCCGCCCTGCTGCCCGACGTGTTCGCCCGGTTCACCCGCGGCGACAGCTCGCGGGGCCGCTCGGCGGGTGGTACGGGTCTCGGTCTGGCGATCGTCGCGGGGGTCGTCGAGGCCCACGGCGGCCGGGTCGGGGTGACGAGCGGGCCCGGTCGGACGGCCTTCCGCGTCGTGCTGCCCGGGCCGCACGGGGTGGCGCCCGGGTCGCAAACAGGTGAAAGTGGTCTTGGAACCGGCCTGACCGCCGTTCCTGCGTCGACATGACGGAGGGCACCATGACCGCACGCACGACGGGCCGGCAGGCCCGCCCGAGCAGACCCGCGGGCTCTTCGGCACCCTCGAAGCGCCCCGCCAAGCGCCCCGCCACCGCCGTCGCCGCCCCGTCGGCCGAGCCGGCTGCGCGCCCGGCCGACGCCGCCGCGCAGGCACCTGCCGGCACCGTGTCCACCGTCGCCGAACCAGTCGTCTCCGAGCCGGCCGTCGCCGCGCCGGTCGTCTCCGAGCCGGTCGTCTCCGAGCCGGCCGTCTCCGAGCCGGCCGCCGTTCCGCCGATCGACGCCCGGGTCCTGCTGCAGGCGATCATGACTCCGCCGGCCGGCATCGCGGACGGCGAGTCACTGACCGACGCCCTCACCGGCGCCGTGCCCACCTGGCGCCTCGACGAGGAGCCGATCTACCTCGAGGTCATCCGCGACCTCGGCGTCCCCGCCGTCCCGCAGGCCCAGGGTGGCGCCGGCGAGGTCATCGTCGGCGAGGTCGTCGCCGGCTGACCGTCGACCCGTCCGACCCGTCCGACCCGTCCGACCCGACCGACTCCGCCGACCCGACCTCGGAGACCGCCCGCCGCAGCGCGACGAGGCGGGTCAGCACGTCGGCGACCGCGTCGGGGTCGGCGATCCGGTGCCGTGCCACGCTGCGGCCCTCGCCGACCTTGACGGTGACGTCGCCGCGGCCGTCGTCGAGGACGGCGAACGCATGCTCGTCCGTGACGTCGTCGCCGAGGTACAGCACGCCGCCCGTCCCGGACGGCAGCCCGACCATCTCACGGATCGCCTGCAGCGCAGCACCTTTGTTGACGTCGACGACCGACAGGTCGACGACCTCCTTGCCGAGGGTCAGGTGGACGCCGGGCCGGCCGCCCGGCCCCTCGACGGCCTCCTGGCTCGCGGCGAGCGCGACGTGGCGGTCGGCCCGCCGGGTGTGCAGGACCGTCCCGGCGGGCTTGTCCTCGACGAAGGTGCCCGGGTGCCGGGCGCTGATGTCGTGGAGTGCCGCCGACGTCCCGGCGAGCAGGTCACGGGCCGGCGGGTCGAGCAGCGCCGCGACGCCGACGTCGTCCCCGTTCTCGCCGGCGACCTGCGCCCCGTGGCTGCCGACGAGCGCCGCGCTCGGCGGCGGGCTCGCGAGCCGGCGCAGGTCGTCGAGGGTGCGGCCGGAGACGAGCGCGAGGTGGACGCCCGGTAGCCCGGCGAGCTCACGCACCGCGTCGGCCGACCGGGGCAACGGCGCCGCCGTGCCGGGGTCGTCGACGATCGGCGCGAGGACACCGTCGAAGTCCAGCGCCACGAGCACGCAGGGACGCCTCGCGAGCGCCACGAGCGCCACGTCGAGCGCGGCGTCGAGCGCGCCGGGCGCCGCGACGACGCGGCGGGCGCTCACCTCGACGAGCCGGGCGAGGAAGCGGTCGGCCCAGCGGGCGACGTCGGCGTACATGACCGTGCGGCGCATCGCGCGCATCCGCTTGCGTGCCTCGGGCGGGGCGATCTGGACGGCGTGGACGATCCCGTCCTTGAGCCCGTCGATGTCGTGCGGGTTGATGATGATCGCCGACTTGAGCTCGTTGACCGCGCCGGCGAACTCCGAGAGCACGAGGGTGCCACCGTCGTCCCAACGGCTCGCGACGTACTCCTTCGCGACGAGGTTCATCCCGTCGCGCAAAGGCGTGACGAGCATCACGTCGGCGGCGAGGTAGAGCGCCGCGAGCTCCTCGCGGTCGACCGTCTGGTGCAGGTAGTGCACCGCCGGGTGGCCGAGAGCGCTGTGCTGGCCGTTGATCCGGCCGACCGTCGCCTCGACGTCCGCCCGGATCCGCTGGTACTCCTCGACCCGCTCGCGGCTCGGGGTCGCGACCTGGACGAGCACCGCGCCGGGGACGGTGAGCCGCTCGTCCTCGAGCAGCTCGCCGAACGCCTGCAGCCGGTGCTGGATGCCCTTGGTGTAGTCGAGCCGGTCGACGCCGAGGATCAGGGTGTCCGGCTCGCCGAGCTCGGCCCGGATCTG
The DNA here is from genome assembly GCA_036745175.1 of Kineosporiaceae bacterium. Taxonomy (GTDB): domain Bacteria; phylum Actinomycetota; class Actinomycetes; order Actinomycetales; family Kineosporiaceae; genus R-H-3. The sequence continues at coordinate 3,826 of DAIOGQ010000030.1, forward strand.
CCGGGCCCGCTCGAGCACGCGGGGCCGGCGGGCTACCTCCTCGAGGGCCGCGCTGTCGACCGAGATCGGGAAGTGCTCGGCCACGACGGCCCGCCTGGCCTCGACGGGCCCCCCGCGCCGGGTCCGACGGGCGTCGACGAGGACGGACTTGCCGCGCGTCGTGAGCTTCACCCGGCGGGCCGCGCGCAACAGGTTGTTGGCGTCCGCCTCGCGCTGGAAGCCGAGCAGGTCGGCGCCCAGGAGGCCCTCGAGCACCTGCCGGCGCCACGGCAGCTGGGCGAAGATCTCGTACGGCGGGAACGGGATGTGGTCGAAGAACCCGATCCGCAGGTCGGGCCGCGCCTGGCGCAGCATCTGCGGCACGAGCTGGAGCTGGTAGTCCTGCACCCACACGATCGCCTCCTCGGCGGCCAGCGGGACGACGGCTCCGGTGAACCGCCGGTTCACCTCGACGTACGCGTCCCACCAGGTGCGGTGGAACGCCGGGGCGACGATGACGTCGTGGTAGAGCGGCCACAGCGTCGCGTTCGACATGCCCTCGTAGTAATGCTCGACGTCCTGCGCCGAGAGCGTCACGGGGACGAGGTGGATCCCGGCGGAGTCGAACGGCGCCACCACGTCGTCCGGGCTCCCGGTCCAGCCGACCCAGGCGGCCGCGCGGCGGCGCAGCACGGGCTCGAGGGCGGAGACGAGCCCCCCGGGGGACGTCCGCCAGGCCGTCGAGCCGTCCGGTTCGTCCCGACGGTCGACCGGCAGCCGGTTCGCGACCACGACGAAGTCGTGCAGCTCCGGCACTGAATCCTCACCCTCGATGACGACGGCGACTCACGGTGACCGCCGTCTCGAGACTACCCAGCCCGTACGCCGGTAGGCATGTGAGGTTCGACCGTTTTGGCCCCCGCCACGCTCAGTCACCACATGTCTGCCTTCAGCCCGTCACCGGACCATGTGCCAGAGGATCAGGTTGTGCGCGTGGTGCGCCTTGTCGTTGCCCCGGAAGTCGACCTCGTACACGGCACCGGACGTCGAGATCGCGATCGTGCTCGTCGAGAAGAAGCCGCCGGTCCAGGTCCGGTCGGAGACGACGCTCACGGCGACGATCCGCCCGTACGGGATCGAGGTCAGTGCGACACGCTTGCCGACGAAGCTCTTGTCCTGCAGGATCACCCGGCGGTCGGTGAGGCCGACGAAACCGGTCCCGGCGCCGATTGCGTCGTACACCGCGTACACGACCTCGCCGTCCAGGAGGCCCGCCCGCACCTGCTCGAGCTGGTCGCGCTTGTCGAAGACCGGCTCGGCGGCGCCCGTGGAGTCGCTCATGGACGCACACTCTGCCACGCGCGGACGTGCCGCCACCGGGATCCGGTGACGGCACGTCGTGCACCCGCAGGCGCTGCTGCCTAACCTCGCCCGGTGTCAGGCGGTCCGGCGCGGAGCCCGGTCGCCGCGGAACCCGCCGGAGCCGGCGGCGCTGCCGCGGTAGCCGCCGCGGCGACCTGCGCCACCGGAGCGCGGACGGCCCGAACGGTCGGCGTCCGACGACGCGGCCGAACGCGGCCGGACGACGATCGGTTCGCCGGACGTCGCCACCTCGACGACAGCGGGGTGACCGGGGGCGACCCGGTGGACGGTCGGGTCGACCCTCGCCGCGCGGTGGATCTGCTCGACGGAGCGGGACTCCTCCGGCATGACGAGGGCGACGACCGTGCCCGAGGCGCCGGCGCGCGCCGTCCGGCCCGAGCGGTGCAGATAGTCCTTGTGGTCGTTCGGCGGGTCGAAGTGGACGACGAGGTCCACGTCGTCGACGTGGATGCCGCGCGCCGCGACGTCCGTCGCGACGAGCACCCGGGTCGAGCCCTCGCTGAACGCGGCGAGCGCGCGTTGCCGCGCACCCTGGCCGAGGTTGCCGTGGATCGCCGCGGCCTCGACGCCCGCGCGGCTCAGCTGGGTCGCGAGCCGGTCGGCGCCGTGCTTGGTGCGGACGAAGAACAGCGTGCGGCCCGGACGACCGGCGACCTCGGCCGCGACGGCGACCTTGTCGCCCCGGTCGACCGTGAAGACCTGGTGGTCCATCGACTCGACCGGCGCGGCGGCCGGCGCGACCGCGTGCACGGCGAAGTCGACGAGGAAGCGGTCGACGAGCGTGCCGACACCCCGGTCGAGGGTGGCGGAGAACAGCATCCGCTGGCCGCCGTCCCGGGTCATCTCCAGCAGCTTGGTGACGACCGGGAGGAACCCGAGGTCGGCCATGTAGTCGGCCTCGTCGAGCACGGTGACCTCGACGTCCACGAGCGAGCAGACCCTGCGGTCGATGAGGTCGACGAGCCGGCCCGGCGTCGCGATGACGACGTCGACCCCGCGGGTCAGCGCATCGATCTGGCGCTTGTACGACGAGCCGCCGTAGACGGTCGTCACCCGCAGCCCGAGCGGCGCCGCGAGCGGGCCCAGTGCATCCGCGACCTGGAGCGCGAGCTCGCGGGTCGGCACGAGGACCAGACCACGCGGGCGGTGCGGCGCGCTGCGCCGGCTGGCGGTGCGCGAGTCGACGCCCTTGTCGGACGCCGCGGTCGTGATCGAGGGGTCAGCGAGGCGGGTGAGCATCGGCAGACCGAACGCGAGCGTCTTGCCCGAGCCGGTCTGCGCGCGGCCGAGGACGTCCCGACCGGCGAGGGCGTCGGGCAGGGCCCGGGCCTGGATCGCGAACGGCTCCGTGACGCCGCGGCGCGCGAGCGCCGTCACGAGCTGGGCCGGCAGGCCGAGGTCGGCGAACGTGCGGGGCGCGGGCGCCGGCGCCGCCAGCGCCTCGTCGAGCGCGAGGTCGAGCGCGGTGCGCTGCGGCTCACGGACGACGCTCGGCCCGCTGCTGCGGCGGCGGCCCTGGCCCTGGCGCGGGCCGCCTCGGCCCGGCGTGCGGGGGCCGCTGCCCGAGGAGTACGAGCTGGAGGAGTACGAACCCGAGGAGTACGAGCTCGAGGAGTACGAGGAGGTGGAACGACGCGCAGGCGTGCGCGTCCGGCCCTGGGAGGGCTGGGTCATGGAAGGACAACTCCGTCGGTGGCAGGGGGCCGCGTCGGTCAAGCCCCTGACGACCCTGTGACGGCCGAGCGCGCGCGGCGCCGATGCGGCGCCGGTGCGGGAAAGAGGACTAACACACTTCGACCGTGCGGGCGACTGCCCGCGGTCGACGGCTCGCGCCGTCAGGGACGACTCTACCAGCAAGCGCTTACGGACCGTGTCCGAGTCCCCCGGGCGGGCACCGTGGCGGCCGTCACGCAGCGTCCGGCGGCCAGCCGCCGAGCATCCGGACGGTTCCGTCGAGGCCGACGAGCCGGGCCGCGAGCCGCCGGCTCGTCAGCCACTCGACGGCGCCGTCGCCGCGCACGATCGCCGCGGTCGTCGCGACGTTGGCCTCGACGCACGTCGGGGCGACGACGCTCACGGTGCGCCAGGGCGTGACCGCGGGCATCGACGTCCGCGGGTCGATGACGTGATGGAGCTCCTGGTCGCCGCGGGCCCAGCGGCGGGCGGTGACGGACGACGTCGCGAGGCCGCCGGCCGGCAGGGTCACGACCGCGGCCGGCCCGTCCGGACGCGCGTCGAGCGGTCCGGGGCGGTCCTGGACGCGAACTGGCCAGCCGGCGACGAGCCGACCGTCGGGCTCGGCCAGGACCGGCGGCGGGCCGGACACGGCGATGTCACCGCCGAGGCTGACGAGCGCGCCGGTGCCGAGCGCGGCGTGCACAGCGGCCGCTGCCCGGTCCGCACCGAACGCCTTGGCGGTCGCCCCGAGGTCGAGCCGGACGCCGTCCGGCACGGTGAGCGTGCCGGCCGCGCCCGCTGCCCCGGGCGTCCGGTCGACGACGACCTGGTCCCAGCACGCCCTCCGTCGGACCGCGACCCGGACCTCCGCGCCCGTGGCGGGTACCCGGGCGAAGGTCCGGTCGTAACCGAGGTCGACGAGCACGCCCCCGAGCGTCGGGTCCACGTCGCCGTCGGTGCAGCCGGCGGCCTCGAGAGCGACCTCGACGGCATCGAGCAGGAGCGGGCCGACCGGGACCGGCCGGCCGCGACCGGCGTTGACCCGCTCGAGGTCGGAGTCGGCGCGGAACCGGCTCGCCGCCCGGTCGAGGGCGTCGACCTGCTCGGCGACGAGCACGCACGCCGCGTCGAGGAGGGCCGGGTCGGCGACCACGACGCCGACGTCGCAGCCGATGGCGCGCCACCCGGCGGCGGCCGGCCGCGGCCCGGCCGCCGCCGTCGTCGTCGTCACGAGCCGTTCGTGGTCGCGACGGCGACCTGCTGGGAGGACGAGACGCTCGACGTGCCGATGCTGCCGGAGTCGTCGCTGCTGCCGGAGTCGTCGCTGCTGCCGGAGTCGTCGCTGCTGCCGGA
>DAIOGQ010000030.1:8317-9902 GCA_036745175.1 Kineosporiaceae bacterium
AGTCGTCGCTGCTGCCGGAGTCGTCGCTGCTGCCGGAGTCGTCGCTGCTGCCGGAGTCGTCGCTGCTGCCGGACGTGCTCGCGGTGCTCGCGGCGCTCGCCGTCGCACCGAGCCCGCCGGTCGCGACGACGGCGGCACCCGTCCCGACGAGAGCCGCGACCGCGATGACGGCCGTGACCCCGCCGACCCGGTGCCGGGCGGCGTCCCGGGCCCGGACCCGGTCGGGCACAGCATGTGCGACCGGAGCAGGGTCGGTGAGCCGGTGGGGCCGGGATGCCTGCGGGGCCCGGGCCGGGACGGCCCAGCCGGCGCCGGCGGCTGGCTCGGGTGCATCGTCGGGCGGGCCGCTGATCCTGGGAGGTCGTGTCGTCATGGTTCGAGGCTCGGGCCCGGGTCTGGGAGTGGGCTGTGAGGCCGGTGTGCTGCCGGTAAGCGTCAGCGGGGGCGCGGGGCCGGGCGGCGCTGGCACGATGGCCGGCACCGCTGCCGAGCCACAACGACGCGCGAGGAGCCGACATGACGACCCCCGACCGCACCGGTCGCAGGACCGACCCGACGACCGACCCGCAGGGTGCCCTCTTCGCCGCCGGGGACGCCGTCCGGCGGTCGGTGCTCGGCGACACGCACGTCGACCGCTCGTACGCGAACGCCGACGCCTTCAGCCGCGACCTGCAGGACTTCATCACCCGCTACGCCTGGGGCGCCGTGTGGTCCCGGCCGGGGCTGTCGCTGCGTGAGCGGAGCATCGTCACCCTGGCGCTGCTCGCCGGGCTCGTCCGGAGCGAGGAGCTGCCCCTGCACGTCCGCGGTGCCCTGAACAATGGGCTCACCCCGGACGAGATCAAGGAGATCCTGCTCCAGACCGCGGTGTACGCCGGGGTGCCCGCGGCGAACACGGCCTTCGGCATCGCCCGGCACGTCATCGAGACGGTCGCCGCCGAGCAGGCCGGTGACGACGACTCCGTCGACGCCGGCCACGCCTGACCGGGCCGTGCTCAGCCGCCCGCGGCGGCGGTCGCCGCCAGGCCGCTGCTCGTGACCCGGGCGGCGACGAGGCTCGCGAGGGTGCGGGCGGCCGCGACGCAGGCCCCGCGGCCGGCGTCGTCGTCGACCGACACCGACACGATGACGTCGCCGACGCGGACGGCGGCCCAGCCGGACGGCGGCGGCGCGCCCGCACCCGTCGCGGCCGCGTAGTCGTCGCCGGCGCCCGTCGGGTCGAGGGCGCCCAGGCTGCCGAAGGCGCCCGTGAGGGCGACGGGGATCGCGACGACGGCCACCGCGGTGACAGCAACCGTGACGCTGCGCCGTACCGCGGCGCGGCGGACGCCGGTGCGGGTGCCGACGGCGAGGCGCGGCACGTCGACGGAGGTGTCCGAGAGGGACCCGCGCAGGGCGCGTTCGAGCCGTGCGGCGACGTCGGCCTCGACGGCGGGCGGCAGGGGCTGGTCGTGGCGGATCATGGCGCGGTCCCCCTCGAGCTCGGTGAGCATCCGCCACAGCCCCGCCAGGCCGCGGTGGACGTTGCTGCGGACGGTCTGGACGGAGGTGCCCGTGAGGGCGGCGACCTCGGCGTCCGGCAGGC
>DAIOGQ010000030.1:10002-21196 GCA_036745175.1 Kineosporiaceae bacterium
GGCGCCAGAACGAGATGCACGCGTTGACGAGCATCCGGCGCACGTAGGCGTCCGGCACGTCCTGGCGCAGGATCGTCCCCAGTGCCGGTGGACCTTGACGAGGACGTCCTGGACGACGTCCTCGGCGTGCTGCGGGTCGCGGAGCATTCCACGCCCGATCCGGACGAGGGTCGCGCCGCGGGCCGCGACGAAGGCGTCGAAGTCGTCCGACGCCGTCCAGCACGACGGACCACCACGCAGTGGACCGAGGTCGACGGCCAACCCCGAGTGATCGCTCATACCCACAGGACGCCAGGACCCCGGCGCAGGATTGCACGCCCGGCCGAGCTCGTGCCGAGCCGGCCGAGGCTCTCCGGGCTGTCCGGAGCCGCCCGTCCCACGCCGCCCCCGTCGGGGCCGCGGCCGGGCCGCGCGCTAGCCGGACCGGCGGGCGGCGAGGAAGGCGTCGAGCTCCGCGAGGGCCGGCCCCGGGTCGCGGCGGCCGAGGCCGATCCGGAAACGGTCGGCCGGCACCCGGGCGAGGTCGGAGACGTACAGCGAGGCCGGCAGCAGCAGGACGCCGCGCTCGGCGAGGAGGTCCGCGCAGAACGCCTCCACCCCGTCCGCACCGCGGTAGCGCGGGAACGCGACGCAGCCGCCGTCCGGGGCCTGCCAGTCGACGAGGTCCGCATGCTCGGCGAAGAACGCGTCGAACGTGGCGGCGTTCTCGTCGAGGACGGCCCGCAGCCTCGCCCGGAGCACGCCGGCACTGCGGACGGCGTACGTCGCGAGCAGCTCGCTCGGGCCGGCGTTGCAGATGCTCGTCCAGTGCTTGCGGCCCTCGACGCGCCCCAGGAGCGCACGGTCCCGCCCGACGAGCCAACCGACCCGCAGCCCGGGCAGGCCCAGCGACTTGGACGTCACGTCGAGGCTCAGCCCTGTTGCGCAGACCTCGACCGCGGGCGGCAGCGTCCGGCCGGGGTCGGCCTCGACGCCGCGGTACACCTCGTCGGAGAACAGGGCGACGCCGCGCTCCTCGCACAGGTGCGCGAGTGCGAGCCAGGCGTCGTGGTCGGGCACGAACCCCGTCGGGTTGTTGGGGAAGTTCACCGCGACGACCTTCGTCGTCGGGCGCAGCGCCTCGGCCACCCGGTCGACGTCGAGGGTCCAGCACAGCCCGTCGCCGTGGCCGGTCCACAGCGGGAGCCCCGTGACGTCGGCCCCGGTGGCGATCGGGACCGACTCCATCGCCTGGTAGTTCGGCACCGTGACGACCGCGTGGTCGCCGGGTCCGAGCAGCTCGGCGAGCGTGAGGTAGAGCGCCTCCTCGGCCCCGGCGAAGGCGAGCACGTCCTCGGCGGCGACCACCTCGGAGTAGGTCGCCGCGACGGCCTCCCGCAGGCCGTCACCGCCGGACGTCGGCACGTAGCCGAGCGGCAGGTCCAGCAGCTCGGCCGGGTCGGCACCCGCGAGCTCGAGCAGCTCGCCGACGGTGACGGTCTGCCCGTCCGACGCCGTCAGGTGGTGCCGGGCGCGGAACTCCCACTGCGCGAAGAACGCCTCGAGCCGGAACGGCGGCAGGGTCAGCACGCCCGCCACGCTACCGCCGGGCCGGGTCGGCCCTGGCGGTAGCAGCAGCGGTCCCGGGCGGCCGGCGACCGGACGCCCGGGACCGGGCGGATCACGTGCTGCGGCGGTGGAGCGGCGTGCGACGGATGGGTCAGGCGGCGGTCTTCTCCGTCGTGATGACGACCGGAGGAACGATCTCGATCTCGGCCTCGACGTCCTTGGCGCCGATCGTGTGGCTCATCGCCCAGACGATCCATGCCCCGAAGGAGACGACGATCGCGCCGACGACGATGACGTCGAAGGGCGCCGGCAGCCGGGTGAGCTTGAACATGGCGAACCCGATGGCCGAGGTCGCCGGGATCGTCACGACCCAGGCGGTGGCCATCTCGCCGATGACCCGCCAGTTGACACCACGGCGGGCGCCGATGCCGGCTCCGACGACCGACGAGGCGGCGGCGTGCGTCGTCGAGATCGGGATGCCGAGCTGGGTGGCGCCGAAGATCGCGGTCGTCGCGCCGATGTTCGCGGCGACGCCGGTACGGGCGTTGAGGCTCGTGATCCGCAGCCCCATCGTCTCGATGATCCGCCAGCCGCCCCAGACCGTGCCGAGCGCAATGGCCGTGTAGGCCAGGAGGGCGACCCACATCGGGACCGGCATCTCGCCGTCCGCGCCCGCGGTCAGGTAGCCGGCGCTGGCGAGCAGGGCGGCGATGACGCCCATCGTCTTCTGGGCGTCGTTCGCGCCGTGGCCGAACGAGACCGCCGCGGCCGAGACGAGCTGGAGGCCCTTGAACGGCTTCGCGTCGTCCCGCCAGCCGGTGAGCTTCTGCAGCCCGACGACGAGGACGGTCGCCAGGGCGGCGACGGTGAGGGCGACGGCCGGCGAGACGAGGATCGCGATCCCTGTCTTCTGGACGGTCCCCCAGTTGACGGCGTCGAAGCCGCCCGAACCGAGACCGGCGCCGATGAGGCCGCCGATGATCGCGTGGCTCGACGAGGACGGCATCCCGACGTACCACGTCGCGTAGTTCCACGCGATCGCGCCGAGGAGGGCGGCGAAGACCACCGCGACCCCCTCCTGGTCGGCCTTGACGACCTTGGCGACCGTGTTGGCCACGGCGGTCCCGACGAAGAAGAAGGCGGCAAAGTTGCACACAGCCGAGAACCAGACGGCCCACTTGGCAGGCATCGCCTTGGTCGCCACCACGGTGGCGACCGAGTTGGCGGCGTCGTGGAAGCCGTTGGAGAAGTCGAACAGGAGCGCGAGGGCGATCACGGCGATCACGCTGAGCAGGAGCAGGTCCACCGGAACCTCCGGGTCAGGGGCAGGCGAGGCAGGGCCGAAGCTGTGTCTGGCGGTGCACGATCCCGGCGGCGTCAGTGAGGTGTTTCCACAGAGTTATCTCGCAGTTATCGATTTCGCCCAAGGGGCGAGAGTCCCTTTTCAGCCCCTGTTCACCCGTCGTTCATCCACAACCTCGTGCAAGCGCGTTCGGGACGGCCGAAGGTCCCAGGCGGACCCGCCCGAGCATGTCGGGCGCTGCGGTCGGCGGACGACGCCGGGGGGTGCCCGCCGAGCGGTGCACGACGGGCGTGCGCGACGGGGGACTCACGCGGGCAGGGTGACACCGGATGACGAAAGGGGTGACGAAGAAGACAGCCCGCCGGGACCTGCGGGCGTGGCGTCGCCAGGACGGGCCGGACTACCGTCGGAAGAGGCCATAGAGGTCCAGCGGAGAATCGACTCCCGTCGAGAACGACCCTCTCGAAGCTGCCTCCCGCCCGGGACGGCCCGCGGTTCGAGTCCGCGGATGGCCGCGGATGCTGCCCGACGGCGAGTGCCCGATGGCGGGCCGACGACGTCAGGGGCGGCGGAGCCGGTCGAGGACCGCCCGCGGGTCGCCGACCAGGTCGGCGCCGACCGGAAACAGCGGTGACGGGGGCGGCCCCTCGCCCGCCGACGTCTCGGAGCCCTCCGGCTGCGGGTCGTCGGGGAGAGCCTGCTCCGTCGCCCCGGCGCGACCTGCCCCGCGGGGAGCGTCGAGGGCGGCGCGGCGCTCGGCGACGGCGACGACCAGACGGGCGTAAACGCCCGCGTCCCGCGGGTCGGCCAGCCAGGCCTCGGCGGCCTCGGCGACCCGGTGGTCGAGCAGCGCCCGGACGTCGTCCACGACGGCGAGTCTGCCGGACACCGGCGGCCCGCGGGGCCGGTGTCCGACGGTCCTGTCCGACGGTCCTGTCCCACGGTCCTGTCCGGCGGTCCTGTCCCACGGTCCTGTCCGGCGGTCCTGTCCGACGGTCCTGCCCGACAGGTCCTGTCCGACAGGTCCTGTCCGACAGGTCCTATCCGGCCGGGCGGCCGTCCACGAGGGCGTCGACGACCTCGTCGTCACCGTCCTCGGGCACCCAGGCGCCCGCGGCGACGTTGGCCCGGACCTGCTCGGGCCGGGTCGCCCCGGCGATGACCGACGCGACGGCCGGCCGGGCCGCGAGGCCGCCGATCGCGACGTCGAGCAGACCGACCCCGCGCTCGCTCGCGAACCCGGTGAGTGCCTCGACGGCGTCGAGCCGGGCGTCGGTGAGGTAGTCGGTGCGACCGTGCAGCCGGGTGCCCTCGGGCGGCGGGGCGTCCCGGCGGTACTTGCCGGTGAGCAACCCGTTGGCGAGCGGGAAGTAGGGCAGCAGGCCGACGCCGAAGTGCTCGCAGGCGGGGACGAGGTCCACCTCGACGTCCCGCTCGAGAAGGCTGTACTCGTTCTGCGCGCTGACGAACCGCTCGAAGCCGCTCGTCCGTGCCGTCCAGTCGGCGTCCGCGACCTGCCAGCCCGAGAGGTTCGACGACCCGAGGTAGCGGACCTTGCCCTCCCGGACGAGGTCCGTGAGCGCCGACAGCGTCTCCTCGACCGGGGTCAGCGGGTCGGGCCGATGGAGCTGGTAGAGGTCGACCCAGTCTGTGCGCAGCCGGCGCAGCGAGCGCTCGACCGCCTTGCGGACGTAGCGCCGCGAGCCGCGTGCCCCGCCGTCGTCGCCGAGGGCGCCGTGCAGGTCCATCCCGAACTTCGTCGCAACGACGAAGTCGTCCCGGCGCCCCTGCAGGACCTCGCCGAGGAACTCCTCGGAGTCGCCGTAGGAGTCCGCGGTGTCGAGCAGCGTGACGCCGCAGTCCTGCGCGGCGTCGACCACGGCGCGGGTGGCGTCGAGGTCGATCCGCCGCCCGAAGTTGTTGCAGCCCAGGCCGACAACCGACACGACGAGGCCGCTGTCCCCCAGCCGCCGGTAGCGCATCTCGCTCATGCCTGGCGACCCTAGGCGCCGAAGTGCTCCTTCGCGAGGCGCTTCGGCGCGACGGCCAGCCACGCCTCGACGACGAGCTCGCGCAGCTCGTCGGGGTCGATCGCGTCGAGCAGCACCAGCACGGCGGGGTAGCCGTGGAAGTGCGGGGTCACGAAGTAGACGCCGGGGTCGGACTGCGCGAGCGCCTGCTGGACGCCGACGTCGGACACCCTGGCGCCGAGCACCGGCCCGTCGGGCGCGGCGTCGCCGAGGAACCCCAGGTCGACCCGCCGCAGCGGCCGCGCCCACACGAACCCCTTGCCGCGGACCTTCCAGTGGTGCTCGCCGTCCTCGGTCACCTCGGGCAGCTCCAGGGCCAGGTCGCGGACGTCGTCCCAGGTCGCCATCCCCCGATCCTGGCCCGCGGCGGCGGCGGGCGGAACCCTCAGCCCTGCTGCGAGGGGTGCGGGCGCGGCACCGGGCAGTCGACGGCGTAGCCCTGCCCCGCGTAGTCGAAGTCGCCGAGCTCGAGCCGGGCCAGCGACGGGTCCTGCGGCGAGGCGTAGTAGGCCCGGATCTCGGTGACGAGCAACGACTGAGGCTCGAAGACGTACCACTCGTCGCCGCGCAGCACGGTGCCCTCGGCGGTCTTGAAGTGGGTCCACTCGATGACGGCCTGCAGGCTGCCCGGGTCGACGACCATCCGGTCGACCGTCCACGCCGAGCCGCGCGTCGCGACCGACGCCGCCCAGCGCTCGGCGATCGTCCGGGCACCCCGCCAGGCGCCGCCGTACATCCCAGGCGGGAAGTAGTGGACGGCGTCCGGCACGAAGCAGGCCACCATCGCCTCGACGTCCGCGGCGTTGCAGCCGTCGAAGTACGTGCGGATCCGGGCGTCCATCGTCGCCGCCCGCGCCCGCAGCTCGTCGCTCACTCTCCCGGTCTCCTCGCCGTCCGTCGTGGAAGGTGAGCGTACGGCCGCCGGGCACCCGCCGTCCGGTCGCCGTCCCGCGGAACGGCTCGGCGCCGGCCGACCCTCGATCCATCGGGATTGACGATGGGTCGCCGTCGGCGAAGGCTGTGCCGGTGAGCGGCAGGCGGCGTCCGGGCGGTGACCCCGGGACGGACGCGGCGCAGGCCGTTCGCGAGACGGCGGTCGAGGTGGCCGCCGAGTTCGAGCGGGCGTTCCAGCAGACCTTCCTGAGGTTCCACCGGCGCGACGGCAGGCACCGCGAGCTCAGCGGCGCCTCGCGAGACAGGAGCCCCGATGACCGCCACCACCGGCTGCGAGAGCTGCGGCATGCCGATCGAGACCGGCCGCTACTGCGCCCACTGCACGGACGCCGACGGCAACCTCCAGGCCTTCGAGGAGCGCTTCGAGCGGATGGTCGCCTGGCAGGCCCGGCGCGAGCCCGACGCCTCGCGAGCGGACCTCGAGGCCGCGACGCTGGCGTACATGGGGACGCTGCCTGCGTGGCGCGACCACCCGCGCGTCGTCGCCGCGCAGGGCTGAGCCGCCCCGGGCCGCGACGGCAGGGCCGGTCCACGACCGCATCCGCCGTCAGGGCGGTGTCCGCTCACCGCCGGACAGGACGACGTCGAGCACGTTGCCGCCCGGCGCGAGCGGGCACGTCCACGCCGGGGAGTACGCGCACGACGGGTTGTAGGCGAAGTTCAGGTCGAGCACGAGCCGGCGCCGCCCGGCGTCGCCGCCGAGGTCGGCACCCTTGACGGTGTCGAGCACGTACCGGCCGCCGCCGTACGTGTCGGGCGCGGCGTCCCGGACCGGCACGAAGAGCCCGCCGCCGTAGGACTCCAGCCACCAGACGTCGAGCGACCCGAGCCCCGGCAGGTGCACGACCCCGACCCGGCTGAACGGGACGTCCCCGTCGGTGGCGGTGCACGCCGTCCAGGTGAGCGGCTCGACGCCCGGGTCGACCTCGACGTCGAACCGCAGGCCAGGCTCGTACGGCGCGACGGGCAGGCCGCGGAACGCCGCCCGGGCCTGCGGGTCGAGCGGGGACTGCGGGTGCCCGGCGAGGAGCCGGTCCCGGCCCTCCCGCCACAGCGCGTGCGCGGCGGCGGCGTCCGGGTTCGCCCGGACGCCGGCGTAGAGCGACGCGACGCGACGTCGCCAGTCGAGCAGGTCGAGCACGACAGGTCCCCCGTTCGGCGTGTCCGGTCCGGCCCACGGCCGAAGACCTCGGGCCCCGCCACGGTAGCCGCGCGCCCGCCGGGTGCCTCCGCAGCGGTGCCCGCCGCGTTCCGCTGCAGCCCGGGGCCGCCTACTGTTCGCAGCAGGGACGGGATCTCGGGATGGAGGACGGGCGTGGCGGAGCAGGGGACGGCAGACGGTCGCGGCGACCGGCGCGCACCCGGCGGGTCAGGCCCGTACGACGTGGGGCTGGATCGGACCACCGCGAACTTCGCCGCGCTGACCCCGCTCGTCTTCCTCGACTGGGCCGCGGACGTCTACCCGGACCGGCCGGCCGTCGTCCACGGTGCGCGCCGGTACACCTGGGCGCAGTACCGGGACCGCTCGCGCCGGCTCGCGTCCGCCCTCGCGGCGCACGGGATCGGCACCGGCGACACGGTCGCGGCCGTGCTGGCCAACACGCCCGAGATGCTCGAGGCGCACTTCGGCGTCCCGATGACGGGCGCGGTGCTGGCCGCCGTCAACACCCGGCTCGACGCCGCGACGATCTCGTTCGTCCTCGACCACGGCGAGGCCAAGGCGCTCCTCGTCGACCGTGAGTTCGCCGACGTCGTCGCGAAGGCGCTCTCGACCGCGTCCGTGCGCCCGCTCGTCATCGACGTCGACGACGCCGAGTACACCGGACCGGGGACCCCGATCGGCACGCTGGGGTACGAGGCCCTGCTCGCCCGGGGCGACCCCCGGTACGTCCGCAGCCAGCCGGTCGACGAGTGGCAGGCGATCTCGCTGAACTACACGAGCGGGACCACCGGCAACCCGAAGGGCGTCGTCTACCACCACCGCGGCGCGCACCTCAACGCCGTCGGCAACATCCTCACCTGGAGCATGCCGCGGCACAGCGTCTACCTGTGGACGCTGCCGATGTTCCACTGCAACGGGTGGTGCTTCCCGTGGACCCTCGCGGCGAACGCGGGCACCAGCGTGTGCCTGCGCCGGGTCGACGCCGCGCAGATCTACCGGCTCTTCCGCACCGAGAAGGTGACGCACTACTGCGGCGCGCCGATCGTCCACCAGATGCTGATCGACGCGCCCGCGCAGCTGCGCGCAGGGATCGACCACCAGATCAGCGCCATGGTCGCCGCGGCCCCGCCGCCCGCGGCGATGATCGAGGGGATGGAGCGGCTCGGGATCGACCTCACCCACGTCTACGGGCTTACCGAGGTCTACGGTCCGGCGACCGTCGCCGCCAAGCAGGACGGCTGGGCCGACCTCGACATCGCCGCCCGGGCCCGGGCCAACGGCCGTCAGGGCGTGCGGTACCTCCTCGAGGACGCCATGACCGTCGTCGACCCGCAGACCGGGGTCGAGGTCCCCGCCGACGGCGTGACAGTGGGCGAGATCGTCTTCCGCGGCAACGTCGTCATGAAGGGCTACCTGAAGAACCCGCCGGCGACCGCGGAAGCCTTCGCCGACGGCTGGTACCACTCGGGGGACCTCGCCGTCCGCGACCCCGACGGGTACGTCAAGATCCGGGACCGGGCCAAGGACGTCATCATCTCCGGCGGCGAGAACATCTCGTCGGTCGAGGTCGAGGACGCGCTCTACCAGCACCCCGCGGTGGCCTTCGCCGCCGTCGTCGCCCTCCCCGACCCGAGGTGGGGCGAGACCCCACGGGCGTACGTGGAGCTGAAGCCCTGCGCGACCGCCACCGCCGCCGAGCTCGTCGAGCACTGCCGGGGCCTGCTGGCGCACTTCAAGGTGCCGCGTAGCGTGGTCTTCGCGCCGATCCCCAAGACGTCCACGGGCAAGATCCGCAAGAACGTGCTCCGCGAGCGGGCGCGGTCGGCGGAGGCGATCGAGTGAGCCCCCCGGAGGTGGCGTGATGACGAGTCCGACGACCGGGGCCACGCCGTCCGCCGTCGACGAGCCGTACGTCCTGCGCAGCGACGCCGACCGGGTCGCGACGCTGACGATGAACCGCGGCAGTCGCTTCAACCCGTTGTCGCACGCCATGATCGCGGCGATCGACGCCGAGCTCGCACGGATCGCCGACGACGCCGACGTGCGCGCCGTCGTCCTCACCGGCTCCGGGCGCGGCTTCAGCGCCGGCCACGACCTCGCCGAGCTGAGGGCCCACCTCGGTGACGACGCGTGGCAGCAGGGCCTGTTCGACGCGTGCAGCGCGATGATGCTGCGGCTCACCGCGCTCCCCCAGCCGGTCGTCGCCAGGGTGCACGGGATCGCGACGGCTGCCGGTTGCCAGCTCGTCTCGATGTGCGACCTGGCGGTCGCGACGGACGACGCCCGGTTCGGCCTGCCGGGAGTGAACATCGGCGTCTTCTGCTCGACGCCCGCGGTCGGCGTCGCCCGCGCCGTCGGTCGCAAGCGGGCGATGGAGCTGCTGCTCACCGGCGAGATGGTCGACGCCGCAACGGCTCTCGGCTGGGGACTGGTCAACCGGGTCGTTCCGGCGGCAGAGCTCGACGCGGCCGTCGCCCGCTTCACCGACGTCATCGCCGCCCGCAGCGCACCCGTCGTCGCGAACGGCAAGCGGACGTTCTACGCGCAGGTCGACGACCCGCTCGCGGACGCCTACGCCGTCGCCGGCTGCGCGATGGTCACCGACCTCGCCGGCGCGGATGCCGCGGAGGGCATCGAGGCCTTCCTCGGCAGGCGCGCACCCTCGTGGCCGTCCCAGACCCCGCCGTGAAGATCAGCGGCCTACTACCCGATGGGCGCTGCGGAGCGCCCCACGGGTAGACCAGGTGTGATCTTGGCTGGTCAGCGGGAGACCATGCCGCGCAGGCCGCCCCCGACGAGGGTGGCGACGTTGAGCATCATGACCGGCAACGCCGGGCCGCCCCGCGAGGCGACGTACCGGGTCTCCCAGACGGGGTTGAACCGCTCCTTGAACTGGCGCAGGCCCTGGAAGTTGTAGAAGTGCTCGCCGTGGGTCCACAGGTAGTGGCCGACCCGGTCCCAGAACGTCGCCGTGCCGTCGGTCCGCAGCCCCGACAGCGGGGCCATCCCGAGACTGAACGAGGCGTAGCCCTCGTCGCGCGCCCAGCGCATCGACTCGACGAAGAGGTGGCTCATGACGGTGCGCGGCGCGTCCGTCACCCGGCGCATGAGGTCGACCTTCACCTCGTGCCGTCCGCCGCTCGCCCACAGCGACGCGAACGCGACGACGCGGCCCTCGACCCGGGCGACCGCGACCGGGAAGCGCCGCACGTAGTCCTCGTCGAAGGCGCCGAGGGAGAACCGCTTCTCCTTCGCGTTGCGCTCGGCGAGCCACGCGTCCGAGACGGCGCGCAGCTCCGGCAGGACCGCCGCGACGTCGACGCCCGTGACGATCTCGACGTCGCAACCGTTGCGGGCGCTCGCCTTGCACTCCGAGCGCAGCTTCCCCCGGCCCTTGCCGTCGAGGCTGAAGTCCGCGAGCGGCACCGTCGCCTCCTCGCCGAGCTTGACGAGCGCAAGGCCGTGCCGGCGGTAGAGGTCGGCGAGGTCCTCGCGCACGCTGTAGAGGACGGGCCGGCCGCACTGCCGGTCGCACAGGTCCAGGAAGCGCTCGACGAGGTCGTCGAACTCGTCCTGCGCGCCGACGGGGTCGGCCATGACGACCCAGCTGCGGCCCTCGACCTGGTACATGAGCAGCGCGTTGCCCGCGGTGGAGAAGAGCAGCCGTTTGTCCCCGGTCCACAGCAGCGAGGCGTTGCCGTGCGACGCCGTCGCGAGGATCGGCTCGGCCCGCCGCAGCTCGTCGTCCGTCGCGGCCGTCGAGGCGCAGCGACCGGGCACCTGGAGGCGGGTCCCGCCGACGACGACGCCGACGAGCCCGAGCGCCAGCCCGAGCCGGACCGACGCGGGCGTGCCGTCACCGGCCGAGGTCGCGATGACCGTCCGGCCGTCGACGATGCCGTGGCCCAGCCACAGGTCGTGCCACCAGACGAAGACGGAGCAGATGCCGGCCACGGTGACGGTCCAGGCCCGGCCTCGCGGGTCCGCGAGCACGGACGTCGTCCGGTGGAAGGCCCCCCGGGCGACGACGAGCAGGACGACGAGCACGGCGCACGCCACGGCGAGGCCGGACGCGTCGTGCAGCGCCGCGGTCGGCAGCACCACCGCGAGGAGGGTGAGGGTGAGCGCCCACGCGCCGTGCAGCCGGCGGTGCAGGCCCCGGGCGAGCAGCAGCAGGAGCAGCCCCGCGAGGCTCGC
>DAIOGQ010000031.1:0-21123 GCA_036745175.1 Kineosporiaceae bacterium
TCGAGGTGGACGACGACGTCGAAGGCGTCGGCGAGCTCCCAGCGGGCGAGGAACGGGCCGTCGACGACGGCGACGAGGCCGGGGACGGCGGCCACGGCGGGCTCCCGGTAGGGCCGGTCGGACGCCGGGTCCCGCAACCGCGCCAGCCATCGGCCCGCCCCGTCCGGGCCCAGCGCGTCGAGCACCTCGCGGCGCAACGCCGACCGGTCGTGCCAGCCCTCGTAGTAGGCGCGGGGGTCGGCCGGGCCCGCCTCGAGCCGCAGCGAGCGGGCCCGCAGCCAGTCGCGGGCCCGGACCCGGGCGACCGGGGCGGTGCGGTCGGTCAGAGCCGCGGCGACGACGTCGGCCAGCGCCTCGGTGTCCGGCCCCACCGGGCCGTCGACCCCGACGCGGACGGCGAACCCGCCCGCAGCCTCGACCCGCGGACGCGCATCGACCGCCACGCCGGCGACGAGCGCGGCGAGCGTGGCGGTCGTGTGCGGGACGACGTCCATCGGCGGGTCCGCGGTCCGGACGCAGGTCTGGGACGCGGGTCCGGGACGTGGGTCTCGGCGGCCGGGTCAGGCGGCGGTCAGCCGGGCCTTGACCTCGGCGAGCGAGGGGTTCGTCGCGGCGGTGCCGTCCGGGAAGAGCACGGTCGGCACCGTCTGGTTGCCGTTGTTGACCTGCATGACGAAGTCGGCGGCGTCGGGCGCCTGCTCGATGTTCACCTCCGTGTAGCCGATGCCCGCACGCTCGAGCTGGCCCTTGAGCCGGCGGCAGTAACCGCACCAGCTGGTCGAGTACATGGTGATCGTGCCGGGCGCGGGCGCCTGCATCGGTGGCTCTCCTCGAAGGTCGGTGGTCCTCGGTCCGGCGGGTTCCCCGGGACGTCGTGGCGGCTCCGCCCGCCGGGGTCCTGGCCGGCAGCGGGCGGAGCCGTTGAGTACTCAACGTTCCCGACCCGGGCGGATCTTCCCATGGACGGACGCGGCGACCGGAGGTTGTGGACGCAGTCGCACGGAGGTCGGCCGGACTTGCGAGGATGGACCCGATGACCGCGACCCCTCCGGTGACCCAGCACGCGCTCGGTGGCCGCCCGTTGCCCGCGGCCGCGCCGGCCGGTGCCGTCCCGCGGTCGGCCGACGCCATCCTCGACGCGCTCGACCCTGAGCAGCGTGAGGTCGCCACGGCGATCTCCGGGCCGGTCTGCGTGCTTGCGGGCGCCGGCACGGGCAAGACCCGCGCGATCACCCATCGGATCGCCTACGGCGTCCACAGCGGCATCTACGTGCCGACCCAGGTGCTCGCCGTCACGTTCACCGCGCGCGCCGCCGGGGAGATGCGGACCCGGCTTCGCTCGCTCGGCGTCGGCGGCGTCCAGGCGCGGACGTTCCACGCGGCGGCGCTGCGGCAGCTGTCGTACTTCTGGCCGCAGGCCGTCGGCGGCTCGCCGCCGTCGATCCAGGAGCACAAGGCCGGCCTGGTCGCGGACGCCGCGGCGCGGCTGCGGCTGTCCGTGGACCGGGCCGCGGTGCGCGACCTCGCCGCCGAGATCGAGTGGGCCAAGGTCACCCTGCTCACCTCGGCGCGGTACGTCGAGGCCGCGACCCGGGCCGGCCGCGGCGAGCCGGGCGGCTTCGACCTCGCGACGGTCGCGCGGCTCGTCGAGGTCTACGAGGACGTCAAGACCGACCGCGGGGTCATCGACTTCGAGGACGTCCTGCTGCTCACGGTCGGCATCCTCGAGGAGTACGCCGACGTCGCGGCGACGATCCGCGGCCAGTACCGGCACTTCGTCGTCGACGAGTACCAGGACGTGAGCGCCCTCCAGCAGCGGCTGCTCGACCTGTGGCTCGGCGACCGCACCGACGTCTGCGTGGTCGGCGACCCGAGCCAGACGATCTACTCGTTCACCGGCGCCTCGCCCGAGCACCTCCTGGGCTTCCCCGTGCGCTTCCCGGGCACGCGCGTCGTCCGGCTCGTCCGCGACTACCGTTCGACGCCGCAGGTCGTCGCGCTCGCGAACAGCCTGCTCGCCACCGCTGGACCGTCCGGCGGGCCGCCGTCCACGAGGCTCCAACTGCTCGCGCAGCGCCCCGACGGCCCCCCGCCGTCCCTGGCGGCGTACGACGACGACCTCGCCGAGGCCGCCGGCGTCGTCCGCGAGGTGAAGCGGCTCGTGGCGGCAGGTGTGCGGCCGAGCGAGATCGCCGTGCTCTACCGCACGAACGCCCAGGCCCAGCCGCTGGAGTCGGCGCTCGCCGACGGCGGGGTGTCCTACCTCGTGCGCGGCGGCGAGCGCTTCTTCCAGCGCAAGGAGGTCCGGGACGCCGTCATGCTCCTGCGGGGCCAGGCCCGGGCCGTCGCGTCCGAGGAGGTCGCGGACGGGCTCGGCGAGCAGGTGCGCGCCGTCCTCTCCGCGACGGGCTGGGGCCCGACGCCGCCGACGAGCGGGGGTGCGGTCCGCGAGCGCTGGGAGTCGCTCCAGGCGCTCGCCGTCCTCGCCGACGAGCTCGCCGTGACCCGGCCGCAGGCCAGGCTCACCGAGCTCGTGGCCGAGCTCGACGAGCGCGCCGCCGCCCAGCACGCCCCGACCGTCGAGGGGGTGACCCTCGCGTCGTTCCACGCCGCGAAAGGCCTGGAGTGGGACGCCGTCCTGCTCGTCGGGCTGTCCGAGGGCCTGATGCCGATCTCCCTCGCCAACGGCTGGGAGGCCGTCGAGGAGGAGCGCCGCCTGCTCTACGTCGGGATCACCCGGGCGCGCGAGCATCTCTTGCTGACGTGGACCCGGTCCAGAACACCGGGCGGCCGGGCCACCCGAGAGCCCTCGCGGTTCCTCGACGGGTTGCTCGGCGACCCGCGTCCCACGAAGGGCGGCCGGGCGGCGCGAGGCCGGGACGCCGACGGGTCGCCACGGCGGAGCAGGAGCAAGGCGTCGCTGCCCACGTCGTGCCGCACGTGCGGGGCGATCCTCTCCTCGGGTGCGGAGCGGAAGGTCGGGCGCTGCGCGTCGTGCCCGCCGACGTACGACGAGGCGCTGTACGAGCGGTTGCGTGCGTGGCGGTCCAGGACTGCCGTGGAGGCGAAGGTGCCGGCCTACGTCGTGTTCACCGATGCCACGCTCGTCGCGATCGCCGAGACGCTGCCGCAGGACGCAGCGGGGCTCGCGCGGATCGCCGGGGTCGGTCCGGCCAAGCTCGAGAAGTACGCCTCCGAGGTGCTCGACGTGCTCGGGTCGGACGACGCGACGAGCCAGGACTCGCTGCTGTCCGATCTGTGACGTTCATGCCGAGGCGGATCTTCTGCGGCCCGCGCGGGCGCTCGCCGGAAGATCAGCGGAAAAGCCGGCGATGAACTCGACGGAAAATACGTTGTGAGGCATCCCTCACGTCGTCTAGCCTCGATGACACATCACAGGACGCCCCGTGCTGCGCTCACGCGCCCGGGCCGAGCGAGGGAGGAGGTGGCAGACATGATCGCGATGACGACCACGACGGAGACCGTCCTCGGCTGGGCCGACGTCCCTGCGCGCGCTGCCACCTCGCCGCACCTGCGCGGCCTGTCCCTCGCGCCCGTCGCCCTGCTCCGGCTCCGGGGAGAGGTCTGCCCGCAGGCCACCGCCGGGACCGCGCCGTCCGTCGCCGCCGTCATGCCCGACACCGCCGACCTGACCGGTCGCGCGGTCGACGTGCGTGACGTCGCCGGCAGCGACAAGCAGTTCCGCATCGAGCAGTTCCGCATCGAGCAGTACCGCAACGAGCAGGACGGCAACACCACGCACCGAACGGGCGACAGAGCCTGGAGACCACCGGTCTAGCACCGCCAGACCCGGCGAACCTCCTCAGGCCGCGGAACCCGACCAGGGATCCGCGGCCTTCGTGTTTCTCCCGCGGATCCCGGCAAGGAGTCCCGGTGGCGACCCGCCGCCAGGGCTCCGACCGCCGGTCGACCACCGGCGGCCCGCCGAGTGGCGGACCGGTCAGGCGCCGGGACGCCGAGGAGAACGAGGAGGTGACGACGATGCAGCTCACGGCTCTTCTGGACACCCTCGCGGACGAGGTCACCCAGGCGCAGTCGCCGCAGATCCCGTGTCGCGTGGACGACTCCGAGCTCTGGTTCGCCGAGTCCCCCGCCGACGTCGAGCGCGCGAAGTCGCTGTGCCGGCCGTGCCCCGTCCGGACGTCCTGCCTCGCCGGCGCCCTCGAGCGTCGGGAGCCGTGGGGCGTCTGGGGCGGCGAGCTCTTCATCGCCGGCGTCGTCGTGCCGCGCAAGCGGCCGCGTGGGCGTCCCCGGAAGAACGAGGCGGCCGCGTGAGCGCCGGCGTGCGGCTCCCCGCCGCCGGTGCCGCGCGGTCCGCCCGCCGCGCCCGCACCGCCCGAACCGACCGCCGCACCGACCACACCGACCACACCGACCGACTCGCCCGTCACGGGCGGACCCACGTCAGGAGCACCGAGATGAACGCGTTCCACGAACAGCTCGCACGACAGCGGTGGCACGAGGCGAGTACCGAGGCCCAGCGGGCCCGGCTCGTCCGCGCCTTCCGCGCGGAGCGCCGGGCCCGCCGGGCCGAGCGATCCGCGCATCGCGCCACCGAGGTCGCCCGTCGGGCGGCCGACCGCGTCGTCCTCGTGTGACGACGCCCGTGGACCCGATCCCTGCACGGAGGCAACCGAACCGTGAGGTACCGCGTCTACAGGTTCGACGACAGGGGCCGGACCATGCGAGGGGGATGGTCCGGCCCCCGTTGCGCCGCCCGCGCAGCGCGCCGCCCCCTCACGCTTACTAGCGAGTCCTACCCGTTCAGCGGGTCTGACCGGCTAGTAACCGCGGTCAGGGGACGAGCAGCATCTTTCCCGTCGTCCGGCGCCCTTCGAGCAGCTCGTGCGCGGTCCGGGCCTGCGCGATCGGCAGCGTCTTGCCGACCCGCACGTCCAGGTCGCCCGCCGCGACGAGCCCGAGGACGGCGGCGGCTCGTGACCGGAGCTCGTCGGTCGTCGCGACGTAGTGCGCGAGCGTCGGCCGGGTGAGGAACAGGGAGCCCTTCTGCGACAGGACGAGCGGAGGCACCGGGTCCGGAGGGCCGGACGCGTTGCCGAAGGTGACCATGAGGCCGCGCACGCGCAGCAGGTCGAGACCCCCGGCGAACGTGTCCTTTCCGACGCCGTCGTAGACCACGTCCAGGGTCTTCGGGCCGGCAACGCGCTCCACGGCGTCGCCGAAGTCCTCCGCCCGGTAGTCGATGACGTGGTCGGCGCCCGCGCCGCGTGCGAGCTCGGCCTTCTCCGGACCGCCGACGGTGGTGAACACCCGTGCACCGGCCCGCTTGGCGAGCTGGATCAGCAACAGCCCGACACCGCCGGCGCCGGCGTGGACGAGGCAGCTGTGCCCGGGGCCGAGCCGGAACGTGTCCGTCACCAGGTAGTGCGCCGTGAGCCCCTGGAGCATGACCGCGGCAGCCGTGGCGTCGGGGACGCCGTCGGGCACCGGTACGACGCGCCCCGCCGGCACCGCGACCTGCTCCGCGTAGGAGCCCATCGCGTCGGCCCAGGCCACCCGGTCGCCGACGGCGACGTCCGTGACGCCCGCGCCGACGGCCGACACCGTGCCGGCGCCTTCCATGCCGAGCACCGCGGGCAGCGGCAGCGGGTAGAGCCCGGTCCGGTGGTAGGTGTCGATGAAGTTCACGCCGGCGGCCGCGACGTCGACGACGACCGTGCCGTCACCCGCGACCGGGGCGTCGACGTCGGCGACCTCGAGAACCTCGGGCCCACCCGTGGAGCTGATCCGGACGGCCTGCATGCGCTTCTCCTTCGTGGGCCGGGGTGGCCCCGGCGTTCCCTGACGACCCACAGTCTGCCGTCGTGGCAGGCTGCGGGCATGAGCGAAGGGCGTGACGCCGCGGTCCGGGCGCTGACCGACCCGGCACTGGCGGGCATCGTCGACCTCGTCGCCTACCCCGAGGCGGGACCGGGCCCGCACAACGGCGACGGGGGGACCGTGGTCGTCGCGAACGCGCGGGGCGCCGTCCGGCTCGACGCCGGCGGCATCCACGAGGTGCTCCACGGCGAGGACCCGGTCGCCCGGACCGACCCGATGGCGTTCCTGCCCTACGACGACGAGGTCGCCGACCCCTCGCCGGACAACGCGCGCAACAGCTACCCCGACCCCGGCCGGCGCCTGCTGTCGCTGTTCGCCGACCCGACGCGCAGCCCCGACGTCGCCGTGGTCCACACCCCGCGGCACTTCTTCCCAGACGAGGGCGGGCACCGCGGCGAGCACGGTTCGCTCGACGTCGTCCAGTCCCGGGCGCCGCTGCTCGTCTCCGGTGCCGGGGCCGCCCGGCGCGGCGTCGTCGCCGACCACGCGCGGATCGTCGACGTGGCGCCCACCCTGCTGCGGGCCGCCGGTGTCACCGCCGAGCGGCACCTCGACGGGGCCGGGGCCGCGCTCGACGGCTCGGCCCGGGTCGACCTTGTCGACGAGGGGGCCGGACGCTGGGTCGTCGGGATCCTGTGGGACGGCGGACACTGCTCCGACCTGCTCCACCTCGCCGCGACGGGCGAGCTGCCCGGGGTCAGCCGGCTCCTCGAGCACGGGACGGCCCTCGCCGGCGGGGCCGTCGCGGAGTTCCCGAGCATCACCTTGTGCAACCACACCTCGGCCCTCACCGGCGTCGGGCCGGGGCGGCACGGCGTGCTCGGCAACGTCTTCTTCGACCGGGCCACCGGCCAGCGGGTCGTGCCCAACGACGAGACGACCTGGCACCGCTCTGCCGAGTGGCTGCGGCCCGGGGTGGCGACGGTCTTCGAGACCCTCGCCGCCGTTCGGCCCGATGCGACGACGGCCTGTGTCGACGAGGCGGTCGAGCGCGGCGCGTCGTACTCGACGATGCAGCTCGTCAGGGCGCAGGCCGGTGCCGGGGGAGCGGGCGACCTCGACTCGGCCCTGCCGCCGGCGGACGGCAGCCCGTTCGTCGGCGAGCGTGCGCACCTCGACGACGGCTACTTCCGCTGGGGCACCCGGGTCGACGACGCGGGCGTCGCGCAGATGATGGAGCTCTGGGCCGACCCCGCGGCCGCGCCGGCTCTCACCTGGTGGTCGCACGTGGTCACGGACGCGGGGCACCACGCCGGCGGCCCGCGGTCGGGGATCGCCCGCGACAGCTTCCGGGACGCCGACCGGCGTCTGTCCGCGTTCCTCGACCACCTGGACCGGCTCGGCGTGACGGACGACGTGACGTTCCTGCTCACGGCCGACCACGGCTTCGAGGGCGCCGACGAGTCCCGGACCGGCTCGTGGCAGCCGGCCCTGCACGACGCGCTCGACCCGATCGGAGTGGGCTGGCGCGACGAGGGGCCGGGGCTGCTGTATCTCGGCGTCTGACGCGGGCGCCGGCGTCCGGGGCGAGCGTCACCTGATCGTGGTACGGCGTTCGCCCGCGGCTGGGCCGGTGGCCACCGCCGCTGCCTAGGTTCCAGCTGCCGCCGCCTCTCGGGCGGCGGACCACATCTGGACTGGAGGCACGTCGTGCAGGATCTGCACCCGATCGTCCGCACCCGGCGGACCCGAGCCGCCGCCGCCGGGACCGGGCTGCTCTCGGCCGCCCTCGTCGTCACGCTCGCCGCGCCCGCAGCCGGCTCCGGGTCCGGCGGCGGTGCCGTCGTCGGCCCCAACGGGGGTGTCGCGCCGTACGTGCTGCCCGTGGCGGACGGCGTCCGGGTCACCTCGCTGCTCACCGTCGGGAGCGGGACGGCGGCCGACGGGTCCCGGCTCGTCGGCATCCCCGACGGCATCGGGGTCTACGGCACGCAAGGCCGGGCCACCGTCCTGGTCAACCATGAGCTGCGGGACACGGCGGGGATCGCCCGCGGCCACGGGCAGAAGGGCGCCTTCGTCAGCCGGTGGTCGATCGACCCGCGGACCCTGAAGGTCACCCGCGGGTCGGACCTCATCGAGCCGGGCGTCCGGTACTGGGACTACCCGGCGGACACCTACGCCGCCGCTCCCGTCGCCCCCGCCGGTGCGACGTCCGGGCACACGCCCGCGTTCAGCCGCTTCTGCTCCGGCTACCTCGCGCCCGCCGGCGAGCTGCGGAACGAGCGGTCGGGGGCCGGGTACGCCAGAGGGCTGTACTTCGCCAACGAGGAGGCCGGCGACGAGGGCCGCGTCTTCGGGGTGACGACCGACGGCGAGGCCTACCAGCTCCCTCGCCTCGGTCTCTTCTCGTGGGAGAACACCGTGTCGGCGTCGAACCGTACCGACACGACCGTCGTCCTCGGCAACGAGGACAGCGGCAACGGCCAGCTCCGCGTCTACGTCGGGAGGAAGCAGCGCACCGGGAACCCGGTCGAGCGCGCCGGCCTCACGAACGGCTCGCTCTTCGTCGTCGACGCCGCCGACGAGGCCGTCAGCACCGACGCGCAGTGGCGGACCACGTACGGCACGGGTGTTCCCGCCGAGGTGACGTTCGGGCCCGGCGAGACCATCGACACCACGCGCAACGGCGTGACGCAGAACGTCGAGGCGGCGGCGAAGGGGTTGGCGCTCAACCGGATCGAGGACGGTGCGTTCGACCCGCGCAACCGCGACGACTACTACTTCCTCACGACCGAGGGCGGCTCGACGACCCCCGACCCGGCCACCCCCGGCGTCCCCCGGGACGGCGGCGGCCTGTGGCGGCTCTCGTTCGAGGACGTCGACCGCCCGCATCTCGGCGGCACCTTGACCCTCCTGCTCGACGGCACCGAGGCACCGCTGCTGAGCAAGCCCGACAACATGGCGATCGACACCCGCGGCAACCTGCTCATCCAGGAGGACCCGGGTGGCAACGACATCGCCGCCCGGATCGTCGCCTACCGGATCAGGGACGGTGCCCTCGGGGTCGTCGCGCAGTTCGACCAGGCCCTGTTCGGGGTGACGAACCCGGCCGGGACCACACCTGACTCGCGGGCCGTCCTCACGACGGACGAGGAGTCCAGCGGGATCGTCGACACCGCGAAGATCTTCGGGAGGGGCACCTTCCTCTTCGACGCCCAGGTCCACAGCCCGAAGAACCTGCCCACCGGCACCGGGCCGGGTACCGTCGAGGAGCTCGTCGAGAACGGGCAGCTGCTCCTGCTCTCGGTGACGGAATGGTCGCAGGTCTACAGCGACTGACCTCGCCGCGGTCTCGCACCACCGGACCTGCTGGCGCACGACGCTCGTCGCGGAACTCGTGCTCCCCGTGCGTGCGGTCCTCGCTCGACTCGATCGAGAGCGGCATCCACAGCGGCATGGAGAACGGCGCCGGCGACCCGGGCACGCCGCGTGACCTGTGCGGGTCAAACTCATCCGTTCGGATGAAATCCGTCACCGACATCGATGTCGGACCGCGGGAGCGGCGGT
Organism: Kineosporiaceae bacterium; assembly: GCA_036745175.1. GTDB lineage: Bacteria > Actinomycetota > Actinomycetes > Actinomycetales > Kineosporiaceae > R-H-3. Next base: position 9,370 of record DAIOGQ010000031.1, read on the forward strand.
TCGACCGGCGCACGGGGTGCCGGCAACCGTACGTTTGTCGTGTGACGGATCACACGCCTTCCCCGACCCTCAGCGGAGCCATGGTTCCCGCGCAGGCGACCCCGGTGGCCTGCGCGACGTGCGGCGTCTCGTCCCCCGCCGACCCGCCCCCGCTCACGTGGTCCGCGGCCGTCGAGCGCGGGCGCCGGACGTGGACCTGCGAGCAGTGCATGAGGGCGAACATCCGCAGCATCGAGGGCAAGCTCGACAGCCCCTGGTGGTGAAGCCGGGCCGACCTCCCGGTGAGGCCGGGCCGGACGCGGGTCAGGGCTGGATCGGTTCGACGGGCTCGCCGTCGTCGTCGACCCATTCGATGTAGTCCAGCGCGCCGACGTCGAAGTCCGGCAGCCACTGCGCGAGGACCTCCAGCACGGGGACCTCGCCCTCGATCTGGCACAGCACGCCGATCCCGCCGAGCCACACCCGGTGGATGAGCAGGTACTCGGGCGGCAGGTTGAGCTTGAGCCCGAGGGACCACTGCGGCCGGCGCACGTCGTTGACGTGGGCGAACAGCTCGCGCATCCAGGCCCGGGAGAACGTCCACGTCGTGTGCCGGGCGGGTTCGAGGAACGGTGCGAGGTAGTCGAGCAGGCCCTGCCCGTCGATCTCGATCGACGCCTTGATGAAGCCCTCCTCGCGCAACCCGGCGACGACGCCCTCGGCGTCGTTCTGCAGCGCGAGCGTGAGCAGCCGGCCGATCTCGGGCGGCATGCCGTCGGGCAGCCGCTTCACGGCGCCGAAGTCGAGGACCCCGAACCGGCCGTCCGGCGTGAGCCGGTAGTTGCCCGGATGCGGGTCGGCGTGGAGCAGGCCGGCGCGCGCCGGCCCGGCGAGGAGGAACTCGAGGTAGCGGCGGGCGCCGAGGTCGCGGTCCTCGCGACTGCCGGTCCCGATGAGCTTGGAGAGCGCGACGCCCTCGAGCCACTCGCTGACGATGACGTGCGGCGTCGCGGTGACGACCTCGGGGACGACGAACACAGGGTCCGCGCGGAACGCGTCGGCGAACTGCTGCTGCGCCTCGGCCTCGAGCGTGTAGTTGAGCTCCTCGACGATCCGGGCCTTCAGCTCTTCGAGGATGGGTTTGATGTCGAGGCCGGGGATCCAGCCCGCCGCGACCCGGCCGACCCGCGCCACCTGGGTGAAGTCGGAGATGAGCGCCTCGCCGGCGCCGGGGTACTGAACCTTGATGGCGACCTCGCGGCCGTCCTTCCAGACGCCCTTGTGGACCTGCCCGATGGACGCCGCCGCGGCGGGCGTGTCGTCGAACTCCTTGAACGTACGCCGCCACGTCGACCCGAGCTCCGCCGCGAGCACCTTGTGCACGGTGGCCGTCGGCATCGGGGGAGCGGCGTCCTGGAGCCTGGTCAGGGTGGCACGGTAGGGGCCGGCGAGCTCCTCGGGCATCGCGGCCTCGAAGATGCTCAGCGCCTGGCCGAACTTCATCGCCCCGCCCTTGAGCTCGCCGAGCACGCGGAAGAGCTGCTCGGCGGTGCGGGCCTGGACCTCGGCGGCGACCATCTCCGCGGGCTTCCCCCCGACCCGCTTGCCCAGCCCGATGGCGGTGCGGCCGGCGAAACCGAGAGGAAGGCTTGCCAGCTTCGCCGTCCGGGTCATGGCACGGCGGGGGAGGTCCGTCACCGCTCCATTGTGGTCGCTGGGACCGGCGAATGCGCGCCGTGGCCGCGCGCCGTGGTCCGCGCCCCGGTCTCGGCGGGCGGCCACCGGCAGCCGCACTCGGCGTGCCCGGGCCACGGCCGGCGGGTCACGAGACCGTCCGGGAGCTCGACCTCGAGGGTGGCTCCGGCGGCGGCCGGCTCCGCGCGGCCGTCGAGGAGGGCGAGCACCTGGAGCGCGGCGAGACCACCGGCGAGCCCCGCCACGGCGCTCTCCTCCGGGACGCCGTGCCGCGCGGACAGCAGCTGCGCGAGGACCGTCGGCCACACCGGGTCGAGGTCGGCGCGGTGCAGGTCGAGGCAGCGCAGGCACGGCCCCTCGCCGGGCCGGACGAGCGGGCCCACGACGACGTCGCCTTCCCGGACGACGACGGACAGGTGCGGGACGTCGCGCCGGACGAGGTCCGCGGCCCGGGCGGAGTCGGCGGCAGCGCCTTCGACGAGGACGACGCACGACGGCCGGACCCCGGGACCACGTCCCGTCCCGGCCCGCAGGCCCTGCTCGGTGAGGTCCGCGCGGCGCTCGACCCCCCCGACGCCCGCCGCGCCGAGCGCCCGCGCGGCGGCTCCGGCGACTCGGCCGCCGCCGACGACGAGCACGTGGTGCCGGGCCCGGTCGGCGAGCAGGTCCCAGCCGTCGCCGCAGCCGCGGTGGACCAGTGCCCAGACTGCCGCATCCGGTTCGAGGTCCTCGTGCCGGTCCACGAGGACGGAGTGGACGGCGCGTCCCGCCCGGGCGGGCACCAGGGCACCCGCGTCGCGCAGCAGGGCGAAGAGCTCCCGGCGCCGGTCGTCGACGGTGAGCTCGGCGGGGTCCACCCCGCTGTCGAGCCGCTCGACGAGGGCCGCGTCGCCGGGGGTGAGCCCGTCGATCACCGCCGCACGACGCGGGCTGATCCCGAGCTGGAGGGTCTGCGGGCCGCGCCAGGCCCGGTGCAGGCCGGGCAGCAGCTGGATGCGCACGTCGTGAGCGTGCCACGCCGTCCGACCCGGCCCGTGGACTTGTCCACAGGCCCGGCGGCGGCGCACCTCGGGCCGCTCTCGCAGACGCCGGCGGGCGGCCCACCCGGAGGTGGACCGCCCGTCGGAGGAACGGCGGCTGCGTGAGCCGGCGTGCAGAGCCTGGTTCAGGCCTTGCCGAGGATGCGGTTGAGGTTCGTCCCGCACACGGGGCACTGGCCCTTGGCCATGCGGCGGCCGTTGGTCTCGACGACCTTGCCCTCCGCCTGGCGCTTCTCCTTGCACTTCACGCAGTAGAACTCGCCGCTGTACGTCTCGTCGGCCACGGTGGCGCTCCTCATGTCGTTCGGTTTGGTCACTCGCGGCGGCCAGTCGTGCCGCTCGCGGGCCGGTCGGGACGCCCTACGGCTGCCCCCTCCGTGCGTAAGACCCGCCACGAGCCTAGCCGAGCGTGGGCCGTGCGCCGTCCAACTGCCGTGTGGCGCGTCGCAAGATCCACAGAACGGCTGACGTCGCGCCCGGGTCGCGAGCCTTGGGACGGCGGCCCGCAGGACGCGAAGCAGCCCCGGGGCCGAGGCCGGCGCACCTTCCCCAGCACGCCGTCCCCGGTGGTCCCGGGGCCTTTCACCGAACCTAGGAGGCTGGCTGCGGCGCGTCAACGTCACTGTCCCCAGACCTGTGGACAAAGCTGTGGACAACCTGGGGAGACCGCCGCGTGTCGGTGTGGACGGGCCGGTACAGGCGTGTGGACCCGGACGTCCACCACGCCGTCGACGGGGTCCTGACCTGCAGGAAGACTGTCCACCGGATGTGGATGAGAGATTTTCTGCGCCCTTCGGCCTAGCCTCGACCCATGGCCGGCGTGCCCTCGTCCGCGCCGCCACCCGACGTCGAGGTACGTCGGAGCCGGCGGAGGATCCGCACGGTGACGGCCTACCGCGACGGCGACCGCACGATCGTGCTCATCCCGGCCCGTTTCACCCGGGCCCAGGAGCGCGAGTGGGTCGAGCGGATGGTCGCCCGGCTCTCGGCCCAGGACCGCCGCCGCCGCCCTGGGGACGACGACCTGATGGCCCGCGCGACCGACCTGGCCCGGCGCTACCTCGACGGGCTGGCCCGCCCGGCGAGCGTCAGCTGGGTGCCCAACCAGAACTCGCGCTGGGGCTCGTGCACGCCGGCCGACCGCACGATCCGGCTCTCGACCCGGCTCCGGGGCATGCCGCCGTGGGTCATCGACTACGTGCTCCTGCACGAGCTGGCGCACCTCGTCGAGCACGGCCACGGACCCCGGTTCTGGGCGCTCCTCGACGGCTACCCCAGGACCGAACGGGCCCGCGGCTACCTCGAGGGCTTCACCGCCGCCCGCGACGGCAGCATCGGCAGCATCGGCGACGAGGGCCGCCAGGACGGCTTCCCCGACGGCCGTCACGACGCTGTCGCGCTCACCGAGGACGACGTGGACGACGAGCCGGCCGGCGCAGTCGGAACAGACTGAGCCGTGCGCCTCCGGCGCCGACCTCACGTCCCGGGGTCGACCGCCGCCGGGCCCGGTCGGGTCCGGAAGGGTCAGTCGGACCGGGCGAGCACCCGGGCGGCGCGGGCGAGGTTCGCCGCGACGCCCGGCGCGAGGTCGGCCGGGAGCGCGTCCACCGCCCACCAGCGGACGTCCCGGGACTCCGCGCTCAGCACGGGTGCGGCGTCGTCGGCGACGAGCACGTGCTGGACGTCGAGGTGCCAGTCCGCCTCCGGACGGCAGGGCGCGCGGTGCCGGGACAACGCCGCGAGCCGGGGCAGGACGGCGCCGCTGAGCCCGGTCTCCTCCTCGACCTCCCGGGCGGCCGCGACGGCCAGCGTCGCGTCCCCCTCCTCGAGGTGCCCGCCGGGCTGGACCCAGAGGTTCATCCGACCGTGGAGCACGAGGCAGGTGCGGCGGCCGTCCGGGGAGAGCACGATCGCCGACGCCGTGACGTGGCTCGGCACAGCGTGCCGCGTGAGCAGCGCCGGACCGTCCTCGTCGAGCAGCGCCCGCCAGGCCCAGGCCTCGAACCGGTCCTCGGGGCTGTCACGGGGCGCGTGGGCGAGCGTGTGCCGGACGTCGGCGACCAGCGTCTCGCAGGGCACCCACGGCCGTTCGGCCCCCGCCCTGACCGTCGCGGCTCCGGCGGACGTCGCACCGTCGACCGGGCGAAGCGCCGACGTCACGCCTTGGCCTCGCCGTCCGTGCCTGGGCCGTCGGTGTCGTCGCCGTGCGCACCCTGGTCCGCCTCGTCGAGGATCGCCGCGAGGGCGGCGTCGAGGTCCTGGCCGCCGGGGGTGGGGGTCTGCGCGCCGGCGAAGCCCTCGGGGTCGGCGAACGAGTCAGCGGTCGGTACGAGGTCGGGGTGCTCCCACAGGGCGTCGCGGCCGGCGACCCCGCGGGCCGCCGTGAGCGCGGCCCAGACGGCGGCCGCCTCGCGCAGCCGCCTCGGGCGCAGCTCGAGGCCGACGAGCGAGGCGAACGTGTGCTCCGCCGGTCCGCCGGCTGCCCGGCGTCGCCGGAGGGTCTCGCGCAGCGCCACCGCGTGCGGCAACGACGTCCGGGCTGCGGCGTCGACGACCTCGTCGACCCAGCCCTCGACGAGCGCCAGCGCCGTCTCGAGCCGGTCGAGGGCCGCCTGCTGGATCGGCGTCCGCTCGGGCTCGAAGATCCCGGACGACAACGCTTCCTGGAGGGCGGCGGGGTCGTTCGGGTCGATCTGCCGCACGGCTTCCTCGATGCGCTCGGTGTCGATCGCGATCCCGCGGGCGTAGTCGTCGACCGCACCGAGGATGTGCGCACTCAGCCACGGGACGCCGGCGAAGAGCCGCGCGTGGGCGGCCTCACGCAGTGCGAGGTACAGCCGGACCTCGTCCTCGGGCAGGCCGAGGCCCTCGCCGAAGGCGGCGATGTTGGCAGGCAGCAGCGCCGCGCCGCCCGCGGCCAGCAACGGCAGCCCGACGTCCCCACCCCCGACGACCTCACGGGACAGGGCCCCGACGGCCTGCCCCACCTGGGCGCCGAAGAAGGCTCCGCCCATCCGTCGCATCATCGGCAGCGCGGCGCCGAGCATCGGGGCGAGCTCGGGCGGCGCCTGGGACGACATCGCATCGCTCATCGCCGCCCCCACCCGTTCGGCGACCGGCTCGACGACGCCCTTCCACACCGGCAGGGTCTGCTCGACCCACTCGGCGCGGCTCCACGCGAAGGTGCGGCCGGTCGCGGCGGCGAGGTCGGTGACCCGGTCGAGCCACAGGTCCGCGGTCCGCAGCGCCTCGGTGACAGCGCGCTGCTGGGCGTCGCCGACGCTCGGGTCGCCGCCTTCGGCGGCCGCCTGCCGGGCGATGTTCCCGGCGAGGTCCCAGTTGACGGGGCCGTCGCCGCCACCCGCCAGCATCTGCTGCACCTGGGCGAACATGGCCTGCAGCTGCGCGGGGTCCGAGGGGACGCCGGGCAGGTTGGCCAGCTCGGGCGGCAGCTGACCGCCCGGCCCGAACATCGAGCGGAACAGGTCGCCGAGCGGGTCGGCGTCGCCGTCGTCGGGGCCGTCGTTGCGATCGGGCAGGTTGCTGCCGAAGCCGGTCATGCGCACCTCATTCACCGTGGTCCGGCGCCGCCGATCCTCGACGGGCCACCGGTCGAGCCGTCGGAGCACCCCACACCGCCGTTCCCCTCGAGCGTGCCCGCGCGCGGGCGACGTCGGTGAGGATGGGTCCAACCTACGCAACGGCCAACGACGAAGGGTGTCCAGGTGAGCCCGCAGGGGGGAGCGGTTCGCTCTCGGCGCAGCGGCGGCGGGGTGGCGGTCGTCGGTGCCGCCGGCGGCGCGGTCGCCGCCGCGGGGGCGGCGGGTGCGGCCGTCGCGCTACTCGGGGCCGCAGCCCTCGTCCGTCGTGCCCGGGCACGCCGTCCGGGCCTGCGGCGTCCTACCCTGTGACGTCCCCGTCCATCGAGGAGCGCCCTGTGAACCCACCCGGCCACGACCGCGACGCACCGTGGCCCGACGCACCCGGACCCGGGTCGTCCGCGTCCGGCGCGCTCCCGGGCGGTGTCTTCCCCGACACCGCCTCGGTCGACGTCGCACGCCCGGACGGCGAGGACCCGTCGTCCACGGATGCCCCGCGCGACGGCACGCCGCAGCACGGCAACGTGGCGCCGTCCCTGACGATGAACCCGCGCACGGCCGTGCTCCTGCTGACCGGGTTCGTGACGATCGCGCTCGCGGCGACCGCCTGGCTCATGCCCGTCCACTACGCGGTGCTGCGGCCGGGGCCGGCGCTCAACACCCTCGGCGACGAGAACGGCAAGCCGCTCATCGCCGTCTCGGGCCGGCAGACCTACCCGACGTCCGGTGCGCTCGACCTGACGACCGTGAGCGTCTTCGGCGGCCCGGGCAACCACGTCGAGCTCTACCAGGTGATCTCCGGGTGGCTCGACCCCTCGGTGGCGGTCGTCCCGGAGGAGTCGGTCTTCCCGCCGGGGCAGACCGCCGAGCAGTCCCAGCAGGAGAACCGGCGCGAGATGGTCACCTCGCAGGAGAGCGCGACGGCGGCGGCGATGGCCTCGCTCGGCATCGCGGTCCCGACGAGCATCACCGTCACGGAGGTCGACGCCGGCGCCCCGGCGTCCGCCGCCCTGAAGGCGAAGGACGTCCTCGTCGAGATCAACGGCGTCAAGGTCGACAGCATCGACGCGCTGCGGGTGGGCCTGGAGAAGACAGCACCGGGCGAGGTCGCCGAGATGGTCGTCCGCCGCGACGGGACCGACCGGGAGGTCCAGGTCCGCACCCGGACCGGGACCGACGGCAAGACCCAGATCGGCGTCTTCATCGACGCGGCGTTCGACTTCCCGTTCGACGTCAAGATCCAGATCGAGGACATCGGCGGGCCGAGCGCGGGGACGATGTTCGCGCTCGGGATCATCGACAAGCTGACGCCGGGGCCGATGACAGGCAGCAAGCAGATCGCCGGCACGGGGACGATGGACGCCGACGGCACCGTGGGAGCGATCGGCGGCATCCGGCAGAAGCTCGTCGGGGCCCGACGGGCCGGCGCGACGCACTTCCTCGCGCCGTCCGACAACTGCCCCGAGGTCGTCGGTCACGTGCCTGACGGGCTCACCGTGGTCCGGGTGGCGACGCTCGACGAGGCCCGCACCGCCGTCGAGAAGATCGGCACCGGGGCAGCCCCGTCGGCGCTGCCGAGCTGCGGGTCCTGACGCCTACCCCTCGAGCGTCGCGGAGACGGCGGCGACGAGCCCCGGGACGAGGTCCTGCCCCACCGCCACCCGGTCGTCGCTGTCGTGGTCGCGGGCCCGGACGGCGCACGCGCTCGTGCCGTCCCGCAGCACGCCGGCCGCCAGTCGCAGCTCGCGGCGGTCGGGGTGCTCGGCGAGGAAGGTGACCGCCGCCTCGGGGTCGCGCGGCGCCTGCGCCTGCGCCTCGGGCGGGACGACGACCCGTTCGACGACGACGGCCGCGCCGTCCACGGTGTCCGGCCAGGCGATCCCGGCGAGGAGTGCCTCGAGGGTGTCGGTCGCGGGGAGCCGGTCCTGCTCGACGGCCGTGAGGTGCTCGGGGTCCGCCGTCGCGGCCGCGACGACCTCGGGGCCGAGCGCGCCGGCCAGGCCAGGGTCGCGCGCGAGGGCGCCGGCGGTGTTGACGAGGGCGAACAGCCGGACCGGGCCGTCCCAGCCGGACGACGCCACGTGCTGCTCCAGCTCACGGACGGCGCGCGCGACGGCGGGGCCGCGTCCGGCGGGGCCGCGTCCGGCGGCGCCGCGTCCGGCGGGGCCGCGTCCGGCGGCCGGAATGGGGTCTTCCGTGGTCACCGGGCGATCCTCGCACGGGTGCCTGACGGGCTCCCAGCGGGCGGGGTGCGCCGCGTAACGATCCCGGATCGGCCGGTCGGCCGCGGGAACCGTGCACGGCATGGGTAAGTTCTCCGGGTGTGAGCTTCGAGCGTGAGCCCCGCAATGTCCCCCGCCCGGTCGTGCAGCGCCGCCGTCGTGGCGCGCTCGCGCCGACGCTGGCGATCCTCGGCGTCGTCGTCGTCCTGGGTCTGCTGCTGTCGTCGGTGTGGACGAACGTGCTCTGGTACCGCTCCGTCGGGTTCACGTCGATCTACACGACCGAGCTCGTGACCAAGGGCACGCTCTTCGTCGTGGGTGCCCTCGTCATGGGCGCTGCGGTCTTCGCGAGCCTCGCCGTCGCCTACCGGTCGCGGCCGGTCTACGCGCCGGTGTCGACCGAGCAGGCGAGCCTGGACAGGTACCGTGACAGCATCGAGCCGCTGCGTCGGGTCGTCGTGCTCGGCGTCCCGATCGCGCTCGGGCTCTTCGCGGGCTCGGCCGCGAGCCAGCAGTGGCAGACGTTCCTGCTCTGGTGGAACCGCGTGCCGTTCGGCACGCGCGACGAGCAGTTCTCGATCGACATCGGCTTCTTCGTCTTCACGTTGCCGTGGCTGCAGTTCATCAGCGGCTTCCTCACCGCGGTCGTCTTCCTCGCCGGGCTGGCCGCGATCATCACCCACTACCTCTACGGCGGGATCCGGTTGCAGGGTGCGGGTCCGCGCCTCACGGACGCCGCGCGCATCCACCTGGCGACACTCGCCGCGGCATTCCTCCTCCTGCGCGCCGTCGACTACTGGCTCGGCCGATTCGCCCTGACCACCAAGGACTCCCAGCGCATCACAGGTCTGACCTACACCGACGCGAACGCGGTGCTCATCTCGCGCGGGGTCCTCGCCGGTATCGCGCTCATCGTCGCGGTTCTCTTCGTCGTCGCGGCCGTCGTCGACCGGCTGCGCATGCTGCCGCTGTACGGCGTCGTCCTGCTCGTCGTCAGCGCGATCCTCATCGGCGGCATCTACCCCGCAGTCGTCCAGCGTTTCCAGGTGCGCCCCAACGAGCAGGCCCGGGAGGCCGACTTCATCGCGAAGAACCTGCGCGCGACGAAGACCGCCTACGGGATAGCCGACGTCGAGAAGAGCGAGTACCGCGCGCAGACGGAGACGACGCGCGACAAGCTGCGCCAGGACGCCGCGACGATCCCGGGCATCCGGCTCATCGACCCCTACCTGGTGTCCGACGCGTTCCGGCAGCTCGAACAGAACCGGCAGTACTACTCGTTCCCGGACAGCCTCGACGTCGACCGGTACACGGTGCCCGGCTCGGACGCGCCGCGCCGCGACTCGGTCGTCGCTGTCCGCGAGCTGGACCTCGAGGAGGCGCCGCCGGGGCAGCGCAACTGGATCAACGACCACATCGTCTACAGCCACGGCTTCGGGCTCATCGCGGCCTACGGCAACGAGCGGACGGCGAACGGCCGCCCGGTCTTCTTCCAGTCCGGGTTCGCCAACAAGTTCGGCGGCAAGGACTACCAGCCGCGGGTGTACTTCGGCGAGAAGTCGCCCGACTACTCGATCGTCGGCGCGCCGACGGGCACCCGGCCGCAGGAGTTCGACTCCCCGGACGCCGCGAGCGGCGCGGCCGGGTCGAACTACACCTACACCGGCGACGGCGGCGTACCGGTCGGCTCGGTGGTGAACCGGCTGCTCTACGCGGTGAAGTTCCGCGACCAGAACATCCTGCTGTCCGACGCGATCAACAGCAGCTCGCAGATCCTCTACGACCGCCGGCCACGCGCACGGGTCGAGAAGGTCGCGCCGTTCCTCACCCTCGACGGCGACCCGTACCCGAGCGTCGTCGACGGCCGGATCGTGTGGATCATCGACGGTTACACGACGACGGACCGCTACCCCTACTCGCGGACGCAGCTGCTCGCCGACGCGACGGAGGACGCGCTGACGGCGGCCTCGACGAGTGTCGTCCCGCTCGGGGCCAAGCGGGTCAACTACATGCGCAACTCGGTCAAGGCGACCGTCGACGCGTACGACGGGTCCGTCAAGCTCTACGCGTGGGACGAGCAGGACCCGGTGCTGAAGGCCTGGACGAAGGTGTTCCCGAACATCGTCCGCCCGGCGAGCCAGATCAGTGCCGACCTGATGTCGCACCTGCGGTACCCGGAGGACCTCTTCAAGGTCCAGCGACAGCTCCTCGGGCGCTACCACGTCGAGGACCCGTCGGCGTTCTTCTCCCAGAGCGAGCTCTGGCGGGTGCCGGCCGACCCGACGAGTGAGGCACAGCAGTCGGCGTTCCAGCCGCCCTACTACCTCACGCTCCAGATGCCTGGGCAGGACAACCCGACGTTCTCGCTGACGTCGGCGTACATCCCGGCGCAGGGCTCGTCGAACCAGCGGAACAACCTCACGGGCTTCCTTGCCGTGGATGCCGACGCGGGCACCCAGAAGGGCGAGAGACGGGAGGGCTACGGCCAGCTGCGGCTGCTCGAGCTGCCCGACGACACGGTCGTCTCCGGGCCTGCACAGGTCCAGCAGGCGTTCCGCGCCGACCCGGGCATCAGCCAGCTGCTCAACCCGCTCAAGGTCGGCGGGTCGACGATCCAGTACGGCAACCTGCTCACCCTGCCGCTCGGCGGCGGGCTGCTCTACGTGCAGCCGGTCTACGTCCGGGGCGCCGGCGCGAACTCCTACCCGCTCCTGCAGAAGGTACTCGTCAGCTTCGGCGACAAGATCGCCTTCGCCGACACCCTCGAGGTGGCCCTCGACGGGGTCTTCGGCGGTGCCGTGGCAACGCCCACGACACCGGGGAGCGAGAGCCCGTCGCCCAGCCCGACCGGGGGTACGCAGTCCCCGTCGCCGAGCCAGAGCGGCGGGACCGGCACCGCGCAGGAGCAGCTCGAGCAGGCGCTCCTGGACGCCCAGACGGCGCTGCAGGAGAGCCGGACGGCCCTGCAGGCCAACGACTTCGCGGCCTACGGCAGGGCTCAGGCGAAGCTCACCGACGCCGTGGAACGCGCGCTGGCGGCCCAGAAGCAGCTGGGCCAGACGTCCTCCAGCGGCACCCGCGCCCCGACGGCGAGTGCCTCGCCGTCGGCCACCGGGACGCCGGGCGGGTGACCGACGGGCTGCCGATTTGCTCTCACGGCGTGAGGTCACATAGCCTTACGGAGCCGACGCGGGGTGGAGCAGCTCGGTAGCTCGCTGG
>DAIOGQ010000032.1:0-20978 GCA_036745175.1 Kineosporiaceae bacterium
ATCGAGCTCGCCAAGAAGGTCTTCTTCGCCGAGCCGGAGGGCCACCTGCCCCACCTGCGCGTGCGCGGACACACCCACCGCGTCCATCGCCGCGCGGGGCGTTACAGCGTCAGCAGCCAACTGGCCGGGCCCCATCGACCATGACGCATCCGGGCGTGCCGGACGTGCTTCGCATCCGTGGAGGCATCCCGACCTGGCCCTCCCCCGCCTTCCCGAACCACCGGGGTCAGCCGGATCGGGTGCCCGCACCCAGCCGGCCTCCCGGAAGTCATCGGCCTCGACGAGCCGGCCCCGGTGCCCGGCTGCGGAAGTTACATTGGCGGCGACGCCGGCCCCCGGAGCCGGCCGGAGGAGTCGAACGTGAGCGCGTACGTGCCGCCCCAGCACGGTGCGTGGGCCTTCCTGGCGCTGCCTCTGGCGCTCGGCGTCGTGGTCACGACCCGGACACCGCTCCTGGTGCCGCTCGCCGTCGCCTGGGTGGCGGCCTACCCGATGTCCTACGCCGCATTGGGTCTCGTCCGCGCCAGGCGACCGCAGCGGTTCCGCGCCCCGTTCCTGGTCTGGTCGGCGGTCGTCCTTCCCGCCGTCGCGGTCCTGCTCGTCTGGCGGCCGTGGCTGGTCTGGGTCGGGCTCGGCTACGCCGCGATGTTCGCGGTGAACCTGACGTACGCGCGACGCAACGACGAGCGCGCCCTGGCCAACGATGCGGTGTTCGTCGCCGAGTGCGCCGCGATGGTCCCTGTCACCTGGGCCGTCGGAGCCGGCAGCCGGTCCTGGACGCCGCCCGGGCCGGACGCCGTCCCCGCGCAGGTCTGGGTCCTCGTCGCCGTCTGCGTGCTGGTGCTGCTGGGCTCGACGCTGCACGTGAAGTCCCTGATCCGGGAACGTCGCGATCCGCGTTTCGCGCGCGCGTCCCGCGTCGTGGCGGTCGCCTCCGTGCCGCTGTCGGTCGGCCTCGGCGCGTGGTGGGGCTGGCCGCACGGGTCATGGCTGGTCGCGCCGTTCGTCGCACTCGCCGTCCGGGCCTTCGTCGCGCCCCGTCGCGCGCTGCGGCCGGGCGTGATCGGCCTGGTCGAGCTCGGCTGCTTCCTGCTCGTCGCGGCCGCCCCCGTGCTCGCGTCACCCTGAACGGCTGAGCAGCCGAGGAGCCGTCGGATCGGCAACAGGTCAGCGGGCGTCGATGTCCTGCGACGGCTCATGCGCGGGCCGACCCGGCCGACGGTGGTAGTCGACGGCGTAGAGGGGCGGACGAGGTGAGCGCAGCGGGACCAGGGTTCCGGTGGTGGTCGGCGGCCGCCCTTGCTCTGTGCGCGGCGTTCTTCGTCATGCTGGCGACCGGTGCCCTGGGGCAGCGGTGGACGGTCGTGGTGGACGACTACCTCTGCTGGGTGGTCCCCGTGCTGGCCGCCGTCGCCTGCGCCGTCCGGGCTCGTTCTCGGGTGGTCCGACAGGACCGTCGGCTCTGCGCGGCGTGGACGCTGATGGCGGTGTCGTGCCTTGCGTGGGGGGCCGGCGGGCTCACCTGGGCGGTGTACGAGGTGCACCTGGGCCGGGAGGTCCCCTATCCGTCGTTGGCGGACGTCGGCTACCTGTCCGCCGTCCCGCCGGCGGTCGTGGGGCTGGTCCTGCTGTCCGGGGCCGGGACGGGGTGGACGGTCCGTCTCCGCGACGTCGCGGACGGCGCGGTCGCCGGGTCCGCGCTGCTGTTCATCAGCTGGGCAACCGTGCTCGGACCGGTCTTCTACGACAGTGAGCTCGACTCCTGGACGCGCTTGATCGGCCTGGCCTACCCCACGTCTGACGTCCTCACCACGACGATCGCGCTGCTCGCGGTCGCCGGCGCGCGCGGCCGGCACCGCGCAACGCTCACGCTGCTCGGGCTGGGGCTGGCCGCGGTCGGGGTCTCGGACAGCTCGTTCACCTGGTTCACCGCACACGGGAGCTACCAGACCGGCAACCTGTTCGACACCGGCTACGTCGCGGCCTATCTCCTGATCGCCCTGGCGGCCCTTCTCCCCGTTGGCGGGGCGACCACCGCGGCGCCGGAGAGGCTGCCCGGCCGGTTGGCGTTGACGCTGCCCTACGTCCCCGTCCTCGCGGTCGGCGTCGTCGGGGTCACGATCGGGCTGGCCAGGCAGCCGTTGGGGACGTTCCTGTTCTGGGACGGCTGCCTGATGGTCGGGCTGGTCCTGACCCGTCAGCTGATCAGCCTCTACGCCAACCAGGCACTGAGCCACGAACTGCGGCTGACCGTCACCGCACTGCGGCAACGGGAGGCCGAGCTCGCCCGACAGGCGTTCCACGACGACCTCACCGGGCTGCCGAACCGGGCTGCGTTCCACCGGGAGCTCACCTCGGCGATGAACGCCGGCGACCGGGCCGCCGTCATGATCGTGGACCTGGACGGGTTCAAGGCCGTCAACGACGGCCATGGCCACCATGCCGGGGACCTGCTGCTGACCGTCGTCGCGCAGCGCCTGAGAGCTGCTGTGCGCGAGGACGACGTCGTGGCCAGGCTCGGGGGTGACGAGTTCGCCGTCGTCCTGCGCGCGCCGTCCGGTCCGTCCGAGGCCGCCGCCGTCGCGACGCGGATCCACGCCGGGCTCGCAGAGCCGACCCGGATCGGCGGGACGGTCGTCGCGGCGCGAGCCAGCATCGGGATCGCCCATGGTGAGCACGGCACCACGCTCGACGAGCTCCTGCGCCGCGCTGACGCGGCGATGTACCGAGCCAAGAAGTCCGGTCGCGTCGAGGGGCCGCCGCCCGGCCACGAGCGGTTCCTTCTTGTCGGAACCGACGGCGAACCGCGCGCGGGCAGCACGACGACCTGACCGGCGAAGCGTGTCTGCGCAGCGCCCGGCAGCGGGATCGGCTCAGGTCCCGACGGATGGTCCTGGAGCCGGACTGCTTCAGAGTCACGACGTGCCGTCGATGGAACGGTGAGGTGCTCGAGGACGAGGGGGTGATCACGGCGATGCGTCGACGCGTGTCGTGGTGGTCCGACGGGGCGGCGGTGCGGCCCGTCCCGCCCGGGGGGACCTCGGGCATGGTGGCCGCAGCGCCGGCCGACCCGACACTGTCGGACGCCCGCTGATGCGCGCGCTCGTCTTCCTGGTCCGGGCCCGGGCGGCACCGTTCGGGCAGGCCGGCCCTGTCTCGGGCACGCCCGGGCCCGCTGCCCGCGGCAGCGTCAGCACGCCGGCGATGTCGTGGGCGCGGGCACGGGCGTGGGCGCGGGCGCGGGTGCGGACCACCGTGCCGACGTCGCGGGGGAAGTGGCTGGTCGTGCCGCGTCCGCTGCCGGTGCCGGTCCGCGCTGCGATCGCGGTCGGCGTGCTCGGCTGGCTGGCGTTCGCGGC
Source organism: Kineosporiaceae bacterium (assembly GCA_036745175.1). Lineage (GTDB taxonomy): Bacteria > Actinomycetota > Actinomycetes > Actinomycetales > Kineosporiaceae > R-H-3. The sequence goes on from DAIOGQ010000032.1 coordinate 3,360, forward strand.
CTCGACGGTATGGCCCGGGCGCACGCCCTCGCCCGTGTGGGACATCTGGGTGTACGACGGCGTCAGCCTGGGCGCGGCCACCGTCGTCATGGCTCGCGCGCTGCTCGTGCGCGCCGAACGGATCGCGTGGGCCGCGCTGGGCTCCGCCCTGTTCGCCAGCGCCTCGGGTGACGTCGTGTACTCGTGGCTGTCGGCGGCCGGCGAGCCGACCTTTCCAAGCGTCGCGGACGTGCCGTACCTGACGTTCTACCCCAGCCTGTACCTCGGGCTGGTGCTGCTGCTGCGCCACCGACTGCGCTCGATGCCGGCGTCAGCCTGGCTCGACGGCCTGGTCGCGGCCTGCGCGATGGGCGCCATGGTCGCGGCGACCGCGTTCGAGCCGATCGCCGCCGGCGCCGCTCAGGAGAGCAGCCCGACGGCGGTCGCGGTGGCCCTGGCCTACCCGCTCGGCGATCTGACGCTGCTGGCCGTCACCTCCGGCGCCCTCGCGCTCGTGGGCTGGCGGGCCGACCGCCGCTGGTGGGCGCTGTCAGCCGTCCTCGTCACGTACGCGCTCGTGGACACCCTGTACCTGCTGCGCGTCACCGACGGCAGCTACACCGAGGGCACCTGGATCGACGCGTTGTGGCCGGCGGCGGCGGTCGGCCTGACCATGATCGCGTGGCAGCCCTCGCGCCAGATCACCAGCGAACGAGTCCACGGCTGGCCGGCGCTGATCCCGGCGCTGGTCGCGTCGGTCGGAGCGATCGTCCTGCTGACCGCCGCCGCAGGACCGCGGCTGCCGCACCTGGCGGTCGCGCTGGCCGCCGTCACACTACTGGCCGCGACAGCGCGCTTCGCGCTGAGCTTCCGCGAGCTGGCCGTCCTGGCGGACACCCATCGGCAGGCGATCACCGACGAGCTCACCGGCCTGGGGAACCGGCGCGCACTGACCCGCGCCATCGGCATGGTCCCGAAGCACGCCTCGGCCGGCCTGCTGCTCATCGACCTCGACCGGTTCAAGGAGGTCAACGACAGCCTCGGACACCACGTCGGCGACGAGCTCCTGGTCCAGATCGCCCGGCGTCTGCGGGCCGCGGTCGCCGACCACCCAGGACTCGTCGTCGTATCCCTGACCCCCTCGGCCGCCGCGCACCCATCGACGCCGACCGCGGTCAGCGCGGTGATCGCACGCCCCGGCGGCGACGAGTTCGCGGTGCTGCTGAGCGCGACCAGCATCACGGGCGGCACGACCGCGAAGATCGCAGCGGTCGACGGCGACGGCCGGAAGCCGACCGGGAGCGGTGACGGCCGCCGGCCGGGGCCCGGCCTGACCGAGCTGGCGCATTCCCTGGCCCGCAGCATCAGCGACCGGCTCGCGGCCCCGTTCGCGCTGGACGACATCACCCTGCACGTGCGCGGCAGCGTCGGCATCGCCCTGCACCCCCAGCACACCACCGGCCCGGGCCAGCTGCTTCAGCGGGCCGACGTGGCGATGTACAAGGCGAAGTCGTCCCGGGCCGGGGTCTGCGCCTACCGGAGCGAGGACGACCCGCACAGCCGGGAGCGCCTGCAGCTCATCGAGGAGCTGCGAGCCGGTCTCGCCGCCGGGCAGGTCATCTGTCACTTCCAGCCGATCCTGGACACGGCCGACGGCCGCGTCCGGGCCGTCGAGGCACTGTGCCGCTGGCAGCACCCCAGACTCGGCCTCCTCACCCCCGACCGGTTCCTCCACCTGGCGGAGCACGCCGGCCTGATGCGAGAGCTCACCGCGACGGTCCTCGGTCGCGCGCTCGACCCGCTCCCGGCCTGGAAGGCCGTCCACGCCGGCCTGACGGTGTCGGTGAACCTCTCACCGACCAACCTGATGGACCTCGACCTGCCCAGGACCGTCGCCGGCGCCCTCGCGGCCCGCGACATCGCACCCGGTCACCTGACGGTGGAGATCACCGAGAACCTGTTCATGTCGAACACGACCCCGGCCACCCAGGTGCTCGCAGAACTGCGCCAGCTGGGAGTGGAGACGGCCATCGACGACTACGGCACCGGCTACTCGTCCCTGGCGTACCTGCAGGACCTCGAGGTCGACGAGCTCAAGCTGGACCGTTCCTTCATCGCCGAGCTCAGCAGCAGTCGCCGCGCCCGCGCCATCGTCGCCTCGACCATCGCGCTGGCGTCCAACCTCGGCCTGCGGTTCGTCGCCGAGGGTGTCGAGACCGAGCAGACCGCCGAGACCCTGCGGTGGATGGGGTGCCCGTCCGTCCAGGGCTTCCTGTACTCCAGACCGGTACCGCCGGAAGCTCTCACCGACTGGCTCACGCAGCACATGCTCCAGCCGGCGTACGCAGCCCCCGCGGCGGGCCCCGCGGTCGTCCCGGCGGCCCGCGCGGCCACGGCGTCCGACCCGCAGGAGTGAGGTCGCGGCCACCCCGAACCGACCGGGGCACAGGCTCGATGCAGCCGCGTCGAGTCCCTGCCCGTCGATCGGTTGCCGAGTCCGGCCGAGCCTCAAGTCGGCCGGCGGGGGCGCCGATCCACACCGGGTGAGACGTCCTCGGTCCGGCGGAACGGTGATCTCGGCGGCCGTGGTGCTGCTGCTGATGATCGTCGGCTTCGCCGTCCAGCAGAGGGTCACGACGAGCGCGTTCGACCGGCTCGAGGCCGACCAGGTCGCCCAGGACGCGCAACGGGTCCGGATCGGCCTGGAGTCCTGGGTCACCCTGCTGCGCAACTACGGGGCGACCAACTCGATCTGGGACGCGTCGCACGACGACGTCGCCCGTGCGGACCGGACGGCGTTCGCCTCTGACTTCCCCGCGAGCGACGTGCGCGGGATCTACGGTCTGGACGGCGTGCTGGGTGTCGGACCGGACGGGACCCCGCGGGTCGGTGGACTGGTCGTGGGTGACAGCTACGTCCCGGCACCGGACGGGCTGGCCGATGCGGCAGACCTGCGCACGCTGTTCGACCCGGCCGCGAAGGCCGGGCAGGCCCGCTGCGGGGTGGTGTCGACCGCCGCCGGGCCGTTCTTGTTCTGCGGCTTCGCGGCTCACCGCTCGGACGGCGGTGACGACGTCGCCGGCGGCCTGATCTACCTCCGGTCGATGGCCGGTCCCGGCCTGGCCGTGCTCGCCCGTCAGATCACGATGCCCATCACGCCGGCCCCCGGCCCGCCCCCGGCCGCGGGAGCGACCACCTCGATCGAGAGCTCGCTGGGCCGTCTCCAGGTCACCACCCGGGTCGCCAGCGGATCCCAGATGACGCTGAGCATCGTCGTCCCCACGGTCACCGACCGGTCAGTGACGCTGCAGGCGCTGCGCCCCCGGCCGATCCACCAGCACGCCGCCACGGTCGCGCGCTGGTTGATGCTGCTGATGGCGGTGCTCGGATCGCTGCTGTTCGTCGCGGTCGTCCTCATCATGCGACGCGAGGTCCGCCGCCAGGTGGCACCGCTGCGACGTACCACCGACGAGGTGATCCGATCGGGCGACCGCTCGTTGCGGATCGCCAGCACGGCAGGCGGCGAGATCGGTGGCTTGGCCGCCGGGATCGACAGCATGCTGAACGCGATGGCCACGCAGGACGCCGATCTCCGCGCCGCCACCCAGGACCGTGAGGCCCAGCTGCTCCAGAGCCAGCTGCAGCAACGGCTGGCCGGCCAGCACGTGCGCCAGCGCGCCCAGCAGGCGATCAACGAGACGGCTCGAGCCGTGGTGGCCGAGCTGGAGGACGTCATCCGGGAGGCCGAGACCGTCAAGGAGTCCGTCTCGGGGATCGATGACCGGGTCCGCGCCACGACCGCGGTGACCTCGCGGGTGCACCAGCATGCCGCTGCCGGCGCCCGGACTGCCGAGGCCGTCACCGAGAGCCTGCAGCAGGTGAGCGGCATCGCCCAGCTGATCGCAGCCGTCGCCGCCCAGACCAACCTGCTGGCCCTGAACGCGACGATCGAGGCCGCCCGGGCCGGCGAGGCCGGCCGCGGCTTCGCGGTGGTCGCCAACGAGGTCAAGCAGCTGGCGGCGACGACCGCCTCCTCGACCGGCGAGATCACCAGCACCCTGGCCGCGCTCGAACGGGACGTGGCGGCGATGGCCGCCATGATCACCGAGATGACCGACGGGGTGGCCGGCATCGGCCGCGAGACCGCTGAGCTGACCGACGTCGCCGCCGTCCAGAGGTCCGGGATGGGTGCACTCGACGTCGCGATGCGGGGGGCGCTCGCTCGCATCGAGGCGATGTCGTCGGTGACGGACCGGCTCGAACGGCGGGCTCACGAGCGGATCGCCGTCGACGGGACAGCGACGCTGCGCCGCGGGGACGCGTCCGGAACGGCCACTCTGCTGGACGTCAGCGAGGGCGGCCTGCGCTGCATCCTGGACGAGATGCCCGGCGTGCACGAGGGCTCGTCCGTGGACGTGGAGCTGTCGTTCGGGTCCCGCCGGGAGGTGCTGCAGGCGGTCGTCGTCCGCGAGGTCCCGGTCGACCAGGGCCGCGAGCTCGGACTGGAGTTCCGCGACCCCGGCGAGCACGGACGGCAGGTCGTCCGCGAGTTCGTCCGAGCCACCCTCGGCGACGCGCCTTAGGACCGACCGCTGCCAGGTTCGTCAGGGTGCCGCCCGCTCGCCCGCACCCGGCGCCCCCCCCAGCGCCGTCCTCTGGTGGGCAAGGGGCCCTTCGGACGCGCGCGTTATGCCCCTTCGCCACCAGAGGTCGGGTCAGCACGGGTCGGCGCGCTGCAGCAGCGGCAGGTCGTCGACCTGCTCACGGCCCTACCTGCCGGCGGGAGGGTCGGTCGCCACGCGACGTTGCAGTGCCGCAAGAACCTGGTCGTCGGTCGGCGTCCCGCTGATACCAGCGTCGGTGTGGTAGAGCCTGCACTGCATCCCGTCGCCGCTGCGCGCCACGGCGGACGGCTCGACGTCGATCCCGTCGACGCGCACGGTGGGTGAGCCGACGAAGTGCTCGCGCTGGGCCTCGTCGTCGGTGCGGATCTCCACCAGCCGCAGCGAGGCAGCGACGCCGGAGCCGGCGAGCAGACTCCGAAGCCGGGGCAGGAACGCCTCGTGGCTGGGGCAGCCACGGAAGTACAGCAGGTCGACCTGCCGTTCTCGACGAGCACCGTGCAGGGCGGGCGCGCTGCTCGACGGTGTCACGAGGCCAGTGTGCTCAGTGCCACGTCTGCACACCCCCCAGCGTCGCCCGCCGCGGCACCCGTGTCACGTGCCGCACGCCGTCGGCGGTTATTCATGACAGTCGCCCGGGTGACCGGGCCGGACGAGACCGGTCTCGTACGCGAAGATCACCAGGTGGACGCGGTCCGCGAGCTCCAGCTTGGCCAGCAGGTGCCCGACGTGGGTCTTCACGCTGCTCGGGGCGATGTGGACGGTGTCGGCGATCTCGGCGTTGCACAGCCCCCGCGCCACCAGCGTCAGCACGAGGTGCTCGCGCGCCGTCAACCGCGCGAGACGATCCGCGCCGGGCGGGGACGTCTGCGGCAGGGTCCGGGCCACGTAGGTGAGCAGGCGGCGGGTCACCGACGGCGCCAGCACCGCGTCGCCGGCCGCGACCACCCGGACCGCGCCGATGATCTCGTCAGGGGTGGCGTCCTTGAGGAGGAAGCCGCTGACGCCGGCGCGCAGCGCCTCGATGACGTCGTCGTCCAAGCCGTACGACGTCAGCGCCAGCGCCCGGGGCGGGGCGTCGCGGCTGCCCGCGCCACCGGTGATCCGGCGGACGGTCTCGAACCCGTCGAGCCCGGGCATCCGCAGGTCCACGATGGCGACGTCCGGTGCGTGCCGGCGGACCAGCTCGAGCGCGCGCTGCCCGTCCGCCGCCTCGCCGAGCACGACGATGTCCGGCTCGGGCTCCAGGCAGCTGCGGATCGCCGAACGCATCAGCGGGTGGTCGTCGGCGATGACCACTCCGATGCTCACGACGCGATCCCTTCCGACGGCCGAGCCAGCGGCAGCTCGGCGAGCACCTCGAACCCGCCGTCCGGGTGCGGTCCGACGGTGAGCGAGCCGCGCATCGCGGCCACCCGGTGCCGCATCCCGACGATGCCGCGCGCGGCGGCCGGGGCCCCACCGTCGCCAGGGCCGACACCGCGCCCGCGGACGCCATCGCCGGTACCGCGGATGCCGCCACCTCGGTCCCGGACACGGACCGTCAGGACGTCCCGCCCCTGGTCGACGTCGACCTCGACACTGGTCGGGCCTGCGTGCCTGAGCGCGTTCGTCAGCGCCTCCTGGACGATCCGGTAGGCGGTGAGCTCCACGGCGGGCGGCAGCGGCACCCCAGGGGACACCCGCACCCGCAGCTCCACCGGGAGGCCGGCCTGCTCGGTACGCGCCACCAGTGCAGCCAGACCGCCCAGCCGCGGCGGCCCCACCCCGGGCGTTCCCGGTGCCGGTTCGAGGACCTCGAGCATCCGTCGCATCTCGACCATCGCCTCCCGGCCGGCGCTCTCGATCGAGACGAGCGCCGCGCGGACGGCCCCGTCGCCGTCCGTCGCGACGTCCCGGCCGTCCGACGCCGGGCGCACGGCCCGCAGGGTGGCCCCCGCCTGGGTGACGATCACCCCGACGTGGTGGGCGACGACGTCGTGCAGCTCGCGGGCGATCCGCGCCCGGTCACGGTGCAGCGCCGCCGCCGTCGCCAGGTCCTGCTCCATCGAGGTCTGCTCGGCCCGCTCGACGGCGAGCGCGAGCCGGGCGCGACTCAGCTGGACGGCGCTGCCCAGCACCCAGGCGCCGACCACCGAGATCACGTAGACCAGGAACTCGTCGTCCGTGAGAGGGCTCTGATGGGTGAGGGCGAGCGCCAGCACGCCGCAGATCAGTGACCCGGTCACGGCGATGGAGGTGGCGAGCTCCAGCTGGACGGACACGGTGTAGAGCGCGACGAGTGCCGCCAGGGGCACCGGAGGAGGCGCGTACCCGAGGTTCTGGTACGCCGCGAAACCCAGGCAGGTCACCAGGAGGGCGACCAGCGGTGCGCGCCGGCGCCAGAGCAGCGGGACGGCGCAGGCCACCACGAGCAGCAGCCCGACGAGGTCGGGACTCGCGAACCGGAACTCCTGGTCGTCGTCCTCACGAACCAGCGACGCACGGGCCACCAGGCTGTCCAGCATCACCGCGGTCACGGCGGCCACGATCAGCAGGTCGCCCGCGGGCCCCTGCCGCGCACGGGCCACGCGTGCACGCACGACCGCGCCCACGCGCTCGCCGCGCCCACCTGTCCGTCGCACAACGACAGCCGGATCCGCCACAGGTACCGCCGCCCCTCACCCCTCGGTACCGCCCGCTGGAGACCGGAGGGGGACGTCTGTCTTTCGAGGCCGCCCTAGCCTCGATTCACAGGGTAGGTCACAGACCATCGCAATGTGATCGATTCGGCCCTTGACCGCCGTCGCCATGCCGTTCCGATCGGCATGCGCGCCGTCCTTTGCAGCTGCGCGACCGCGCCCGCGGGCCGGTCGCGTTGGCCCGGCGGGCGTGGGTCGTGCAGTACGACCGGTCATCGGGCGCAGGACCGGTCGTCGGAACGGTTGGAGGGGCTCGCATGACTCGATGGCTGCCCAGGACCGCGCTGCGCTTCGGGTGGGGAGTGATCGGCCTGGCCCTCGCGCTGGCCGTGGTCGCGGTCCCTGCCCTGCGGGGTGCCCCCGTCGACGTCTACCCGGAGTTCCGCCAGCCCCGGGTGGAGGTCCAGGCCGAGGCCCTCGGACTGTCGGCGGTGGAGGTCGAGCAGCTGATCACCGTCCCCCTCGAGCAGGACCTGCTCAACGGCGTCCCCTGGGTGGAGCGGATCACCTCGAAGTCGATGCCCGGACTGTCCTCCATCGAGCTCGTCTTCGAGGAGGGCACGGACCTGTACCAGGCCCGACAGGTCGTGCAGGAGCGGATGACCCAGGCCCACGCCCTGCCCGGGGTCGGCACGCCACCGGTGATGATCCAGCCGCAGTCGTCCGTCAACCGGGTCGCGATGATCGGCCTCAGCTCGACCGAGGTCTCCCCGATCGACATGTCGGTCCTGGCCCGCTGGCGGATCAAGCCGCGGCTGCTCGGCGTCCCCGGCGTGGCCAACGTCTCGATCTGGGGTCAGCGTGACCGCCAGCTCCAGGTGCAGGTCGACCCGCAGCGCCTGCAGGCCGGCGGTGTCAGTCTCACCCGGCTCATCGAGACCACCGGGAACGCCCTGTGGGTCTCGCCGCTGAGCTTCGTCGAGGCGTCGACCCCCGGCACCGGTGGCTTCGTGGAGACGCCCAGCCAGCGGCTCGGCGTCCAGCACGTCTCTCCGATCACGACGTCGGACGCCCTGGCCGACGTCGCCATCGAGGGCGGCGGCGGCCAGCGGATCGGCGACGTCGCGGACGTCGTGGAGAACCACCAGCCCCTCATCGGGGACGCGGCGATCGACGGACGCGCCGGGCTGCTCGTCGTCGTCGACAAGTTCCCGGACGCCGACCCCACGCAGGTGACGCGCGACCTCACGGCCGCGATGCAGTCCATGCAGCCCGGGCTCGGCGGCATCACCGTGGACACGCAGGTCTACCGGTCGGGCTCGTTCATCGAGGACGCACTGGCCCGCACCGGGCTGGCCGTGCTCGTCGGCCTGCTGCTCATGGTCGCCGCGATCGGCCTGCTCGTGTCCTGGCGCGCGGCCGTGGTCGCCCTGGTCTGCGTGCCGGTCTCGGTGCTCACCGCGCTCTACGTGCTGCACCTGCGGTCGACGACGTTCACGGCGATGACCGTGCTGGGGCTGGCCGCCGCGCTGAGCCTCGTCGTCGACGACGTCGTCGGGGACTACCAGCGCTACCGGCACCGTAGCCGGCACCCGCGCCCCGGGGACGAGGCGCTGTCCCGCGGCAGGCTGGTCGTCGACTCGCTCGTCGAGGGCCGGGTACCCGTCGGCTACGCGCTCGTGGTCGCGGTGCTCCTGTCCGCGCCGGTCCTGCTGCTGCCCGGGGTCGCCGGTGCCTTCGGCCGGCCGGCGGCCGTCACGTACCTGCTGGCGCTCGCTGCGGCGTTCGTCGTGGCGCTGACCCTGGCACCCGTCCTGGCGGCTCTGCTGGGTCCCGGCCCGGCCGGCGACCCCGACCACCACGTCACGGTCCCCAACCAGGCCGGCCGGGTCACCACCGGTGACGCGACCCGGCCCGAGGGTGCCGACCAGCCGGCCGGCGGCAGCACCACCGCACGGGCCCGCGCAGGCGCGCTCGTCGCCTCGATCGGTGGCGCCGCCCGCCGTCCGGTCGCGGCCGCCGCCGTCGTCGTGGTGCTCGCCGCGGCGGCGGGCGTCGGCATCGCCGCGAGCGGCTCCGGCAGCTGGCTGCCCGACCACGGCGACCGGAACCTGCTCGTCCGGCTGCAGACCGCAGCCGGGACGTCGCTGCCGGAGATGTCGCGCGTCGCCGCGCTCGTCGCCGCGGAGCTCGACGGCACGGCCGGCGTCGCCTCGGTCGGCACCACGGTCGGCCGCGCCCTGACCTCGGACCGGCTCGTCGACGTCAACTCGGCCGAGCTGTGGGTGACCCTGGCGTCGGACGCGGACACCCAGGCCGTCACCCGCGCGGTGCGCGCCGTCGCCACCGGCTACCCGGGCGTCGAGGGTCAGCTGCGCAGCTACAGCACCGACCGGCTGGAGGCCGGGACGCCGCGGCCGGCAGGGGACCTCGTCGTGCGGGTCTACGGCAGCGACTACGGTGCCCTGGCCACCGCGGCCGACCAGGTCCGCGGCATGCTCACCTCCGTGCGCGGCGTCGTGACGCCGCGGGTGCAGGTGCTGCCCACCCAACCGACCGTGCGCATCCAGGTGGACCTGGAGAAGGCGAAGACGGTGGGCCTCAAGCCGGGCGACGTGCGCCGGGAGGCCGCGACCCTGATCTCCGGCCTGCTCGTCGGGAACCTCTACGAGGAGCAGAAGGTCTTCGACGTCATCGTCTGGGGCGGACCCGCGCAGCGGTACAGCCCCGACGTCCTGTCGTCGCTGCTCATCGACACGCCGACCGGCACCCAGGTCCGCCTCGGCGACGTGGCCGACGTCTCGCTCGCACCCGAGCCCGTCGTCGTCGCCCACGACGCCGTCCTGCGGCACCTGGACGTCGTCGCCTCGCTACCGGGTGGCGACCACGACGCCGTCGCGGACTCGGTGTCCGCACGGCTGCGGGCGATGTCGCTGCCCCTGGAGTACCGCGCCGAGGTCGTGGACGACCCGACGCCGGCCGGTCCGGGCCAGCAGGTGTGGTGGGTGCTGGCCGCCGTAATCGTCGGGGTGCTGCTGGTCTTCCAGGCCGCGACCCGGCGCTGGCGGACGGCGCTGCTGCTGACCGTGCTCGTGCCGCTCGGCTGCGCCGGCGGGCTGCTCGTCGCACCGGCCGTCGGCGGGGTGCGGACCGCGAGCGTGCTGGCCGGTCTGGTGGCAGTCCTGGCACTCACCGCGCGGCACGGGCTCGCGGTCGCGACGGCGGCCGCCGAACGGACGGCGTCCCGGACGGCGGGCGCGGCGCAGGCCGTGGCGGCGACGGTGCGGGAGCGGTCGGTGCCCGTGCTCGTCTCCGCGACGGCGATCGCCGCCCTGGTCGCGCCGGCAGCGGTGCTCCCGGGCCCTGGTCTCGAGTTCGCCCGACCGGCCGCGGTCGTACTCCTCGCGGGACTGGTCAGCAGCGTCCTCGTCACGCTCGTCGTCCTGCCCGCCGGCCTGGTGGCGCTGGCCGCTCGCGGCGGACCGGACGCCACCGCACCGCCGCCCCCCGACGACCTGGACCTCAGGGACGGGCGTCCACTGGCCACGGCCACTGCCACTGCCACTGCCACGGAGGGGAACTGACGATGCTCAACAACAGGCGATGGTTCGCGGTCGTCCTGGTCGGCGGAGCCCTGCTCCTCGGCGGCTGCGCCGACACCGAGACCAGTGAGAGCGAAGGGGACCCCGCAGCGACGATCGAGGAGGTCGCGGGCTCCGACGTCCTGAAGGTCACGCTGACCGACCTCGCGGTCAAGCGTCTCCAGCTCACCACCGCGGCGGTCGCCGCCGGGCCCGCGGGCGCCGCGCTGCAGGTGCCCTACGCCGCCGTCGTCTACGACACCGACGGCGCCGCCTGGGTCTACACGTCCCCGGCGAAGAACGCGTTCGTCCGCACCCGGGTGACGATCACGGACATCAAGGGGACGGTCGCGACGCTGAGCGCCGGGCCGCCGGTCGGGACCCAGGTCGTCACCGTGGGCACTGCCGAGCTGCTCGGCGCCGAGGCCGAGCTCGGAGCCTGACGTGGAGCCTCGGCAGAGCGTCCTGGCACGCGTCGTCGGGACGAGCCTGCGTCTGCGCTACCTCGTCGTCGCGCTGGGCGTCACCATGATGGTCGTCGGGGTCGGCGCGCTGCCGGCGATGCGGGTGGACGTCTTCCCCGAGTTCGCGCCGCCCCGCGTGGAGATCCAGACCATCGCGGTCGGCCTGTCGTCGGACGACGTCGAGGCGCTCGTCACCGTGCCGCTGGAGCAGGCGCTCAACGGCGTCCCCCGACTGGACCAGCTGCGGTCGCGGTCGGTGCACCAGCTGTCGTCGATCAAGCTGATCTTCAAGTCCGGGACCGATGAGCTGCTGGCCCGGCAGCAGGTCCAGGAGCGCCTGGCCGAGGTCGCCCCGAGCCTGCCGACGTGGGCCGCCCCACCGGTGATGCTCGCGCCGCTGTCGGCGACGAGCCGCGCGGTCAAGATCGGGATGACCTCCGACCGGTACTCGGTCATGGAGATGTCCATGACGGCCTACTGGACGGTCCGGGCGCGCCTCATGCAGGTGCCCGGAGTCGCGAACGTGGCGATGTGGAACGAGCGGATCCAGATGCTCACGGTCCAGGTGGAACCGGACCAGATGGCCGCCCGCGGGGTCGCGCTGGACGACGTCATGGAGGCCACCGCCGACTCCGTCGACTCCGGCCTGCTGCAGTTCTCGGCCGGGTCGGTGATCGGCACCGGCGGGGTGGTCGAGACGCCCAACCAGCGGATCGGCGTGCGGCACGTGCTGCCGGTCGTCGGCGCGGGCGACCTCGCCGAGGTCACCGTTCCGCAGCGCGGCGGGGGGCTCGCGCGGCTCGGGGACGTGGCGACCGTCAAAGACGACTACCCGCCGCTGATCGGCAGTGCAGTGATCAACGACAGCCCGGGCCTGCTCCTCGTCGTCGAGAAGCTGCCCTGGGCGAACACGGTCGCGCTGACCCAGGGGGTCGAGGAGGCGATCCGTTCCCTGGAGCCGGGGATGGCCGGGATCCAGTTCGACACGACGATCTTCCAGCAAGCGAGCTTCATCGAGATCGCGATCCGCAACCTCACGCAGTCGCTCGTGCTCGGGTTCATCCTCGTCGTGGTGATCCTGTTCCTGTTCCTGTTCGAGTGGCGGGTCGCGCTGATCAGCGTCCTGACCATCCCGGTGTCGCTCATGTCGGCCATGCTCGTCCTCTACTGGCGTGGCGAGACGATCAACACGATGACCCTGGCCGGGCTGGTGATCGCGCTCGGCGCGGTCGTCGACGACGCGATCATCGACGTCGAGAACATCGTCCGACGGCTGCGCCAGCACCGGCTCGCGGGCAGCGACCGCTCGACGGCCTCGATCATCCTGGACGCGTCGCTGGAGGTCCGGGCACCGATCGTCTACGCGACCCTGATCATCGTCACGGCATCGGTGCCGATCTTCCTGCTCCAGGGTCTCACCGGGGCGTTCTTCCGACCGCTGGCGATCTCCTACACCCTGGCCATCCTTGCCTCGCTCGTCGTCGCACTGACGATCACGCCCGCGCTGTGCCTGCTGCTGCTGCGCGGGGCACCGATCGAGCGGCGCGAGTCGCCGGTGGTGCGGCGACTGCAGTCGGGGTACGCGTCCGGGCTCGCCCGGGTCGTGATCCGGCCGGCGCCGGCGTACGCCGTCGTGGCGGTGGTCATGGTGGCCGGCATCCTGCTCGTGCCACGCCTGGGCCAGTCGCTGTTCCCGGCCTTCAAGGAACGCGACTTCCTCATGCACTGGGTGCTCCAGCCCGGCACGACGACGGCCGAGATGGAGCGCAGCATGACGCTGGCGAGCGCCGAGCTGCGCGCCATCCCGGGCGTGCGCAACTTCGGCACGCACATCGGCCAGGCGAACCAGTCCGACGAGGTCCACGGGGTGAACTTCGGGGAGAACTGGATCAGCGTCGACCCGTCGGCGGACTACGAGGAGACCCTCGAGGCGATCCAGGCTGTCATCGACTCCTACCCCGGGATGTTCCGCGACGTGAAGACCTACCTCAAGGAGCGCGTCGGTGAGGTGTCCAAGGGCGCCGGCGAACCGGTCGTCCTGCGGATCTACGGCGAAGACCTCGGGGTGCTCCGCGGCAAGGCGGCGGAGATCAAGGACATCCTCGCCGGCATCGAGGGTGTGACCGACGCGCATGCCACCGTGTCCGCCGACATCCCCCAGCTCGAGGTCAAGGCCGACCTGGCGAAGGCCGCGGCCGTCGGGCTCAAGCCGGGCGACATCCGGCGCGCCGCGTCCACGCTCGTCGCAGGCGAGGAGGTCGGCGACATCTTCCGCGACGGCAAGGCGTACGACGTCGTCGTGTGGAGCACACCGCAGACTCGCAGCGACCCGCAGGCGCTCGCGAACCTGCCCATCGACACGCCGTCCGGCCGCGCCGTGCGGCTCGGGGACGTCGCGACCGTGCGGATCGTGCCGAGCCCCAACGCGATCGAGCGGGAGGGCGACTCGCGCTACCTCGACGTCGGCGCCGAGGTCGCGGAGCGCGACGTCGGGTCGGTGGTGCAGGAGTTCGAGGAGAAGCTCGAGGGCGTCTCGTTCGCCCAGGGCTACCACGCCGACCTTCTCGGCGAGTACGCCGAGCGCAAGGCGGCCAACCGGCAGCTGCTGATCACGGCCCTGTTCGCGGGGCTCGCCATCCTCCTGCTGCTCCAGGCGTCCTTCGGGCGGTGGCGGCTGGCCCTCCTCGTGCTGCTGACACTGCCGATGGCGCTGGTCGGCGGGGTGCTCGCGGCCTGGGCGACCGGTGGGGTCGTCACGCTCGGCTCGCTCGTGGGCTTCTTCACGGTGTTCGGCCTCAGCGCACGCAACGGCATCCTGCTCATCAACCACTGCCAGCACCTGGAACGCGAGGAGGGGGTGCCGTTCGGGCCCGGTCTTGTCGTGCGCGGGGCCAAGGAGCGGTTGTCCCCCATCCTCATGACGACGCTCGCCGCCGGGCTGGCCCTGGTCCCCCTCGTCGCGCTCGGCGAGCGACCCGGGCAGGAGATCGAGCACCCGCTGGCGATCGTCATCCTCGGCGGCCTGGCGACGTCGACGCTGCTCAACCTGTTCGTCCTGCCGTCGCTGTACCTGCGTTTCGGCGGCCCGGGCGAACCGCCTGCGGCGCCCGCCCCGGAGCGCGAGCTCGTCGACGCGACCGTGTGACGACGCGACCGTGTGACGACGCGACCGTGTGAGGACGCGACCGTGTGATGCGGCGATGGGCGATCCCATCGACCGTAGGGGAACGTGACCCCTGCCCGACCGCAGGGTGCTACCACGTGCTGGTCTGCCGGCCCGGACGCGCGGCGCCGCGCGGCGCCGCCGCGAGCGGCGTTCCCGCCCGCAGCTTGGAGGGTCGGCCGTGGGTGGCGAGGGGCCCGTCGCGATCGTGACGGGCGCAGGTTCGGGGATCGGCCGGGGGGGGCGACGGCGGTTCGGCTGTCGGCGGACGGCTGTCGCGTGACACTCGCCGGTCGTCGGCGGGGCGCCCGCACGGCCTCGAGGCCGCCGGTGTCGCGGTGGCTCGCCGCCACTACGACGGCACCGTCCACGGCTTCGTCTGGATGGCGCCGTCGTCGACGAGTGCGGTCAGATGTTGCGTGACGTCGCCCACGACCTTCGGGCGACGTCACGACGGTCCCACTGACGGGGGGGGTGTGCGTCACCCGAATCCGGCGAGCATGATCGACAGGTGGACGGCCTGGGCAAGGGCCGCCACGCCGCGTCGCCTCCTCCGGTCCCGGTGCGGGTACCTGCGGGGCTGCGGGGTCGCCGTGCCGAGGACGAGCAACCGGCGGTAGGGCACAGTGGCGGGATGCGCGTTCTGCTCGTCGAGGACGAGGCCGGTCTCGCCGAGACGGTGCGGCGGGGGCTGACCGCGCAGGGGTTCGTCGTCGAGGTGGTGCACGACGGGCAGGACGCGATCTGGGCCGCGACCGAGCGGACCTTCGACGTCATGGTGCTCGACGTCATGATTCCGCTCGTCAACGGCTATCGCGTCATCGAGGAGCTGCGCCGCAGACACGTGTGGACCCCGATCCTCATGCTCTCGGCCAAGGACGGCGAGTACGACCAGAGCGACGCGTTCGACCTCGGGGCCGACGACTACCTCACCAAGCCCTTCAGCTTCGTCCTCCTCGTCGCACGGCTGCGTGCGTTGGCCCGGCGCGGCGCGCCGGAGCGGCCGGCGGTCCTCGCCGCCGGCGACCTCACGCTCGACCCTGCGCGCCGGAAGGTGCGCCGCGGCGACGTCGAGGTGTCGTTGACCCCGCGCGAGTTCGGCCTGCTCGAGTTCCTGATGGCCCGCCGCGGTGACGTGGTGACGAAGGCCGAGATCCTGCGATCGGTATGGGACCCGGCGTTCGAGGGTGACGACAACGTCGTCGAGGTCTATGTGCGCTACCTGCGCCGCAAGGTGGACGTGCCGTTCGGCCGGACCGCGATCCGCACCGAGCGCGGCGTCGGCTACCGGCTCGACACCGAGGGCGGCTGATCCGGCAGCCGGACCTCGACGCGACAGCCCCCCTCGGGGCCCTCGGAGACGGTGACCGAGCCGCCGTGGGCGGTGACGAGCTCACGGACGAAGGACAGCCCCAGCCCGCTGCCGCCGCTGGTGCGTTCGCGGCTGCCGTCGAGCCGGACGAAGCGGTCGAAGACGCGCGTGCGCTCGGCGACCGGGATGCCAGGGCCGTCGTCCTCGACGGCGAGCACGGCGCCGTCGACCTCGGCGCGGACCTCGAACCGGACGACGCCACGCGCGTGCCGGGCCGCGTTGTCGGCGAGGTTCGCCACGACCTGGCGCAGCCGACCGACGTCACCCGTGAGCCGCACCGGGGCGACGTGACGCTCCACACGCAGGTCCGGCCGTGCGCGCAGCCGCAGCACCTCGCCGTCGACGACGTCGTCGAGGTCGACGTCCTCGACGTCGAGGGCGACTGTCTGCTCGTCGACCTTCGCCAGGAGCAGCAGGTTCTCCGCCAGCCGCCCGATCCGCGCGGTCTCCGCCTCGAGCACGGCCGTCAGCTCGGTGAGCGTCGCGCCGGACGGGTCGCTGCGCGAGACGTCGAGCACCGCCGCGATCGTCGCGACCGGGCTGCGGAGCTCGTGCCCCGCGTCGGCGACGAAACGGCGCTGCGCCGTCCGCGCGGCCTCGAGCCGGCCGAGCATGTCGTTCATCGTCACAGCGAGGCGGGCGATCTCGTCGCCGGTCGGCGGGACCGGCACGCGCTGGCCGAGCCGGCCGCCACCGCCGATCGCGGCGACCTCTGCCCGGACCCGCTCGACGGGCCGCAGCGCCCGACCGACCAGGGCCCAGGCAGCCAGGCCCATGAGCACCAGGAGCAGCGGGAGCCCGATGACCAGGAGCGACAGGACCGTGGCGACGGACTGCTGCTGGGCCCGGATCGGCTCTGCGACGACGACCCGGTACGGCCGGCCCGCGCTCGTCACGGACGCCACGACGACGACGAACGGGCTGTCCCGGTCGAGCAACGGGACGCGTCCGGTGCGGACCGGGGTCACCGTCCCCTCGGCGGGCCGGAGCACGGACAGGGGCCGGCCCTGCGCCTTCGGCGTCGAGGACGCGACGACCCGGTCGAAGCCGTCGACGACCTGAACCACCTGCCCGGTCCGGGTCGTGTCGACGAGGACGGTGGCGAGGCGTTGCACGCCGTCTGCCCTGACCAGGGCGACCACGTCCTGCGCACGGGCCGTCGCCTCTGCCTCGACGCCGGCGACGAGCGTGTGCTGCAGCAGGACGAGCAGCAGAACGACGCCGACGGCGAGTGCCGCACCGACCACGGTCACGGCCGCCGCGACCGACCGTGCGCGGACCCCGCGCAGGCGCAGGCCGAGCAGGCGGGTTCCTGGCCGGCGCATCGCACCTCCTCTGGACGTCGCGCGACGGG
The DNA here is from genome assembly GCA_036745175.1 of Kineosporiaceae bacterium. Taxonomy (GTDB): domain Bacteria; phylum Actinomycetota; class Actinomycetes; order Actinomycetales; family Kineosporiaceae; genus R-H-3. The sequence goes on from DAIOGQ010000032.1 coordinate 20,516, forward strand.
CGGCCCGCCGGGCCGGCCGTCGTCAGTGCGAGACCAGCATCCCGCGGTCGGACGCACCGGCGACGGCATACACCGACAGGCAGCGGTCGACGACGTGCGCCCAACCGAGCGTCGTGGGAGTCGAGGCGTTGTGGGCCCGGATCCGCCCCCGCAGGGCGGCGTCCGTCACGAGCGCGGCGGTCGCGCGGGCGAGGTCGCGGTCGTCCCCGGCGAGCAGCCCCTCGACGCCGTCTCGGACGAACTCGCCGACCCCGGCCCTGGCGAGGGCGACCACGGGCAGGCCCGCGCAGCGCGCCTCGAGTGCGGCGAGGCCGAACGACTCGAGCCGGGCGGGTGCGACGAAGACGTCGGCACCGGCGTACAGGTCGTCGATCTGCGGCCGGGTGAGACGGCCGGGCAGGTCGACCCAGCCGTCGATTCTCAGCGCCCGAAGCCGCCGCCGGACCGGCTCGCGCTGAGGGCC
>DAIOGQ010000033.1:0-20937 GCA_036745175.1 Kineosporiaceae bacterium
CGCAGCGCCACCGCCTCCTGCTCGTCGACGGCCACTCGATGGCCTACCGCGCCTTCTTCGCGCTGCCCGTCGAGAACTTCTCGACGTCGACCGGGCAGGTCACGAACGCCGTCTACGGCTTCACCTCGATGCTCATCAACGTGCTGCGCGACGAGCAGCCCGACCACGTCGCCGTCGCGTTCGACGTCTCCCGGCAGACCTTCCGCAGCGAGGTCTACGCCGAGTACAAGGCGAACCGGAGCTCCTCACCGGCGGAGTTCTCCGGGCAGGTCGCGCTCATCAAGGAGGTGCTCGCCGCGCTGCGCGTCCCCGTCCTGGAGAAGGAGGGGTACGAGGCCGACGACATCATCGCCACCCTGACCCGGCAGGCCCGTGACAGCGACTTCGAGGTCCTCATCAGCACCGGTGACCGCGACGCGCTCCAGCTCGTCGACGAGCGGACGACGGTGCTCTACCCGGTCCGCGGAGTGAGCGATCTGATCCGGATGACCCCCGCCGTCGTCGAGGAGCGGTACGGGGTCGCCCCGCAGCGCTACCCCGACCTCGCGGCGCTGGTCGGCGAGAGCAGCGACAACCTGCCGGGCATCCCCGGGGTTGGCAACAAGACCGCGGCGAAGTGGATCGGGCTCTACGGCGACCTCGACGGGATCGTCGCGAACGCACCGGCGATCGGCGGCAAGGCCGGCGAGAGCCTGCGCGCGCACCTCGACGACGTCCTGCGCAACCGCCGGCTCAACCGGCTCGTCGACGACCTCGAGCTGCCGCTGCGCGTCGACGACCTCGCCGCCCGCACGTGGGACCGGGGCGAGGTGCACCAGGTCTTCGACAACCTCGAGTTCCGGGTGCTGCGAGAGCGGCTCTTCGCGACGCTGAGCGCACCCGAGCCCGAGGGGGAGGGCGGGTTCGACGTCGACACCGAGCGGCTGGACGGCGCGGGCGTCCAGGCGTGGCTCGACGCGCATGCCGAGGGGACCGTCGGGGTCGCCGTCGTCGGTCACTGGGCCCAGGGTCGCGGCGACGCCCGCGGCGTCGCGCTCGCGGCGGCCGACGGTGCCGCCGGCTATGTCGACCTCGTCGAGGCGGACGACGCCGCGCAGGCAGCGCTGGCGGCGTGGCTCGCCGACCCGGCACGGCCCAAGGCCCTGCACGACGCGAAGGGTCCCAAGGTCGCCCTCGCCTCCCGCGGGCTCACGCTCGCCGGTGTCGTCAGCGACACCGCGCTCGCCGAGTACCTGTGCCGCCCTGACCAGAGGCTCTTCGACCTGTCCGACCTCGTCGTGCGCCACCTCGGCCGCGAGCTGCGCGCCGAGGCGGTCGAGTCGAGCGGCCAGCTCACCTTCGACGCCCTCGACGAGAGCTCTCTCGGGCCCGACGAGGCCGAGGTGGCGATGGTCCGGGCGAAGGCGGTGCTCGAGCTGTCCGTCACGCTCGGCGCCGAGCTCCTCGACCGCGGCGGGCTGGCGCTGCTCACCGACGTCGAGCTGCCGCTCGTCGACGTCCTCGCCGCGATGGAGAGGGCCGGGATCGCCGTGGACACCCAGGCGCTGTCCGACCTCGAGGCGTACTTCGCGGCCGAGGTGGAGGCAGCGGCGAAGGAGGCCTTCGCCGTCATCGACACCGAGATCAACCTCGGCTCGCCGAAACAGCTCCAGGTCGTCCTGTTCGAGCAGCTCGGGATGCCGAAGACGAAGCGGACGAAGACCGGGTACACGACGGACGCCGAGGCCCTCGCGGAGCTCTACGGCAAGACCGAGCACCCGTTCCTGCTCCACCTGCTGCGCCACCGCGATGCGTCCAAGCTGCGGGTCACGGTCGAGGGCCTGCTCCGCTCGGTGTGCGACGACGGCCGGATCCACACGACGTACCAGCAGAACATCGCCGCGACCGGCCGCCTGTCGAGCACCGACCCCAACCTGCAGAACATCCCGATCCGCACCGACGAGGGGCGCCGGATCCGCGAGACGTTCGTCGTCGGCCCCGGCTACGCGTCGCTGCTCACCGCGGACTACTCGCAGATCGAGATGCGGATCATGGCCCACCTCTCGCGCGACGAGGGGCTCATCGAGGCGTTCCGGTCGGGGGAGGACCTGCACCGGTTCGTCGGTTCGCGGGTCTTCTCGGTACCGCCGGCCGAGGTCACCCCGGCGATGCGGAGCAAGATCAAGGCGATGTCCTACGGCCTCGCGTACGGCCTGTCGGCCTTCGGCCTGTCCCGCCAGCTCGGGATCGACCCCGGCGAGGCGCGCGGGCTCATGGAGGAGTACTTCGACCGTTTCGGGGGCGTGCGCGACTACCTGCAGAGCATCGTCGCGCAGGCCCGGCGGACCGGCTACACCGAGACGATCCTCGGCCGCCGCCGCTACCTGCCCGACCTGACGAGCGACAACCGGCAGCGTCGTGAGGGCGCGGAGCGGATGGCTCTCAACGCGCCGATCCAGGGCTCGGCCGCCGACATCATCAAGGTCGCGATGCTCCGCGTCGACGCCGCCCTGCGCGAGGCCGGCATGCGCTCACGCCTGCTGCTCCAGGTGCACGACGAGCTCGTGCTCGAGGTCGCGGACGGCGAGCGCGAGGAGCTCGAGCGGCTCGTGCGCGCCGCGATGGGGGCGGCGGCCGAGCTGTCCGTGCCGCTCGAGGTGTCCGTCGGGTCGGGCCGCTCCTGGCACGAGGCCGGGCACTGAGCGCCGCGGGCGCGCAGCGGCCGGCCCGTGCCGTCGTCACCGGCGGCGCCGGGTTCCTCGGGTCGCACCTGTGCGAGGCGCTCCTCGGCCGGGGTCTCGAGGTGCTCTGCCTCGACAACTTCCTCACAGGATCGCCGGAGAACGTCGCGCATCTCATGGAGCACGCGGCGTTCCGGCTCGTCCGGGCCGACGTCACCGACTACCTCCACGTGTCCGGGCCGGTCGGCTACGTGCTGCACTTCGCGTCGCCGGCGTCGCCTCTGGACTACCTGCGGATGCCGCTGCAGACGCTGAAGGTCGGCTCCGTCGGTACCCTCCACGCGCTGGGTCTGGCCCGCGAGAAGCAGGCCCGCTTCCTCCTCGCGTCGACGTCCGAGGTGTACGGCGACCCGGACGTCCACCCGCAGCCGGAGTCCTACTGGGGCCACGTGAACCCGGTCGGACCACGCGGGGTCTACGACGAGGCGAAGCGGTTCGCCGAGGCGCTCACGGTCGCCTACCGGACGACGCACGGCGTCGACACCGCGATCGCGCGGATCTTCAACACGTACGGCCCGCGGATGCGCCCGCACGACGGGCGGGCGATCCCCACGTTCATCCGGCAGGCGCTGCGCGGCGAGGACCTCACCGTCGCCGGGACCGGCGCCCAGACCCGCTCGGTCGTCCACGTCGACGACGAGGTCGAGGGCCTGCTCCGGCTGCTGCTGTCGGGCCACCCGGGGCCGATGAACATCGGCAGCCCCGACGAGTGGACCGTGCTCGACCTCGCGCTCCTGGTCCGCAAGCTCGTCGGGGCGTCGTCCGACGTCGTCCACACGCCGCGCCCGGTCGACGACCCGTCCGTGCGCCGGCCGGACATCTCGCTCGCGACCCGCGAGCTCGGGTGGCGGCCGGCGGTCCCGCTCGAGGACGGCCTGCGGTCGACGATCGACTGGTTCAGGAGCCGGCCGCAGGAGTCGTGAGGTCCGGCGCCCCGCGGGCGTCGGTGCGGTCGGTCGGGGGGCCGTCCGCAGCGCTGCCGTCGGTACGGGAGACGTCGGTGCGCCCGCGGCGCGGCAGCCGCGAGCGCAGCGCCGTCCGCTCGGAGAGCAGACCTACGAGGGCGAGCAGGACCGCGCCGGCGAGCGCGGTGCGGACGACGTCGTCGACGCCGGGAGCGGGGAGCAGCCGGACGACGGTCACACAGATCCCGGCCCCGGCGACCCACGCCGCAGCGCCGAGCCGCTGGTCTGCGACCGCGAGCCGGGCGTACAGCAGGACCTGGGCGACCGCGAGCGTCGCGCCGAGCGCCGCGAAGAGCCACACGTCCTGCGCGACGCCGTCGTAGGCCCGGCCGGCGACGGTCCGGACGCCCGGCCCGGCGAGCAGCGCCGTCGCCGCGACCACCGTTGCGCCGAGGCCGCCGGTGAGCAGGACCCCGAGCCCGACCGCGCGCGCCCTCGCGTGCGGCACGGACATCCGCGCGAAGAGCAGGGTGCTCACGAAGGCGGGCCCCCAGAACGCCGCCTTCGTGAACAGCGAGCCGACCGCGTAGAGACCGGACTCGTCGTCCGGCAGCACGTGCCGCGCGAGGAGGACGTCGACGTTGAGCAGCACGAGCAGGCCCGACGTCGACACCGTGCTCGCGCCGACCGCGAGCAGCAGCCGGCGCGCACGGGGCACCTCGGCGCCTGGTGCGTCCGGGCCCGGCCGCCGCGCCGCCGTCCGCAGCAGCAGGAGGGCCGCCCCGGCCGCGAAGAGCGTCCCGACGAGCAGGCCCGCGACGACGGCGACGGGTCCCTCACCGACAGCGCCGCCGATCCCGCCGCCGGCCAGCCGCAGCGCCGCCGACCCGACGAACAGGGCCGACAGGGCACCGAACCGCTGGGCCCCCTGGAGGACACCCTGGACGGCGAAGACGACCGTGGCCGCAGGCAGAGCGCCGGCGACGAGCAGCGGCGCGAGCGGGCCGTCGAGGCGCAGGAACGCCCCCGCGGCCGGCGCGAGCGCGGCTCCGGCCACGACGAGTGCTGCGCCGACGAGCCCGGTCAGGGCGAGGACGGGCCGCAGCATCGGGCGGACGCCGGGCCCGTTGGCGTCCAGGTACCGGGCGGTCTCCCGGGCGACGACGAGCTGAACGGCGAGGGCCGGTACGGCGCCGATGACCGAGAGGTTGACGAGGGACCCGACAGCGCCGAGCGGGCCGACGGGCAGGACCCGGGTGAGGACGACGACGAGGGCGTAGCCGAGCAGGTTCGCCGCGAGCGTCGCCGCGGCGAGCAGCGCGCCGGACCGGCGCAGGGTGCCGGCGGCACGTCGGGGTCGCGCCACGGCACCTCCTGGGCGGGGTCGGGCCCGACGACGATAACGTGACCGGCCGTGCCCCCGACGACCGGCGCCGGACGCGCCGCCGGAGTGCATGCCACGCCCGCCGAGCGCGCCGTCCTGGTCGGCCTCGCGGCCCTCGTCGCCGCGGTGGTCCTCGCCCAGGACCGCGGCGTCCTGACCCCGGACACCAAGCCGGAGGTCTTCCTCGCGCCGTGGCAGACGCTCCGGCACACCGCGGCGGCGTGGCAGGACAGCCCCTTCCTCGGGGCGCCGAACTTCAACGTCGGCCTCGCACCGGTGGCGGCCGTCCTGGCCGGGCTCGACGCGCTGGGTGTGCCGGCCTGGGCCGGGATGCGGCTGTGGCGGGTCGTGCTGATCCTGGGCGCGGCCGCGGGGGCGCGCCGGCTCGCGCACCGGGCGGCCGATGCCGGTCCGGCGGGCCGGGTCGGGGCGGCGGTGCTCTACGCCGCCAACCCGTATCTGCTGCTCGGCGGCGGGACGACGCCGACACTGCTGCCGTACGCGGTCCTGCCGTGGTTCCTGCTGGCCCTGCGGGCCGGCTTCGGTCAGCCCCGCCGCTTCTTCTGGCCGTGCGCCGCGGCGCTGCTGCTGACGGCGATGAGCGGCATCAACGCCGGCGTCGTGCCCGCGATGCAGGGCGTGGCCGTGCTCGCCCTCGTGGCCGAGGCCCGGCTGCGGTTCCGGCGGCGGTGGCGCGACCTGGGCCGGGTGCTCGCGACGACCGCCGTCGCGTCGCTGCTCCTCGCGGCCTACTGGCTCGTCCCCGCCGTCGCCGCGCTCGGGGTCGGCGCGGCGATCGCCGGGACGACGGAGTCCGTCGAGGTCATCGCGGCGACGTCGTCCCCCGCGGAGGTGGTGCGCGGGCTGGGCCTGTGGACCCTCTACGGAGCGGACGGTGCCGGACCCTTCACCCCGGGGCTGGCCGGCTACCTGACGTCGCCGCTCGTCGTCGTCGCCTCCTTCGCCGGGCCGTTGCTCGCGGCAGCGGGCGCGCTCGCCTCCCTGTCCCGGGCTCGCCTGCTCGGCGTGTCCCTCGTCGCGGCCGCCGTCCCGCTCATGGTCGGCGCCTACGCGGGGACCGGCGGCCGGACGCCGTTCGGCCGCGTGCTGGGCTGGGCACTCGAGACCGTGCCCGGAGCCGTGGCGTTCCGGACGACGAACAAGGCCGGTGCCGTCCTCCTGCTCGGGCTGGCTCTCCTCGGGGCGCTCGCGGTCGAGGCGGCCTGGCAGGCGCTCGCCCGGGCGGGCCGGCACGGCGTGACCGCCGCGGTCTGCGGGCTGGCGGCCCTCACCCTCGTCGTCGGGACGCTGCCGGCCTGGACCGGCGACCTCTTCGGCACCAGGCTCGCGGTCCCCGCGTACTGGACGCAGGCGGCGGACGCGCTCGACGCGGGCGACCCGGTGCCCGGCGGCAGCCGCGTCCTGTTCGCACCGGGGACGACGCTCGCCCGGTACCGCTGGGGATACCAGGGACCGGACGAGCTGGGGAACGCCCTCCTCGCCCGGGCCACGACGTACCGCAGCGCCGTCCCGGCGGGCACGGTCTACGCCGCCAACCTCCTCGCCGGCACCGACCAGCCGCTCCAGGACGGCACCGTCGACGCCGGCGCGCTGTCGGCCCTGGCCCGGTACGTCGGCGCCGGCGACGTCCTGGTGCGCAACGACACCGCGTGGGAGGTCGCCGGCGGCGCGGCGCCGTCCGTCGTCCGGGCGGCGACGGCCGCCGACCCGGGCCTGCGCCTCACGGCCGAGTTCGGCGCGCCGGGGGAGAACACGGGCGCTCCGCCGGGGACGCCGGCGGCGGACCCCGCGGCGGACGCCGCGCTGCCGCCGCTGCAGCGCTTCGCGGTCGACGGTGCCGCAGGCCCGGTCCGGCAGGTCCGCGCCGCCGGGGCCCTGCTGGTCGACGGCGACGGGGCGGCGCTGCCGGGGCTGGCCCGCACGGGAGCGCTCGACGGCACCCCGGCGCTGCTGCTCGCGGGCGGGCTCGACGACGAGGCCGTCGCCCGGACCCTCGATGCCGGCGCCCGCGTGGTCCTCACCGACACGAACGCCCGGCGCGCGGTGAACCCGCGCCGGCTCGGGGGCGGCAACGGACCGCTGCTGCCCGTGGACCGGGACCCGGATCCCACGCTCGCCCTCTTCGGGGTCGACGACCAGACGGTGCTCGTCCCGGACGGCGACGTCGCCGTGGAGGCCGACGGCCGCGGGCTGCTCTTCGGGCCATTCGCGTACGGCGCGCCCGGACTCGCGGTCGACGGCGACGAGACGACGTCCTGGGCCACCGGGAACTTCGTCACCGGGGTCGGCCAGGCGCTCGTCCTGCGGGCCGCCGACGCCCGACCGGTGCCCAGGGTCCGGCTCGTGCTGCCGGCCGGCGGCGGTCCGCGGGTGACCCGGGCCCGGGTCGTCGTCAGCGGTGCCGGGCCGGCGCGCGCGGCGGTCGTGGCGCTGCCGGCCCCGCCGGCGCGCGCGGTCGACGTCGACCTCGGGACCGCCCGGGGGACGCACGTCCGCGTCGAGATCACCGCGGTCACCACGGCCGGCGTCGGGCCGGTCGGCCTGGCCGAGGTCCAGGTGCCCGGCTGGGCCGCCGGTACCGCCGCCCGGCTGCCGGCCCGGCTGCCGGCGCTGCTGCAGCGGCTGGCCGCGGCCGGCGGTCCGGCAGCCGGGTCGCTGGACCGAACGCCCGTCGACGTCCTGCTCACCCGGCGGCGCGGTCCGGTCGGCGCCGGGCAGGACGAGGAAGCGGCACTCTCCCGGGACCTCACGCTGCCGGTCGCGCGTGACTACCGGGCGGCCGCCAGGGTCCGTTTCGCCGACGGGGTCGAGGACGGCGTCCTCGACGCCTGGGACCCCCGGCCGACCTCCGTCGCGGCGACGGCGTCGTCCCGCGCCGCCCGCGACCTCACGGCCCGCGCGTCGTCCGCGGTCGACCTCGGCGCGGACGGCGACCCGGACCTCGGCACCGCCTGGACGCCGGCAGACCCGGTCGTCGGGCAGTGGCTCGAGGTGGCGACGTCCGCCGCCGGACTCGACCGCGTCACGGTGACCCAGCCGCCGGACGCCGCCGGGTACGCCGTGCGCGCCCGGGTCGACGTCGACGGCGCGCCCGTTGCGGAGATGACGCTCGGCCCGGGGGCGGCGACGGTGCCGCTCGGTGGCCGGCGCGGGTCCCGCGTGCGGCTGACCCTCCTGAGCCGTGCCGGGTCCGGGCCGGTGCGGATCGGCGACGTCACGGTGACCCCCGCCGGCCGGCGGACACCCGCCCGGCCCGCCCCGGCCGGGACGGCCGCAGGAGGTCCGGCCCGGGGCTGCGTCACGGTCGCGACCCTCGACGACGTGCCGCTGCGGGTACGCCCGACGGGCCGGCCGGCCGACGTCGTCGCGGATCTGGTCGCCGGCCGGGCCGTCCCGGCGGCCGGCTGCGGCGACGACCCGCTGCGGCTCGGGGCGGGCGTCCACCGGCTGCGGCCGGTCGCGGGCCTCGCGCTCGACGGGCTCGACCTCAGCGACACCGTCGGCCGGTCCGGCGCCGGGACGGCGACCGGGATCACGCCGTCGACGCTGCCGGCACGGGTCCTCGAGGTCGCGGACACGACCCGGCGGGTGCAGACCGTCGCGACCGGGCGGCCCTACTGGGTGGTCGCGGGGACGGGTCTGGACACCCGCTGGCAGGCGACCGCCGACGGGGTGGACCTCGGGCCGCCCGTCCTCGTCGACGGCTACAGCGCCGGGTGGCTCGTCGTCGACGGCGCCGCGCACGACGTGCGGATCCGCTACGGTCCCGTGCGGCGGGCAGCCATGGCCGGCGCGGTGAGCGCGGCGGTCCTGCTGGGCTGTCTCGTGGTCGTCGTCGCCGGGCTCGTGCGCCGCCGACGGACCGGCTGAGGACGACGGGAGGCGGCCAGACGTGGACACCGAGGCGTTCGAGCGCGAGCTCGCGGCACTGTACGGCGGCGACCTGCGCGCCGCGACGCCGCTCGACCGTCGCCGGCAGCCGATCGCCGCGGCCGTCCAGGGGTGGACGACCGAGAACGGGATGGCCCTGCTCGCGCTCGCCGCCGGTCACCTCGGTGACGGCGAGGCGTACCTCGAGGTCGGCACCTTCAAGGGCCGGTCGCTGTGCGGCGCGGCGTTCGGGGCCACCCGGGGGACGTTCTACGGCATCGAGAGCTTCCGGGAGTTCTTCATGGACTCCCCGGGCGCCCGCGAGGAGCTCATGGCCAACCTCGCCCGCTTCACCGACGCCGGCCGGGTCCGGGTCGTCGACGGCGACGCGTTCGAGGTGCTGCGCCGGCCCGGAGCGGTCGCCGAGCCCGTGGGCGTCTACTTCTACGACGGCGCCCACGAGCGGCTCGCCCACTACCTCGCGCTCGGCGTCGCGGAGCAGCACCTCGCCGACGAGGCGCTCGTCGTCGTCGACGACGCTGGCTGGCCGCTGGTCGCCGACGCGACCCGGCGCTACCTGAGACGCCACCGTGGGTACACGCTCCTGTTCGACCTGCCCGCAGACCACGAGGACGACCCGCGCTGGCACAACGGTGTCTGGGTGCTGCGCTACCGCCGGCCGGCCTGTACGCCGCGCGGACTCACGTGGGACGTCCGGTGGCGGCTGCTCGTCCACCTGCGCGTCGTCACCCCGACGATGCGCTGGGCCTGGCGCTTCTTCCCGCGGCACCCGCGGCTGGCGAGGATCGCGACGACGATCGTGTCGCAGCGCTCGAAGAACGTCCCGGCCCGGGTGGACGGCGCGGGGGCCCTCCGGTGACTCCTGGGACGGACCGCTCGCGCGGCCGCGTCGTCGCGGTCTGGACCGCGGCAGTCGTCGTGCTGTGGCTCCTCGGTGGTGCGGTGGCCGGCGCGGTCGGCGCCGGGCTCGCCGGGTGGCACCTGACCCGACCGCCCGCGCCGCGGGTGGTCCTGCTGGCGGCGATCGGGGCGCTCGGCCTGGTGCCGGTCGCGTGGGTGCTCGGGAACGCCTCCCGGCTCGGCACGGTCTCGCCCGACGTCGTCACCGCGAACCCCTGGCCGGGTGCCCTCGCCACGGCCGGCGTCACGCTCCTCGTCGTCGGGACCCTCCTCGACGACCGCACCCCGCCGGCGACCCGGCAGGACGCAGGGCCGGCGTGACCGCGGACCGGGTGAGCGTCGTCGTGCCGACCCGCAACGTCGAGCGGACCCTGCGGCGGTGCCTGGAGTCGGTCCGCGCGCAGGACCACGACGACCTCGAGCTCGTCGTCGTCGACAACTTCAGCGACGACGCGACGTTCGCGATCGCGCAGGAGTACGCCGACGTCGCCGTCCAGCTCGGGCCCGAGCGCAGCGCGCAGCGCAACGCCGGCATCGAACGTTCCACGGGCGAGTGGGTGCTCTACGTCGACGCCGACATGGTCCTCGAGCCGGACGTCGTGAGCAGTGCCGTCGCCGCCGCGCGCGAGCACGGCGCGGACGGCGTCTTCGTCCCCGAGGACAGCTTCGGGCCCGGGTTCTGGACCGCCTGCCGGGTGCTCGAGCGGCGGTGCTACGTCGGCGAGGCGATGGTCGAGGCGCCCCGTCTCGTGCGCCGCGAGGTCCTCACGGCGACCGGCGGCTTCGTGACCGACGTCGCGGGCCAGGAGGACGCCGAGCTGCGGATGCGGATGCTCCGCGCCGGCTACCACCTCGTGCCCTCGGCCGGGGTCATCCACCACGACGAGGGCCGGCTCACGTTCGCCGGCGTCATGCGCAAGCGCGTGTACTACGGCCGGAGCCTGCCCGCCTACGCCGCGCGCCAACCGGGCGCCGTCCGGGCCCAGGGTCTCGCGACGCTGCGCGCGCTCGCGCGCAACCGCGGGCTCCTCCTGCGCGACCCGGTGCACGCGGCGGGGCTGGCCGTCCTGCGCCCGTGCGAGGCGGTGGCCTACGCGGTCGGGGCCGTCCTCGCGGTGCGGGACCGGCGGCGCAGGCCCGACGTTCCCGCCGGCACCGCCCCGCTGGCATAGTGCCTGCCATGACGACCGCCGGCGGCTCGCGGGGCGAGCGGATCCTCGTCGTCGGGGCGGGTCTCACGGCCGTCGCCGCCGCCTACCTGTGGTTCGCGCCGTTCGTCGTCCCGGCGCGGGACGGGCTGCCGTTCGGCTGCGGGTCGCCGGCGCACCCGAACCTGCGCGGCGTCGCGGGGCAGGTGTGCGGGCCGGCCCTCGACGGCCGGCGGACCGCGACCGCGGCGGTCGCGGTCCTGACCGGGGTCCTCGTCGTGCTGGCGGTCGCGGCGGCGTCGCGGCTCGGCGCCCGGATGCGCCGCCGCGGCACCCTCGCCGGGTTCTGCCTCGGCGCCGCCCTCGGGCTCGGCGCGGTGACGGCCGCCGTGGTCGTGCTGCTCGCACCGCTCCAGGCCCGTTCCGCGGACGGCACGACGGTCGTCGGGTGCGGCTCGCCGCTGATGCCGAGCACCGACGGCTTCGCGCAGGGGCTGTGCGCCGACCTGCCCGCGAACCGGCTCGCCGCCGGCATCGCCCTCGCGGGCGCAGGGCTCGTCCTGCTGCTCGCGGTCGGCTGGGCCGTCGCGCCGGCCGCCGTCCCGGTTGCCGACGGCGACGCCGACGCCGACGCAGACGTCGACGCCGACCCGGACGCCGCCGGGGCCGGTGTCGCTGTCGATGCCGGTGTCGGTGTCGATGCCGACGTCGACCGGGCGCCGGGCATCGAGGAGCCCGCGGAGCCCGTCCGGCTGCTCCCTCCCGACCCCGTCGACGCCGGCGAACCGGTCGACGCTGCCGTCGACGTCATCGACGTCGACGCGGTCGCCCGGGACGGCGACGCCCCGGCGGCCCCCTCGGCGCCGGACGACGTGGCGCACGCGCCCGCCGGGTCGCCGTGAACCTCGTCGACTACTACCGCCGGAACGTCACGTACATCTCCCGCACGGACGTCCGGCTCGCCCGCATCGTCGACGTCGTCGCGCAGGCGGCACCGGGGTCGACGCTGGACGTCGCGTGCGGCCGGGGCCACCTCCTGGACCGGCTCGCCGACCGCGGCCTGGCCGGCCTGCACGGCCTCGACGTCTTCGAGGACGTCACCAGCCCCCGCTGGGAGTACGACGTCGCGGACGTCACCGGCCGGCTGCCCTTCGACGACGGCGTCTTCGACTGCGTCGTCGCGGGCGAGATCATCGAGCACGTGCCGGACCCCGACGGGCTCCTGCGGGAGATCCGCAGGGTGCTGCGGCCGGGCGGGCTGCTCGTGCTCTCGACGCCCAACATGGTGAGCTGGGCCAACCGGGTGCTCGTGCCGCTCGGCGTGCAGCCGCTCGGCACCGAGACGAGCAGCGAGATCGCGCTCGGCCGGTTCCACCGGGTGCTCGGCCAGGGGAACATGGTCCAGGGCCACCTCAAGGTCTTCACCTGGCGGGCGCTCGGCGAGATCCTCGAACGGTACGGCTTCGTCGTCCGGCGCCGCACCGGCGTCCCCGCGTTCTTCCCGTGGCCGGTCAGCCTGCTCGACCGGCTGCTGGCCCGCGTCGTCCCGCTGGCCTCCGGGCTGCTCTACGTCGCGACGTCGCCGACCGGGCCCTGGCCCGAACCTGCCCCCGGTCGCCGGCACGAGGGCTGACCCGGACGGGCTCAGGCGGTCCGGGCGAGCAGCCAGTCCCAGACGACGCGCGCGCCGTCCCGCGACCAGTGCAGGCCGTCGGTGCGCAGCGTCGTGCCGTCGAGCCGCGCGACGTACCGGTCGCCGGGGCAGACGGCGGCGCGCAGCCCGAGCACCTCGACGCCCGGCCGACCCGCCAGGTGCTCGCGGGCGAGCCGGTTCACCAGGTGCTGGCGGCCCGCGTCGTTGACGACGTCCGCCGTGGCGTCGAGCCCGGTGTCCCGCTTGCGGAAGCACGGCACGTCGGTCACGTAGACCCGCCCGGACGAGGCCGCGAGCGCCGCCACCGTGGCGTCGAGCCAGCGCAGGAACCGCCGCTCGTAGTCCGGGCCGCCGAAGCGCACGGTCCGGCCGTCGAGCACGCGGTCGAAGAGCAGGCCGTTGCCGAGGACGAGCACCGCCGAGTCCGGCCGGGCGGCGGCGACCTGGTCGCGCCAGGTCGCGGGCCACCGGCCGCAGCCCGGGACGTCCCCGAGCCGGACGCCGCCCGCCACGAGCTCCCCACCGAGCAGGTCGCAGCCGAGCTGGGTGCTGCCCGACACCTCGACGCCGGGCAGCGACGGGCGGAACTGCGCGTGGAGGTTGAAGGCCGTCGAGTCGCCGAGGACGAAGACCCGTCGCGGTCCGGCCGCCGGTGGCCCGGAGGACGGGAGCCCGGTCGCCGGCGTGGCGGGCGGACCCGGCTGGTCCGCCGGCCGGGCGCTCCGCGCTGCGGCCGTCGTCATGGTCGGCAGCGTCGGCCCGGCCGCGAGGACGCGTTCGTCGGCCACCGGGGCGACGACCGCGGTGAGGACGAGCGCCGCGACGCATGCGGTCACCGCACCCGGCAGCGCCATCGACCTCAGGGCCCGGTCCCGCCGCTCCCAGTCGGCGCTCCGCACCGGCTGCTCGACGAAGCGGTACGAGAGCGCGGCGAGGAGCCCGGTGACGCCGAGCCGGAGCCCGGTGAGCAGGACGTCGTCGGCTCCGCCGTCGTCGAGCCGCGTCCGGACCGGGTCGAGCACGAGGTAGACCGGCCAGTGCCACAGGTAGACCCCGTAGGAGACGACGCCGACGGCGACCAGCGGGCGCCACGACAGCAGTGCGGCGACCCGCCCGGTCGCCGGCCCGGCGACCGCGGCGAGGACAGCCGCCGTGAGCACCGCGGTGACCGCGAACCCGCCGGACGCCGCCCACCCGGCGGGGTCGACGACGAGACCGACGACGAGCCCGAGCCCGACGAGACCGGCGGCCCCGAGGAGGTCGAGGGCCCGCCCGGTCCGCCGACCGGTGGCCGCCGCCGGAGCGTCCCACCAGCCGTGGCGCACCGCCAGCACGCCGAGCGCGGCTCCGAGCAGCAGCTCCTGCGCCCGGGAGTCGGTCCCGTAGAAGGCTCGCATCGGGTCTGCGTGCGCGAGCCGCACCGTGAGGAGCGCGCTCGCGACGGCAACGCCGACGAGCAGCGCCGGTGCCGACCGACGCAGCGGGCGGAGCCGGGCCCCGACGGCTGCGGCGGCCGCGACGACGAGCGGCCAGACGACGTAGAACTGCTCCTCGACCGACAGCGACCACGTGTGCGCGAGCGCGGACGGCGGCCCGAACCCTGCGAAGTAGTCGGTCCCGCCCGCCACGGCGCGCCAGTTCGCGACGTAGAACACGGCTGCGAGACCGTCGCCGACGAGCGCCGACCGGGGCACCGGGTCCATCCAGAACGGGCTCGTCAGCGAGACGGCGAGGACGACCGCGAACAGCGCCGGGAGCAGCCGCCGCGCCCGTCGGAGCCAGAACGCGCCGAGCGCGACCCGCCCCGTCCGCCGGTGCTCGACGAGGAGCAGGCTCGTGATGAGGAAGCCCGAGAGCGTGAAGAAGACGTCGACGCCGACGAACCCGGCCCGCACGCCGGGGATCCGGGCATGATGGAGCAGCACCGCGACGACCGCGAGGGCACGCAGCCCGTCGAGGGCGGGACGGTGGGCGAGCCGGGCCGCGCCTGCCGCGGCGACGCCGGCGGTCCGGGACGGCACCCGCGCACGGTAGCCCGCCGGTGGGGACCGTGGAAGCGACTCGAGGAGTGAGGCAGCGGGTGCGACCACAGCCCGGCCCCACGACCGAGGAGCTCGCCCGCAGCCCCGGCCCGCGGCCCGGCCGGCCGGCGACCGTGGCCCTGGTCACCGCCGCCACCGGCGCGACGCTCGCCGTCCTGGGGCCGGTCCTGGGCCGCCGAGGCTATGTCCTGTCCTACGACATGGTCGTCGTGCCCGACCCGCCGCTCGCGGCGCGGGTGCTCGGCACGGACGGCGGCGCCCCCCGCGCCGTCCCGAGCGACCTTCTCGTCGTGGCCCTGTCGTGGCTCGCCCCCGCCGACCTCGTCCAGAAGGCGATCCTCGCCGCCGTCGTCGGCCTCGCTGTCGTCGGTGCCGGCCGGCTCGCGCGGTCGCTCACCGGCTGCTCGCGGACCGCGTGCGTCGCGGCCGGCCTCGTCTACGTGTGGAGCCCGTTCCTCGCCGAGCGGCTCGTCCTCGGGCAGTGGGCGCTGCTGCTCGGCTTCGCGGCCCTGCCCTGGGCCGTCGCCGCGGCGGTGGACGTCGTCGCGCAGGCTCCCGGCGCTGCGGCCCGGCTCTGCGCGTGGACCGTGCCTGCAGCGCTCGGCGGCGGGAACGCCACCGTCCTGCTCGCCGCGCCGGTCCTCGTCGTCCTGCTGGCCGGTGGCCGGCGGACGGCCGGTGCCGCGGCCCGCCACGTCGCGTTCGTCGCGGGGGTCAGCCTGCCGTGGGTGCTGCCGGTCGTCCTTCGGCCCGGCGGCCTGCCGAGCGACCCGGCGGGCGTCGCAGCGTTCGCCCCGGCGCCGGACGGTCCGCTCGGAACGCTCGGCAGCCTGGCGACGCTCGGCGGGATCTGGAACGCCGCCGTGGTGCCGCCGGAACGCGGCAACGTCGTCCTCGCGACGGCCGCGCTGGCCTGTGTCGTCGCCGTCGTGCTGGCCGGCGGCCCGGTGCTGTGGCGGTCCGGTCCGGCCGGCCGGGCGGTCTCGGTCGCCGGGCTCGCCGGGCTCGCCGTGCCGGCCCTCCTCGCGACGCCGCCGGGGCGGGTCCTGCTCACCGCCGTCGTCGCGGGCGTGCCCGGCGGGGGGCTGCTCCGCGACAGCCAGAAGCTGCTCGCGCCGTGGGTCCTGCTCGTCGGGCTGCTCGCTGCGGTCGGCCTCGACCGGGCCCGCTGCGCGGTCGCGCCGCTGCGCCTCGGACCCGCCGTCGGGGTCGCCGCGGCGGTGCTGCCCGTCGCGCTGCTGCCGAGCCTCGCGCTCGGGGCGTCCGGGCGGCTCGCCCCGGCGACCTACCCGGCGTCGTGGTCCACGGTCCGCCGCACGCTCGACGCGGACCCGGAGCCCGGGTCGGTCGTCGTCCTTCCCTGGGCGCCCTACCGGCGGTTCGCCTGGAACGACGCCCGGGTCGTCCTCGACCCCGCACAACGGATCACCGACCGACCGGTGGTGCTCGACGACCGGCTGCCGCTGCGCCGGGTGACGGTCGCGGGGGAGGACCCGCGGGCGGCCGCGGTGCTGCGCCTGCTCGGGCCGTCCGGCACCGGCGCCGACGACCCCGTCGCGTCGGGCGACGGCGCGCTGCCGACGGGCCTGTCGGCGCTGGGGTTCCGGTACGCGCTCGTGCACCGAGGGCAGCCGGGGTCCGACGAGGTCGTCGACCGCTTCACGGGGACCCCGGCCGCCGTCCGGACCGCGGACCTCGACCTCTACCGACTGCCGGACGCGACCGACCGGCCCGCCGCGGCCGAGGGCCTGCCGCCGGGCCGCGCCGCGGTGCAGGCCGTCGGTCTCACGGTCGCGGCCGTGCTCGCGACGTGGTCGCTCGGCGCGGCGGTCCGCGGCGGCCCGGGACGCCGCCGCCGGCCGGTCTGACGCTGCGCGACACCGGTCGCCCGACCGCCGGTCGGGTCATGTCGCAGCGCCACCGTGGCTGCTAGGGTGCGCCGCATGAGTGACACCCGCCGGGCCGGAGCCGGCCTCGCCGCGACCGCCGTCGCGGTCGTCGTCGCCGGTGCGATCGGCGGCCTGCTCGGCGCCGTGGCGGGGGTGGGCCTCACGGGCAGCATCGCTCCCGAGGCCTCCACGCCGATCGACCTCAGCGCTGTCCAGAACCCCTCGTACGACACGCCCTGACGGCTGTCCCTGACGGCGCCGGTGTCCGCGGACGGCGGCGTCCGGTGTCCGCGGGCGGCCGGACGCCCTGAGGTCAGGCGACGTCGTCGGCGGCCACCGGCGCTGTCGCCGTGTGCCGGGGGCAGGCCGCGACGAGGCAGCCGGCCCCCACCGCGTCCTCGAGGACGCCGTGGAGCGCGTGCGCCGTCGCCTCCCAGGTGAAGCCGAGCGCGTGCGCGACCGCCGGGCCGCGCATCCGCGCCCGCAGGTCGCCGTCGAGCAGGAGCCGTCCCAGCGCGTCGGTGAAGTCCGACGAGCCGCCGCGCACGAGCAGCCCCGTCTCACCGTCGACGACGCTCTCGGACAGCCCGCCGGCGTCGTGGAAGGCCACCGTCGGCGTCCCGTGCGCCGCGGCCTCGATGACGGACAGCCCCCAGCCTTCCTTGAGCGAGGGCATCGCCATGACCCAGGCCTGCGCCATGAGCCGGTGCTTGTCCGCCTCGTCGACCCAGCCGAGCAGCTCCACGTGGTCGCGCACGCCGAGCGCTTCGACGCGGTCACGAAGATGCTGCTCCCAGTAGCCGGTGCCCGCGACGAGGAGCCGGACGTCGGGCACCCGGGTGCGCAGCGCCGCGACGGCCTCGACGGCCAGCTCGAGCCGCTTGTGCGGGACGAGCCGGCTCACCGCGAGGATCGTCGGCCGCTCGGACCGCTGCCGGCCCGGCACCGGCCGGACGTCGGTGCCGTTGTGCACGACGGTGATGTCCTCGGCCGCGACCCCGAGCCCGACGAGCTCGGCGCGGGTCGCGTCGGAGACCGCCACGTACGGCCGTCCGCGGTACACCCGCGGGCCGACGACGGACTCGGCGAACCAGCCGACCCTCGCGAGCGCCGGGGGGAAGATCACCGGCCAGAGCTCGCGGTGCACGTGATGGACGAGGTTCACGACCGGCGTCCTGGTGAACAGCGGGGAGCAGAACGGCATCCCGTTCTGGACGTCGACGACGACGTCGACGGGGCGGAACCGCCCGAGCAGCATCGCGAGCGCCGTCCGGGTGTAGAGGCCGAGGCCTTCGCCGGACCGGACGACCCGGACGCCGTCGCGGTGCTCCAGCGCGGGGGAGCCGGGGTGCCGGGCGCACACGACGGTGACCCGCCAGCCGAGGTCGCAGAGCCGGGCCGCGGTCCGCTCGAGGAAGACCTCGGAGCCGCCGCCCTCGGGGTGCGTCGTGTCGCGCCGGTTGAGGAGCAGGACGTGGCGACGTCCGTCGTCGAGAAGGCTCACGCGACACCCCCTTCCGGTCCGGATCCTGCGGGAGTCTAGAGGTCCGGGCACGCTCCGCAGCCACGGCGGCGGAGAATGCGCCGGCCAGGGAACGCGAGTGACGCAGGGTCATCATCTACTGACCCTTCGTCGCCGAAAGTCGCGGGAGGGTCGCACGCAGAGGTGATGTGGTGCCGGTCGCCGCCGCAGTACGCTTCACCGCCAGCGGAGGACGCCGACGTCCGCCGCACGAGTGTCGGAGGGACACGATGCGCCGGACCGCTGCGCTCATCCTCGTCGGGATCGGGGTCTTCCTGGCCGTCCTCGCGCTGACGGTCAAGACCTACGTCGAGCCCCGCGCCGTCCGGGTGCCGCTCGACCAGTCCGGCCAGAGCCTGTCGCAGTCCGACGGGCGGTCGAAGGTCCTCGACCAGGGCTCGCTGACCGTCCGCGAGGGGCTCACGTTCAAGGCGCGCCGCGAGGTCCGGGGCGACGTCGCCGCCGCCACGACGTCCGGGCGCAGCGACGACGTCGCCGTCTGGAAGACGACGAACATCCTCACCGACACCGAGGGCAACGTCATCAACGTGACGAGCGAGACGATCGCGCTCGACCGGGTCACGGCCGCCGCGGTGAACTGCTGCGGCGAGGAGCTCGGCGGCGATCCGGCCGTGCGTCACCAGGGCGTCATGCTCAAGTTCCCGTTCGACACCCGGAAGGGCTCGTACAGCTACTGGGACAGCACGGCCGCGCGCGCGTTCCCGATGGAGTTCGCCGCGCAGGAGCGCCGCAACGGCCTCGACGTCTACCACTTCGTGCAGAAGATCCCGGCGACGCCGCTGCGCGAGGCGGCCGTCCCCGGATCGCTCGTCGGCGCGCCGCCGACCGAGGTCGTCGACACGACGGTCATGTACACGAACACCCGTGAGGTCTGGGTCGAGCCGACCTCGGGGATCATCGTCTTCGGGCGCGAGGCACCCAAGCAGACCCTCCAGGACGCCGCCGGCACCGACCTCCTGACGATCTTCGAGACGTCGATCGGCTGGACGCAGGAGACCCAGGACAAGGCGACCCAGGACGCGAAGGACGCCAAGGGCCAGCTGTTCTCGCTGCGCACGCTCATCCCGGCCGGGGCCGGCGGCCTCGGGCTCTTCCTCGTGGTCGGCGGCCTGGTCCTCCTCGGATCGGCCCGCCGGCAGCCGGGCGGGCGCGCCCGGCGGGCGCTCGACGTCGACGCGGCCGGGCACCCGGACACCGTCGACGTGCGCGGGGTCCAGGCGCCGGCGGACGACGTCCGCTGACGGCGGGCCTGCCCGCTGCGGCTAGCCGGGGTGCGGCAGACGCCGCCGGGTCACCAGGATCGCGGTGCCCGGCAGCAGCCGGCCCCGCAGCGGGCTCCAGCCGCCCCAGACGCGGTCGTGGCCGTCGGGCCACTGCGGCTCGACGAGGTCGGTGATCTCGAGCCCCGCCGCGACGACGTCGCGCACCCGGTCGCCGAGCGTGCGGTGGTGCTCGGCGTAGACGACCCCGCCCCGGTCGTCCTCCTCGACGTACGGCGTCCGGTCGAAGTAGGAGCGGGTCACCTCGAGCCCGCCCTCGCCCGGGTCGTCGGGGAAGGCCCACCGGACCGGGTGCGAGGTCGCGAACACCCAGCGGCCGCCGGGCCGCAGGACGCGTGCCACCTCTGCCATGACGGTGTCCGGGTCGGCGACGAAGGGAACGGCGCCGTACGCGCTGAACGCGAGGTCGAACGAGGCGTCGGCGAAGGGCAGGTGCCGTGCGTCGGCCTGCACGAGTCCGGCGACCGCAGGGGCGCCCGGACGGCGTCCGAGCTCGCGGGCCCGGCCGAGCATGGCGCCGGACAGGTCGAGACCGACCGCGACCCCGCCGTGTGCGGCGACCCACCGGGAGCACTGCGCGGCGCCGCAGCCGATCTCGAGGACGCGCCGTCCGACGAGGTCGGCCGGGTCGCCGAGCAGCCGGGCGTCGTCCTCGGTGAGGCCCTCGGGGCACCAGACGAACCCGTCCGGTCCGAGGAAGGCGCCGTGCTCGTCGAGGTACCCGTCCGTCGCGCTGTCCCACCACGCGCGGTTCGCCCGCACCGTCTCCTCGACGCCGGCGGCCCGGTAGCCGGCCGCCGAGACGCCGCGCGCCGCCGTCTCGACGAACCCGTCGTCGGGGTCCGCGTCGGGGTCCGCGTCGGGGTCCGCGTCGGGGTCCGCGTCGGGGTATGCGTCGTCGTACCCGTCGTCCCGCACCGGCCCATCCTGCCGGTCCGCGGCCAGGTCCCGTCAGACGCGGCGGACGTTCAGGGCGCTTTGACCGGCACTGCGACGAGCCGGTAGTGTGACGGCGGCGCACGCTGGGTGCGCGGACTTGTGTTTGCCTTGTTCCGTCTGGCCGCCTGACGCGCGACCCGGTCTCCGGGTCTGCAGGCCACCACCGACGCGGGGCCCGCCTGGACCGCACGCGGCGCGTGTGCCGACCGCCCGTCCCCTGTCCAGTCCAATACGACACCTGTCCGCATCGGAGCCCCCCCTTCATGACCGCGAGCACGACCGAGCAGACGACCACTCCCCAGGTCGCCGTCAACGACATCGGCAGCGCCGAGGACTTCCTCGCCGCGATCGACGAGACGATCAAGTACTTCAACGACGGTGACATCGTCGCCGGGACGATCGTCAAGGTCGACCGGGACGAGGTCCTGCTCGACATCGGCTACAAGACCGAAGGGGTCATCCCCTCCCGCGAGCTCTCGATCAAGCACGACGTCGACCCCGGTGAGGTCGTCAGCGTCGGTGACGAGATCGAGGCCCTTGTCCTCCAGAAGGAGGACAAGGAGGGTCGGCTCATCCTGTCCAAGAAGCGCGCGCAGTACGAGCGCGCCTGGGGCACGATCG